>NZ_JBJIAO010000034.1:0-55445 GCF_045310825.1 Mycobacterium sp. SMC-21 | reverse complement strand
CCATACCCGACCCACCCGGGTCACAGCCCAACGTAACGCTCAGCAATACGAAGTAACTGCAACTACGAACTTAAGGACCATCATGAAAATTGTTGTCATCGGCGGCCGTGGGCTCATCGGCGCCAAGGTATCGACCATCCTCACCGCGCAGGGCCACGATGTGGTTACCGCGTCCCGCCGGTCGGGTATCGACGCACTCACCGGTGAGGGTCTCGCCGACGCGCTGGCAGGCGCGGATGTCGTCATCGATGTTTCCGACTCGCCATTGTTCGAAGACGAGGCGGTGATGCACTTCTTCACCACAACGACCACGAATCTCCTGGCAGCCGAACGTGCAGCCGGCGTAGGACACCACGTGGCACTGTCGGTCGTCGGGGCGCACACGACGCCTGATAGCGGCTACAACACTGCCAAAGGAGCCCAGGAAAACCGGATCCAGGATTCCGGCCAGCCGTACTCGATCGTTCGCGCTACGCCGTTCTACGAATTCGTGGGCGGCCTGGCCGACTCGGCCACCGATGGGGACGTTGTGACCTTGCCGCACGCCGCGTTTCGCCCGATCGCCGCCGACGATGTGGCGGCCGCCGTGGCCGGTGCCGCTGTTGGCAGCCCCACCAACGGGGTGGTGGAGGTTGTCGGTCCGGAAGCGATTGGGATGGACGACTTTGTCCGCACGGGTCTCGCGGCGGCCGGCGATCCTCGCCGGATCGTGACCGACGCCCGCGCGCCGTACTTCGGGGCAGTGATCGATGATCTCTCGCTCGCGCCAGGCGGCAATGCCACCATCTGCACGACACGCTTCGCCGACTGGCTCGCCGCGAACTCCGTTCGCCACTGCTAGACCCGGGCGGTGGAAAGGAGATCGGCAACCTATGCCTGCTGTGCCACCGGAGCGCGTGAATCCGGCTCGTGTGCGGTGCCCGTCGCGACGGCCGGCGGCTGAAACCGTTGGCCGGGTAGCGCAATGACACCGGCGGCAGCCGCCGCGTAGCACAGTGCCGCGACGACCGTGCACGCCGTGGTGATGCCGCTGAGGAACGAATGTTGCACGGCAACAAGCAGTTCGGGGTGCGCAGTGGCAATGCCGAACGCGGTCGGTACGGAGTTGCCGGCCTCGCTGGCCTTTCCGGTTGCGGCGAACGCGCTGTCGGCGAGGCGGGCACTGAAGATCGAGGAAAAGAGTGAGCCGACGATGGCCACGCCGAGTGTGGCACCCAGCTCGCGCGTGGCGTCGTTGACCGCCGAACCGATACCGGCCCGGGCCGGCGGCAGCACGAGCATGATGGATTCTGTTGCGGGAGTGGAGACCAGGCCGATGCCCAGGCCCATGAGAACCATCTGCGCAACGATGGTGGCCCAGTAGGGGGTATCGGTGTCGATGCTCCCGGCAATCCAGGCCATCGCAGTGCCGAAGGACGCCAGTCCGCTGACCACCACGGCGCGGGTGCCGATGCGTGGGGCGAGCAAGCCGCCGGCGATGGAACCGATCGCGATGGAGCCGGCGACGGGCAGGATGCGGGCGCCGGTCGAGAAGGGGCTGAACCCGCGCAGCACCTGAAAGTACTGCGTGATCAGAAAGATGAAGCCGGACAACGCGAAGAAGGTGACGGCCACCGACGCGCTGGCGGCGCTGAATCTGCGGTCGGCGAACAACCGGACATCGAGCATGGGGTGCTCTGCTGACTGCTCGATCGTCACGAACGCCAGCGTCAGCGCTGCCGCGGCGACAAAGCCGAACAGTGTCGCGGGGCTGTGCCAGCCTCGGGCAGGGGCTTCGATGATGGTGTAGACGAGCACTCCGAGCAATGCGGTCGAGGTGATCAAGCCCCGGATGTCGAGCGGTGGCACGCCCGGGTCGCGTGATTCCGGGACGAGGAAAAACCCGAGAACGACTGCCAGCAGGGCCAACGGGATGAGTGCCCAGAACACGCTGCTCCACGAGAAGTGTTCGAGCAGAAGGCCTCCCGTGACCGGGCCGGCGGCGACACCGACGCCGACCACCGCGCCCCAGCCGCCCAGTGCCGCGGCGCGTTGGCGTCGGTCAGAGAAGGTGTTGGTGATGATCGACAGGGTGGTGGGGAAGATCAGCGCGGCGAAAACTCCCATGCCGAACCGCGCCGCGACGAGGGACCCGGTGCTGGTGGCCAGTGCGCCCATCCCACTGGTGACAGCGAATCCGAGAAGGCCGATCAGCAGCGCCGGCCGGCGGCCGTAGCGGTCCGACAAGCTGCCTGCTGCCAAGACGAGGGCCGCGAAGGTCAGGGTGTAGCCGTCGACGACCCATTGCAGTCCGCGGGTATCGGCGTGCAGTTGGGTCGCGATGCTGGGCAAGGCGACGTTGACGATCGTCACATCGAGATTGATGGCCAGGACTGCTACGTAGACGGCAGTCAGAATGCCCGCCTTGCGGCGCGGGTCGTTTTGTCGGTCTGGGATTGTCATGGCAACCTCCGCTCGGTAGTTGATATAATCAGGTGTACTTTAAAAAATCAAGTGAGTGATGATGAGTAAAGATTACGGCCAGTACTGCGGACTCGCCAGGGCGTTGGACGTGGTGGGTGACAGGTGGAACCTGTTGATAGTCCGTCAGCTCCTGATCGGGCCGGCGCGCTTCGGTGAGCTACGTGAGGGGCTGCCGGGGATCGCGACGAACCTGCTGACCGACCGGCTCCGCGATCTCGAATCCGCCGGCGTGGTGGAACGGCGCCTGTCGGACGGGGCCAACGCGATCACCTACGCCCTCACCGACTGGGGCGCCCAACTTCGCGAGCCGATCTACGCCATGATCCGCTGGTCGCCGCCGCTGATGATCCGCGGTCCAGAAGGCGACAGCTTCCGCGCCGACGGGCTTCTCCTGGCGCTTCCGGCGCTGTTCGCCGGGCGCGTCCCCGGCGACTCGTCGACCGTGGTGGGAATCGTGGTGGACGGCGTCACCGTCCAACTGAGCGCGGCCGAGGCCGGCATCGACGTGGGCTGGCCCGACGGGCGCAAGCTCGACGCCGTGCTGACGGCCGAGGCGCAGATCGTTCTCGGGCTCGCGGCAGGCTTGCTCGCCCTTGACGACGTCGCCCCGCTCGTCGACATCACCGGCGACCTCGCGGCGTTGCGCGTCTTCTTCGACGCGCCCACGTCCGCCGTCGACGTCGCGAAGTGATCGCGGGACGTCAGCGCCGCTGGACCAACAGCGTCTGCGCTGACGTCCCGAAGAAGCCCTGTTCGTCGAACAGCTCGGCCGTCGTCGAGCCGAGGCCGTCGGGGCCGATCGAGCCGCGGGCCCGGAGACAGAACTCCGGGCCGACGGGGGCGCGGTGCAGGTGCACCGTGGTGTCGGTGTTCATGAACATGAATTCGTTCGGATCCAGCGCCGCGCCAACGCCATTCGCGGAATCGACGACCATCGCCAGCTGCTGCAGGTCAGTCGTCTTCTCGTCATCGACCAGCGATATCAGCGGCCGCATCCACACCACCGACGCGTTGGCGTCGTCGGGCTGCGGCACCCAGGTGACGGTCTCCAGATAGCCGGGCCGGCCCTGCCAGTGATGCCGGAAACCGGTGTCGGGCACCCGGGGCATCGGCGGGTACCGATCCAGGACCGCGTCGCGCGTATCGGTCACCGCAAGAAGCCACGCCGACATCCGCGCCACCGCGCGTTCGGAGCCGTCACGCTGCGCGGCCGTCATCTCCGCGGTCATCATGCAGATGCGCGAGCCCGGCCGCGACACCCAGGCCCGAACCGCAACGGGCGCAACGGGAATGGCGCCGAGGATGTCGAGGGTCAGCCGGCCCACCTGCATGCCGCTGCCGGCAGCCAGTTCTTCGATGGACTTGGTCAGCAGTGCCAGCGGCGGTGACCCGTGCTGGATGCTCTCGTCCCAGTTGCTGCCGGTGCCTTCGGTCGATTCGAAGCGCTGCAGATCGCCGTCGGCGTCCAGCCGACGGTAGTAACAGTCGATCATGCGGCCCCGAAGTTCTCGGGCCAGCCGGGGTACGGCGGGGGAGTGCCGCCGAAGGCGGGGCACAGATCCTGGTGCGTGCACCACGAACACAGCTTGGACGGGTTGGGCCGGAAATCACCGGTCTCGCCCGACTTCTGGATGGCGTGCCAGATGGCCATCAGGGTCTTCTCGAACCTTTCCAACTCGGCCAGATCAGGGCTGTAGTCCAGCACCTGACTGTCGGCGAGGTACAGCAGCCGCAGCCGCGCCGGCACCACGCCCCGCAGCCGGAGCAGCGCCACCGCGTAGAACTTCATCTGGAACATGGCCTTGAACTCGGCCAGTGCCCGCGCTTCCGGAGGGGCCTTCCCGGTCTTGTAGTCGACCACGCGGAGCTCGCCGGTCGGCGCGACGTCGATCCGGTCGACGAAACCGCGCAGCAGGGTGCCGTCGGACAACTCGACCTCGACGCGTTGTTCGCAGCTCTGCGGGTCGAAGCGCGTCGGATCCTCGAGCCGGTAGTAACCCGACAGCAGGGCCCGCGCTTCCTTCAGCAGCGTCTCCCGCAGCTCGGGCGCGATCTCCTCGGCCAACTCGGGCTTCTCTGCCACCACGGCGTCCCACGCCGGTGTCACCAGGGACAACGCGGTCTCCGGCACGCGGTCGGTGGCAGGCAGCGCGTACAGCTGCTCCAACGCGGCGTGCACCACCGAGCCGCGCAACTGCGCGGTCGACGGCGGCTCCGGCAGCCGGTCGATGGCCCGGAACCGGTACAGCAGCGGGCACTGTTTGAAGTCACCGGCCCGCGACGGCGACAGCGCCGGCCGCCGGGTGGGCGCAGTGGGGGTGGTCATGCCAGCAGCTTAAGTGGGGGCAACGACAAAGTTGCCGAACCCCGGCCGTCCGCCCGGGCGGGTCGGCTGGCAGGCTGGCCCGGTGAGAATCACCGGACCCTTCACCGTCGGCGACCGCGTCCAACTGACCGACGCCAAAGGCCGGCACTACACGATGGTGCTGGCGACAGGTGGGGAATTCCACACCCATCGCGGCATCATCGCCCACGATTCGGTGATCGACCAGCCCGAGGGCAGCGTCGTGAAATCCACCAACGGCGACCCGTTCCTGGTGCTGCGTCCGCTGCTGATCGACTACGTCCTCTCGATGCCGCGCGGCGCGCAGGTGATCTACCCCAAGGACGCCGCGCAGATCGTGCACGAGGGCGACATCTTCCCGGGTGCAAGGGTTTTGGAAGCCGGCGCGGGTTCCGGCGCGTTGACGTGTTCGCTGCTGCGCGCCGTCGGCCCGGGCGGCTCTGTGACGTCCTACGAAGTGCGCGACGACCATGCGGTGCACGCGGTGCGCAACGTCGAGACCTTCTTCGGCGAACGGCCGGAGAACTGGAACCTGGTCATCGCCGACCTCAATGACCACGACGGTGGCGAGGTCGATCGGGTGGTGCTCGACATGCTCGCGCCGTGGGACGTGCTGGAGACGGTGTCGAAGGCGCTGGTCCCGGGCGGCGTCCTGATCGTCTACGTCGCGACCGTCACGCAGCTGTCGAAGACGGTCGAGGCGCTGCGTGAGCAGCAGTGCTGGACCGAGCCGCGGTCGTGGGAGTCGCTGCAGCGCGGCTGGGACGTCGTCGGACTCGCGGTGCGCCCGCAGCATTCGATGCGGGGCCACACCGCGTTCCTGATCAGCGCGCGCCGCCTCGCGCCGGGGGCGGTGACGCCGCAGCCGCTGCGGCGCAAGCGCAACATCTAGTCCTCGCTGCTGACGAGGCCGCGCCGCGCGGACAGCAGCTCGATCTCCGGGCGTCCCGCAACCTGACGTTCGGCGGCATCGAGCACCTCGACGACGTGATGGCGGTCAGCCGCCACGACCGACACCCCGATGGCCGCCCGGCGGTGCAGATCCTGATTTCCGCTCTCGGCTGCGGACACGTAGAACTTGCGCTGCAGTTCGGCGATGATCGGCCGGATCACCGAGCGCTTCTCTTTGAGTGAGTGCACATCGCCCAGCAACAGGTCGAATTCCAGCCACCCGACCCACATTCGACAGCTCAGCGACCAGGCGTCGGTGCCGCGCCCGACGCGCCCGGTCCGCCGGGTTGTCCCAGCTTGAGCAGCAGGTTGGCGGTTTGCCGGTTCAGCTGCCAGGCGTCCCGGATGGGGCTGAATTCCATGGGGAACGTGAACTTGTTGTCCGGCGCGGCGACCGAACTGATGGTGATCGTGGCGATGATGTCGCCCGGCTGCCCGGCCGACCACAGCAGGTCGGTCGCCGTGACGTTCATCGGGTTGAAGCCGTTGTCGCGAAGCGCCCTGGTGAAGTTGTCGAGCCCGGCCTGGTCCTCGGCGGTGCCGTATTGGATCAGCCCGATCTTTTGTGCCGACGGCACCGCGGGGTCCGCGATCTTGTACAGCACCGCGGTGATCGCGTCGGGTGACGGCAGCGGCGCCGCCTCGGGCGCCTTGGCGTCGGTGGTCAGCAGTGAACGGGGCATCGGGTCGGCCGGCGGCTCGACATGCTCACTGCACCCGGCCAACCCGATCGCCGCCGCGACGACGGCGATCAAGGTCCCTCGGGTCGGATTCACCGGGCTGGTCCTGGCGCCTACTTAACCGACGACAGCAGGGCCATGGCCGAGCCCTTGGACAGTTGCCAGCCGGTGGGGCTGGGGCCGGCGACGAAGGTCAGCGGCTGGGCTGCGGTGGCGCCGGTGGCAGCGGTGGCGGTGACGTTGGCCGTCGCGGTGCCGTCTCCGAGGTCATCGATGTCGGCAACGGCGAAGCTCATGGGGAACACGCCCTGCTTCACGGCGTTGCTGTAGGCCCGGTCGGCGGTGATGGCCTCGAGCCGCCCCACGCCGCCCTGGATGTAGCTGCCCTTGGACCCGGCGAAGCTCCCGGCGGCCGTCAGCCCGTTGAGCGTCGAGACCAGCGACGACTGCAGGCCCGGCGCGGGCGCCTGCGGCAGCGGGACCTGGCGGACGACCGGCGCGACCGCGGTCGACGTGCCGGTGGTCGGGATGGTCGTCTGCGAAGCCACGGTCGTACCGACTGCTGCGGCGCCGACGAGGGCGGTGGCTGCGATGCCGGTGACGAGGGATTTGACGATCACTGCGGTCCTTTCGATGAGCCCGACTCGGGTATGAGGTTAACAGCGCGGTCAGAGGGACACCCGTGTGTCGCAATTCCTTCGACGCCCACGATCGGCAGATCGCCGGTAGCGTTGAGGTATCCGCCGCACCAACTTCCGGTGTGGGAAAGGAGCAGCAAGATGTCTGAAATGGATCGCCCGGACGCCTTCGGCAGCCCGGGCACATCTCGTCAGAACCCCATGTCCAGCACCGATGCCGCCGAGTTGGCGCGGCTTCGCAGCGAGACGGCGGCGCTGCGAGAGCAGCTCACGAACGCGGCTGCGACGCATCGCGGACCGCGTGACGTGCAGCAACTCGAAGCCCGCATCGATTCGCTGACGACCCGCAACGGCAAGTTGATGGACACGCTCAAAGAGGCGCGGCAGCAGTTGCTGGCGCTCCGTGAGGAAGTCGATCGGCTGGGGCAGCCGCCCAGCGGGTACGGCGTCCTGCTGCTCACCCACGACGACGACACCGTCGACGTCTTCACCTCCGGCCGCAAGATGCGGCTGTCGGTGTCGCCGAACATCGAGGTGTCCGAACTCAAGCAGGGCCAGACCGTCCGCCTCAACGAGGCGCTGACAGTGGTCGAGGCCGGGTCGTTCGAGTCGGTCGGCGAGATCAGCACCCTGCGCGAAATCCTGAACGACGGGAAGCGTGCCCTCGTCGTCGGCCATGCCGACGAGGAGCGCATCGTCTGGCTCGCCGAGCCGCTGATCGCGCTCGAATTCCTCGACCCCGAGGTCGCCGAGGTGCTCGAGGGCGTCGACGACCTGGCCGACGAGCGGGCGCGCAAGCTCCGCCCGGGCGACTCGCTGCTGGTCGACAGCAAGGCCGGGTACGCCTTCGAGCGCATCCCCAAGGCCGAGGTCGAGGACCTGGTCCTCGAAGAGGTGCCCGACGTCGCCTACAGCGACATCGGTGGCCTGACGCGGCAGATCGAGTTGATCCGCGACGCCGTCGAGCTGCCGTTCCTGCACAAGGACCTGTACCGGGAGTACGCGCTGCGGCCGCCGAAGGGCGTGCTGCTGTACGGCCCTCCTGGTTGCGGCAAGACGCTCATCGCAAAGGCCGTCGCCAACTCGCTGGCGAAGAAGATGGCCGAGCTGCGCGGCGACGACGCCCGGGAAGCGAAGAGTTACTTCCTGAACATCAAGGGTCCCGAGCTGCTCAACAAGTTCGTCGGCGAGACCGAGCGGCACATCCGCCTGATCTTCCAGCGCGCTCGCGAGAAGGCCTCCGAGGGCACCCCGGTGATCGTGTTCTTCGACGAGATGGACTCGATCTTCCGTACCCGTGGCACCGGCGTCAGCTCCGACGTCGAAACCACCGTGGTGCCACAGCTTCTCAGTGAGATTGACGGTGTCGAAGGCCTGGAGAACGTCATCGTCATCGGCGCCTCCAACCGCGAGGACATGATCGACCCGGCCATCCTGCGGCCCGGCCGCCTGGACGTGAAGATCAAGATCGAGCGGCCGGACGCCGAAGCGGCGCAGGACATCTTCAGCAAGTACCTCACCGAGGAACTGCCGGTGCACGCCGACGACCTCGCCGAGTTCAACGGCGATCGCGCGCTGACCATCAAGGCCATGATCGAGAAGATCGTGGACCGGATGTACGCCGAGATCGACGACAACCGCTTCCTCGAGGTCACCTACGCCAACGGCGACAAGGAGGTCATGTACTTCAAGGACTTCAACTCCGGTGCCATGATCCAGAACGTCGTGGACCGGGCCAAGAAGTACGCCATCAAGTCGGTGCTGGAAACCGGGCAGCGCGGTCTGCGGGTGCAGCATCTGCTGGACTCCATCGTCGACGAGTTCGCCGAGAACGAGGACCTGCCCAACACCACCAATCCCGATGACTGGGCACGGATTTCAGGTAAGAAGGGCGAGCGGATCGTCTACATCCGCACGCTGGTCACCGGCAAGAGTTCGTCGGCCAGCCGGGCCATCGATACCGAGAGCAACCTGGGGCAGTACCTGTAACAGGACAGCAGGTGTGGGGGCCGTGCGCGCAATACTCCGGAATTGCGCACACGGCCCTCACGCATGTCTGAGGTCGGCGAGGTAGCGGTCCCGTGCGTCGAGCCGGCGGCGCAGGCTGTCGACCTGTGGGTCGACGAACTCCGCGCGGTACTCGGCATCGGTCGTGGTGCGCGCGGTGATGTACATGAAGGTCAGGGCGCCCAGGAAGAGCGTCGTCTGGATCAGCGACTCCGGAATGGGCAGCGTCATGCCGAAGATGGTGCCGTCGGGCGAGCCGTTGCCCCGCGTCCATTCCGCCAGCAGCTTCGGGCTGATCAGGATCAGGCCGAGCACCAGGAAGATGAAGGCCGTCACCAGCGCGACGATCAGCAGCTGCAGCACCTGCGACATGGCCAGGACGAACACCACGTTGACACGTTCGATGCGCGACAACGGGATTCGGTGCTCGGGCGCGGGTAGGTGAACGAACGGCGTGTCGGCCAGTACCGCGTTCTGGGTCTCGGGCGCGTCGGGCGCCGCCGCCGTCAGGATCGGCCGGACCCGGTCGATGGTGGTCGCGATGACGAACGCCACGGCGATCAGCGCCAGGAAGCCCAGCGCGGACCACAGCCGGGCCCGGCTGACGATGGCCGCCATCAGCCAGACGTAGGTGTTGAAGAACACCAGCACCGTCAGCAGCATGATCGGCAGGGCCCGCACGAAGAGGCTGCCCACGAGCGTCAGGTTGTGCGCCGTGGTGTCCAGGGCCCAGCCGAGGATCGAGCCGATTCCGGTCGCGGTACAGACCAGGATGACGGCGACGATCACGCCGACGTAGATCAGGTTGCCGCCGACTTTCGGACCGGGACCGCCGAGCACCGTGCCGACGGCACACACGGCCACCGATACCGCGGCCACGCCGGCACGATTGCGCCACGACGCGATGCGCGACACCAGCCAGCCCGCCAATGCGGCCACCGGCGCCACCAGCAGGAGTAACGCCAGGACGAACCACTCGGTCCGGGTGGGCTGCGCCTCGATGTTGATGGTGTGTTTGCCGGTGACGGCGGTGACGAGGATCGAGTTGGCCATGAACACCGCGAACGCGGCCAGCGCCGGGGCCGAGCGTTGCCACAGCCGTCGCACCAGCGCCCCTGGACGCAGCACCGCGGGCAGCCCGCGCCGCAGAAACCAGGTCTCGGCGGCGACCCGGTCTGCCGGTGATGTGGTCATGCGGCTAATCGTCGCGTATCGACAGCCGTCTAGTCTTGGCGGCATGCAACGGATCATCGGAACAGAGGTCGAATACGGCATTTCGTCGCCGTCTGATCCGACCGCGAACCCGATCCTCACGTCCACCCAGGCGGTGCTGGCGTACGCGGCCGCGAGCGGCATCCAGCGGGCCAAGCGCACGCGGTGGGACTACGAGGTCGAGTCTCCGCTGCGCGACGCGCGTGGCTTCGACCTGAGCCGCTCCACGGGCCCGGCCCCGATCGTCGACGCCGACGAGATCGGCGCGGCCAACATGATCCTCACCAACGGCGCCCGCCTGTACGTCGACCACGCCCACCCGGAGTACTCCGCTCCCGAGGTCACCGACCCGATGGACGCGGTCATCTGGGACAAGGCCGGCGAACGCGTCATGGAGGCCGCGGCCCGCTATGTCGCCAGCGTCCCGGGCGCGGCCAGGCTGCAGCTGTACAAGAACAACGTCGACGGCAAGGGCGCGTCGTACGGCACGCACGAGAACTATCTGATGAGCCGGCAGACGCCGTTCAACTCGGTGATCGCCGGGCTGACGCCGTTCTTCGTGTCGCGTCAGGTCGTGACGGGTTCCGGCCGGGTCGGCATCGGGCAGTCGGGGGATGAGCCGGGATTCCAGCTGACGCAGCGTGCCGACTACATCGAGGTCGAGGTCGGACTCGAGACGACGCTCAAGCGCGGCATCATCAACACCCGCGACGAGCCGCACGCCGACGCCGACAAGTACCGCCGGCTGCACGTCATCATCGGTGACGCCAACCTGGCCGAGACCTCGACGTACCTCAAGGTGGGCACCACGTCGCTGGTGCTCGACCTCATCGAGTTCGGGCCGGCCGAGGGCATCGACCTGTCCGACCTGGCGCTGGCGCGGCCGGTGCACGCGGTGCACGTCATCAGCCGGGACCCGTCGCTGCGCGCGACCGTGGCGCTGGCCGACGGCCGCGAGCTGACGGCCCTTGCCTTGCAACGCATCTACCTGGACCGGGTGGCCAAGCTGCAGGAGCGGCGCGACCCCGATCCGCGCGCCGACCACGTCCTCGAGACCTGGGCGCACGTGCTGGACCTGCTGGAGCGTGATCCGATGGAATGCGCCGACCTCCTCGACTGGCCGGCCAAGCTGCGCTTGCTGGAGGGCTTCCGCCAGCGGGAGAACCTGAGCTGGAACGCCCCGCGCCTGCACCTCGTGGACCTGCAGTACTCCGATGTGCGGCTGGACAAGGGTCTGTACAACCGCCTGGTGGCGCGCGGCTCGATGAAGCGGCTGGTCACCGAGCAGCAGGTGCTGGACGCGGTGGAGAACCCGCCCACCGACACCCGGGCCTACTTCCGTGGCGAGTGCCTGCGCCGGTTCGGGGCGGACATCGCCGCGGCCAGCTGGGACTCGGTGATTTTCGACCTCGGCGGCGAGTCGCTGGTGCGGATTCCGACGCTGGAACCGCTGCGCGGAAGCAAGGCCCACGTCGGTGCGTTGCTCGATTCAGTGGACAGCGCGGTCGAGTTGGTGGAGCAGCTCACGACGTAACTGCTTGTGTTCCCGGGGAACCCGGGCGCGGACCGGTAGTGTGAAGTCAGAGAATCGAGCAATCAGGAGGCGGCGATGGCTCAGGAACAGACCAAGCGCGGTGGCGGCGGCGGCGAGGACGACGACCTCTCCGGCCCGTCTGCCGCAGGTCAGGAACGTCGCGAGAAGCTCGCTGAGGACACCGACGACCTGCTCGACGAGATCGACGACGTGCTGGAAGAGAACGCTGAGGACTTCGTGCGCGCATACGTCCAAAAGGGCGGCCAGTGACGGCAGCGTTCGGGCCTTTCTCTGATCGACTGGATGTCACCTCACCCCACCTGAACCTGTCCTCGTTTTCGGACTTTCTCAGCCGGCAGGCGCCCCACCTGCTGCCGGTGGGAGACGTGACGGGCAATCGGGCTTCAGCGGGTGATCCTCGATCCGGTGCCGACCTGCCCCACGGCACGACCATCGTCGCGATCAAGTACCCCGGCGGCGTGCTGATCGCGGGTGACCGGCGCGCCACGCAGGGCAACATGATCGCCAGCCGTGACGTGCAGAAGGTGCACATCGCCGACGACTACACCGCGACCGGTATCGCCGGCACCGCGGCCATCGCGGTGGAGTTCGCGCGGCTGTACGCCGTCGAACTGGAGCACTACGAGAAGCTCGAAGGCGTGCCGCTGACGTTCCGCGGCAAGGTCAACCGGCTGGCCATCATGGTGCGCGGCAATCTCGGCGCGGCCCTGCAGGGCTTCGTGGCGCTGCCGCTGCTGGTGGGTTACGACCTCGACGACTCCGACCCGGGCAATGCGGGCCGCATCGTCTCGTTCGACGCCGCCGGCGGCTGGAACATCGAGGAAGAGGGCTACCAGTCGGTGGGCTCGGGCTCGCTGTTCGCCAAGTCGTCGATCAAGAAGCTGTATTCGCATGTGACCGACGCCGATTCGGCGCTCAAGGTCGCCATCGAGTCGCTGTACGACGCTGCCGACGACGATTCGGCCACCGGCGGACCGGATCTGACACGTGGCATCTATCCGACCGCGGTACTGATCGGTGCCGAGGGCGCCGAAGAGGTCACCGAGGAGCGTATCGCCGCGCTGGCCCGGGAAGTCATCGCCAACCGGACCCGCGCGAGAGGTAATGCCTGATGAGCTTTCCGTATTTCATCTCGCCCGAACAGGCGATGCGGGAACGTTCCGAGCTTGCGCGCAAAGGCATTTCGCGGGGTCGCAGCGTGGTTGTCCTGGCTTACGACGGGGGCGTGCTGTTCGTGGCGGAGAACCCGTCGCGCTCGCTCCAGAAGGTCAGCGAGCTGTATGACCGCGTCGGTTTCGCGGCGGTCGGCCGGTTCAACGAGTTCGACAACCTGCGTCGCGGCGGCATCCAGTTCGCCGACACCCGTGGCTACGCCTACGACCGGCGCGACGTCACCGGCCGCCAGTTGGCCAACGTCTACGCCCAGACCCTCGGCACCATCTTCACCGAGCAGGCCAAGCCCTACGAGGTCGAGCTGTGTGTCGCCGAGGTCGCGCATCACGGCGAGACGAAAGCTCCTGAGCTGTACCGGATCACCTACGACGGGTCGATCGCCGACGAGCCGCATTTCGTCGTCATGGGTGGTACGACCGAGCCGATCATCGCCGCGCTCAACGACTCCTACCAGGAGAACGCGAGCCTGGCCGACGCGGTGAAGATCGCCGTCGACGCGCTGCACGCCGGGGCCGGCGATCGCGTGCTGGGGGCAGCGACGCTCGAGGTCGCGATCCTCGACGCCAAGAAGCCGCGCCGCGCGTTCCGCCGGATCACCGGTGCGGCGCTGGATGCGGTTCTGCCGAAGACCGAGGCGGAAGCTGAGGACGGGGACAAGGCCACCGACGGCGAGAGCAAGCCCGAGGGCGACGCGGCCGAGTAATCACTCGGCCGACGGGACCGCCGCCAGTCCGCGGAGTAGCACTCTGACGCCGAATTCGAAGGCGTCATCGGCGCGTTCGGGTTTGGTGGTGCCGGTGGCCAGTGCGGCCGCGAATTCCGGTGCGACATCGGCGCCCGCCTGCCACGGTTCGTCGGGCGCGGCGACATCGAGCGCCGAGCCCAGCACGAACGAGTCGATCAGGGTGATGGCCCGCAACGTGTCCGCGGGATCGAACCCGGCCCGGTCGAACGCGACGGCCAGCACGTTGTACATGGTGAGGGCGTGGTCGCTGTTCACCGCGTGCGAGGTCAGTAGGGGAATGAGCCGCGGGTAGCGGGCATAGCTCTGGCGGTAGGACCGCATGATGTCGGCGACGACGTCGGTCCACGGCCGCTGCGGGTCGTCGGCGGGCAGCGCGACGTCGGACATCGCCCGTTCGCGCAGCAGCTCGACGATCTGTTCACGTCCCGCGACGTGGTTGTACAGCGATGACGGGCTGACCTTGAGGGCCCGGGCCAGTTCCGGCACGGTGAAGCCGCCGGTCTTGTTGACCAAATCCATTGCTGCGCTGGCGATGCGATCCGTCGAAAGCAGCGGTTTGGAAGGTCGGCCCATGGCATATGTCTACTACCTCTTTACAACCGGGGGTAAGTGGGGTCACAATAAAACGAATCAAATTCGTTTTAGGAGTCCAGCTGATGATCACCCTGACCGCCACCGCACCCGAGTCGCTGTCCCGCAGCACCGAGTCGACGCGCCCGCCGGTGCGGGTCGGCCTGGTGCAGCACCGCTGGCGTCCCGATGCCGATGAGCTCGCCAAGGTGCTGCGTGACGGCATCGACCGCGCGGCCGGAGAGGGCGCCGCGCTGGTCTGCCTGCCGGAGATCACCCTGCTGCGGTATCCCGCCGACACCCCGGCCGGCCCGAACCCGGGGGATACCGCCGAAGATCTCCTCGACGGACCGACGTTCGCACTCGCCGCCGAGGCGGCCCGCGCCAACGGCATCTTCGTGCACGCGTCGCTTTACGAAAAGTCGCCGGCGGCAGACGGTTTGGGCTTCAACACGGCGATCCTGGTCTCCCCGTCGGGCGAGCTCGCCGGCCGGACCCGCAAGATGCACATCCCGATCTCGGCGGGCTACTACGAGGACACCTACTTCCGGGCCGGTCCTGCCGAGGGCAACCCGTACCCGGTCTACGAGCCGGAGGGACTCGGCGCCAAGCTCGGAATGCCGACGTGCTGGGACGAATGGTTCCCCGAGGTGGCTCGCAACTACTCGCTCGGCGGTGCGGAGATCGTCGTCTACCCGACGGCCATCGGATCCGAACCGGTCTTCCCGGCGTTCGACACGCAGCCGCTGTGGCAGCAGGTCATCGTCGCCAACGGCATCAACAGCGGCCTTTTCATGGTGGTGCCCAACCGAATTGGCGACGAGGGCACCGTGACCTTCTACGGCTCGTCGTTCATCTCCGACCCCTATGGCCGGGTGCTGGTGCAGGCGCCGCGCGACGAGGAGGCGGTGCTGGTCGCCGATCTGGACCTCGACCAGCGCCGCGACTGGCTGGAGCTGTTCCCGTTCCTGCTGACCCGCCGGCCCGAGAGCTACGGCGCGCTGACCGCACCGGTCGACGCGCAACGTCCGTACGGCGCCGGCCACGAGGCCACCGCGGTGGTGAAATGACGAACTACGTGATGCCTGCGGAGAGTGCACCACAGGACCGGGTGTGGATGGCGTTCCCGTCCGAAGGATATTCCTTGGGGGACAACGAAACCGAACACCACGAGGCGCGCTCGACATGGGCTGCCGTGGCCCACGCGGTGCTGGAGTTCGAGCCGGTGACCGTCGTGGTTGACCCCGCGGAGACGGCTGCCGCGCGGCGGTATCTGTCCGCCGAGGTCGACATCGTCGAGGCGCCGCTCAACGACGCCTGGATGCGCGACATCGGCCCGACCTTCGTGCACGCCGCCGACGGTTCGGTGGCCGCGGTGGACTGGGTGTTCAACGGCTGGGGCGGCCAGGACTGGGCACGCTGGGATCGTGACGCGAAAATCGGTGCCGCCGTGGCTGGTTGGGCCGGCGTTCCGGTGATCAGTTCGGCGTTGGTCAACGAGGGCGGCGGTATCCAGGTCGACGGGCAGGGCACGGTGCTGGTCACCGAGACCGTCCAACTCGACCCCGGCCGCAATCCCGGCGCCACCAAGGCCGACATCGAGGCCGAACTGGCCCGCACCCTCGGCGCCACCCACGCCGTGTGGTTGCCGCGTGGTCTGACACGCGACTCGGAGCGCTTCGGCACCCGCGGACACGTCGACATCGTCGCGGCCATCACGTCACCGGGGCGCCTGCTGCTGCATGCGCAGCGCTCCGATGTGCATCCGGACCACCTGGTGTGCAAGGAGATTCGCGAGGCCCTCGCCGAGACCTGTGACGCCGCGGGCCGGCCGTGGGAGATCATCGAACTTCCCGCACCGGACCTGCTGACCGATGCCGAGGGCTACGTCGACTACAGCTACATCAACCACCTGGTGGTCAACGGCGGCGTCATCGCGTGCGCGTTCGGTGATCCGCGCGACGCCGACGCGGCGGCGATCCTGGCCGAGCAGTATCCCGGCCGGCGCGTGGTCAGCGTCGACGCGCGGCCGCTGTTCGAGCGCGGCGGCGGCATCCACTGCATCACGCAGCACCAGCCGGCGGCGATGGGCGAGTAGCAGCCCTGTTGGTGCCCCTTCCCATCGGCAAGATTTGCTCCTAACCTCTTGATTCAGTCACCTACGTCAGGAGGAGCCATCAAGAGTCGCTTTGCTGCACTCGCTTTGGCCGCCATCGTCGGCCCCGTGGTGCTGACGGGCTGTGTCGTGGAGACCGACCGGATCGCCAGCGAAACGGTTCGTGAGAATCTGGAGAAACGGCGGTCGGCGTCATCGACCCCGACGACCACCACCCGGGACAACAAGTCGAAGTTGCTCGGGATCGACATGCCGGCGGCTACCTGGCTAGTTCAGAGCAGCTACAGCAAGACCTCGTCACGTGAGGCATGGGGCTACAAGGGCGACCGCCTGGACTCGCGGAAAGACATCCCGATCCGAAACACGATATTTGCGGTGGCCGATGGCGGTCTGCTGCGTAAAGGATGGCAGCAGTGCACCATTTACACCGGCGGCCCGTACTCATGGATCAAGCCCGGAACCGATGAATTCATCACCATGAGATTCATGGCTGGTCCTCCGACCATTGCCAACGTGCTCTGGCAGAACTGGCGTGACGAGCAGTGCAAGGGCAGGGTCACGGGCTAGAAGCCGACCGGTGAGGCTCGGTCCGACTCGGTACCATCGTCCGCATGGCCATCAAACTCGAGAACGTCGGCATCGCCGTGCGCGATCTCGACGCGACCATCGCGTTCTTTACCGACCTGGGGCTGACGGTGGTCGGCCGTGCCACGGTCAGCGGCGAATGGACCGAAACCGCGGTGGGTCTCGACGGTAACCACGCCAACATCGCGATGCTCGAGACGCCGGGCGGTCACGGCCGCATCGAGCTCTTCGAGTACATCCATCCCGAGGCCATCGAGTCGGGGCCCACCCGCCCCAACGTCATCGGCATGCACCGCGTCGCGTTCTCGGTCGACGACATCGACGCTGCCCTCGAGATCGCCGCGCGGCACGGCTGCCATCCGCTGCGCGGCGTGGCGACCTACGAAGACATCTACAAGCTCACGTATGTCCGTGGGCCCAGCGGCATCATCGTGATGCTCGCCGAGGAGCTCAAGAAGAGCTGACCGCCATCAACCGGCTGACCGCGGCGCTCACCCGGTCGCGGTTGCCCGCGCCGTTGCGCACCACCCACGACGTCAGGTGCTCGAGCAGTTCCCGGATCTCCAGCAGCGCCTGGATGCGCCCGCTCTCATCGGTCTTACCGGTCAGCACCTCGGACCACAGGTTGTCGAGATCGAGGATGTCGCGCACCGTCGCGTACGCCATCGCCACGTCGGCCGTACTCACCGACAGTCGCTCCTGCATACGGTAGATCGTGCCGGGACCGACGCGGTTGATCAGCTCACCGGCGACCGAGGTCGCGACGATCTCGCGGCGGAGTGGATGGTTCGCGATCTCGGCGCGCGCCTGCTCGGCGATGGTGGCCGGGAAGTACTGCTCCAGGCGGCCGACGAACATCTCGTGATCCGGAACGCCGGAGGCCAACAGCTCCTGCGACACCAGGTTCTTGGATTGCGCCAGCAGCACCGCGATTTCGGGGCGGGTGAGTCCGAGTCCGACGAGCCGGCGGCGATCCAGTTCCTGCTTCGACGGCAGCCCCTCGACATCGGGGTCGACGCCGGCCACGTCCTGCAGGTTGCCGATGAGCCGGACGTGCCGCTCCAACAGCGAGCCGGCCTCGGCGGCAGCCATGCTGATCGCGAGGATCTGGTCGGCGTTGTCGGCCAGGACCCGTGCGGCGACGTCGTCGGTGGCACCGGCGAGCAGCGCATTGCGTCGGGCGGTGGCGATGGTGCCGGAGTCCAGTGCGATCTTGAGGTTGACCTCGAGGTCGGAGGTGGCGACCCCGGCGGCGTTGTCGATGAAGTCGGCGTTGACCCGGCCGCCGCGAAGCGCGAACGCGATCCGGGCCTGTTGCGTCAGCCCGAGGTTGCCGCCCTCGCCGATCACCTTGCAGCGCAACTGCGATGCGGTGACCCGTACGCGGTCGTTCGCCTTGTCCTGGGCGTCGGCGTCGGTCTCGTCGTCGGCGCGGACATACGTGCCGACGCCGCCGTTCCACAGCAGGTCGACCGGTGCCCGCAGCACCGCGCTGATCAGCTCGTCGGGCGTGCATTCGGCGGCTGTGATGCCCAGGCGGGCCCGGACCTGATCCGACAGCGGAATCGACTTGGCGGTGCGTGACCACACGCCGCCGCCCGACGAGATCAGCGCCGGGTCGTAGTCCTGCCAGCTGGATCGGGGGAGCCGGAAGAGGCGCTCGCGCTCGGCGTACGAGGTCTCCGTATCCGGATTCGGATCCAGGAAGATGTGCCGGTGGTCGAACGCGGCGACCAGTTTGATGTTGCGGGACAGTAGCATTCCGTTGCCGAACACATCACCCGACATGTCGCCGATGCCGGCGACGGTGAACGGTTCGGCGTCGATGTCATGGCCGGCCTCGGCGAAGTGCCGCCGTACCGACAGCCACGCGCCGCGGGCGGTGATGCCCATGGCCTTGTGGTCGTACCCGGCCGACCCGCCCGAGGCAAAGGCGTCGCCCAGCCAGAAGTCGTATTCGGCGGCAATGGAATTGGCCAGGTCCGAGAACGTGGCGGTGCCCTTGTCGGCGGCCACGACGAGATAGGCGTCGTCGCCGTCGGGGCACACGGTGCGGTCGGGATGGCGGATGGTGCCGTCGACGATGTTGTCGGTGACGTCGAGCAGGCCGCGGATGAAGGTGCGGTAGCCGTCCGCGGGATCGACAGTGGCAGAACGCAAGACGAAGGCGCCCTTGGCGCCGGTCGGCACGATCGGGGCGTTCTTCACGGCCTGCGTCTTCATCAGGCCCATGACCTCGGTACGGAAGTCCTCGGCCCGGTTGGACCAGCGCAGGCCGCCGCGGGCGATCGCGCCGCTGCGCAGATGCACACCCTCGACGGTGTCGGAGTGCACGAAGATTTCGCGGTAGGGCACAACAGGTCCGGTGATCGACAGGCGCGCCGAGTCGATCTTGAACGACACGTAGTCCTTGGGTAGGCCGTCGACGCCGACCTGGAACCAGTTGGTGCGCAGTGTCGCCGCCACGAAGGCGTGCAGTGCCCGCCGGATCCGGTCGTCGTCCAGCGAGGTGGCGGCATCCACGAGACCGGCGACCTCTCGATCCGCCTGCTCGACGTCAGCGGTGGCGTCCGGGTTGAACCGGGCGTCGAACAGCGCCAGCAATGCGTTCACGAAACCGGGTGCGGCGACCAGGGATTCGATGATGTAGTCCTCGGAGAATCCCAGGCCCGTCTGCCGGAGGAACCGGCACGCCGCGCGGATCAGCACCGCGCGGCGCCAGTCGATGCCGGCCGCGACGATGAGCATCGCGTACCGGTCGACGCTCCAGCGCCCCGCGATGGCGGCCTCACAGGCCTGCGCGACCAGGTCACGTGTCGCCTCGGACAGCGAGAGATCGCCGAACTCGTAGCAGTGCCCGGCATCGTCGGAGTGGTGGTACGAGGCGACGCGCAGGCCGAAGGACTCGAACATCGCGCAGACGTCGGCCAGGAACGGCGGATGCCCGGGCCACTGGATTTGGGCGTGGTTGTTCAGCCCGTCGGCGTCGAAAGACACCCGGGCAGCGGAATTCTGCATGGGAGGACTACTCCGGTCTATTTACTTGGATGTCTGTGTGTGGAGGGAGAGGGGAAAGTTGTTGCGGCGCAATTACTGAAGGGCGATGTACTTGGTCTCGAGGTACTCCTCGATGCCCTCGCTGCCGGCTTCACGCCCGATGCCGGACTCCTTGATGCCGCCGAACGGCGCGGCCACATCGGAGATGACGCCGCGGTTGACGCCCACCATGCCGGCCTCGACTGCCTCGGCGACCCGCAGTGCCCGGTCCAGGCCTTGCGTGTAGACGTACGCGGCCAGGCCGTATTCGGTGTCGTTGGCGGCATCGATGCCGGCCTGTTCGCCGTCGAATCCGATGATCGCGGCGACCGGTCCGAAGATCTCCTCACGCAGGAGGCGGGCATCGGCCGACACGTCGGCGAGCACCGTCGGCGGGTAGAAGAAGCCTTCGCCTTCAACGGGTTTGCCGCCGGTGGCCACCGTCGCGCCCTTGTTGACGGCGTCCTGCACCAGCTCGTCGACCGTCGCCCGCTGCTTGGCGGTGATCAGCGGACCGACCTGGCTGCCCGCCTGGTCGCCCGGGCCGGTGGCCAGTGCCGCCATGCGGGCGGCGAGCTTCTCGGTGAACTCGGCACGGACCGCGTTGTCGACGTGGATGCGGTTGGCGGCGGTACATGCCTCACCCATGTTGCGCATCTTGGCGGCCATGGCACCGTCGACCGCGGCGTCCAGATCGGCGTCGTCGAACACCACGAACGGGGCGTTGCCGCCGAGTTCCATCGAGGTGCGCAGCACCCGGTCTGCGGACTGTGCCAACAGCTTTCGTCCGACACCGGTGGAGCCGGTGAACGTCAGCTTGCGCAGCCGCGGGTCCGTCAGCAGCGGGCCGGTCAGACCGGCGGCATCGGTGGTCGGCAGGATCGACAGCACGCCGGCGGGCAGGCCGGCGTCGGCGAACACCTGGCCCAGCAGCAGCATGGTCAGCGGGGTCTCGGCTGCGGGCTTGACGATCATGGTGCAACCGGCAGCCAGCGCCGGGCCGATCTTGCGGGTGCCCATGGCCAGCGGGAAGTTCCACGGTGTGATGGCGAGGGTCGGGCCGACGGGCTGCTTGGTGACCAGGATGCGGCCGGTGCCGGTGGGCGACTGCGTGTAGCGGCCGTTGATCCGCACCGCTTCTTCGGCGAACCAGCGCAGGAACTCGCCGCCGTAGTTGACCTCACCCTGGCTCTCGGCCAGGGGCTTGCCCATCTCGAGGGTCATGGTCAGGGCGAAGACGTCGCGACGCTCCATGACCAGTTCCCAAGCGCGGCGCAGGATTTCGGCACGTTCCCGGGCCGGGGTGGCGGCCCACGACGCCTGCGCGGCGACCGCGTCGTCGAGGGCGCGGGCACCGTCGGTGGGCGAGGCGTCGGCGACCTCGATGAGCACGGCGTCCGTGGCCGGGTCGTGCACGGCGAAGCGGGCTCCGGTGGACGCGGGGACCTGCAGGCCGCCGAGCCACAGCTCGGTGGGCATGGACTCCAGCAGCGTGGTGCGGTCGATCATCGGGCTGCCGCCATTTCGCGCACGATGTCGGCCAGGACGGCGATGCCCTCGTCGAGCAGCTCGTCGCTGATGACCAGCGGCGGGAGCAGGCGGATGATGTTTCCGTACGAGCCGCAGGTCAGAAGGATGACGCCGCGCTTGAAGGCCTCTGCCGCAATGGCTTTCGTGAGAACCGGATTCGGCTCATTGGTACCCGGTTTGACGATCTCGATGGCCAGCATGGCGCCGCGGCCACGGACGTCACCGATCACTCCGGTGTCGGTCAGGGCCTGCAGCTTGGGCACGACCGCGGTTTCGATGGCGCGGGCGCGGGCAGGCAGGTCCATCTCGGCCATGGCGTCGAGCGTGGCGAGGGCCGCGGCGCAGGCGACGGGGTTACCGCCGTAGGTGCCACCCAGGCCACCGGGGTGCACGGCGTCGAGCAGGTCGGACCGGCCGGTGATGGCGGCCAGCGGCATGCCGCCGGCGATGCCCTTGGCCATGGTGATGATGTCGGGGACGATGCCGTCGTGCTCGGAGGCGAACCACGATCCGGTACGGGCGAAGCCCGTCTGCACCTCGTCGGCGATGAACACGACGCCGTTTGCCTTGCACCAATCGACAAGGGTGGCAAGGAATCCCGGCGCGGGCACGATGAAACCGCCCTCACCCTGGATGGGCTCGATGATGACCGCGGCGAGCGACGCGGCGCCGATCTGGGTCTCGATGCGGCTGATGGCGGCCTTGGCGGCGGCCTCGCCGGTCAGGCCATCGCGGTACGGGTACGACGCGGGCATGCGGTAGATCTCGGGCGCGAACGGACCGAACTGCGTCTTGTAGGGCATGGCCTTGGCGGTCAGGGCCATGGTCATGTTGGTGCGGCCGTGGTAGGCGTGGTCGAAGGCGACGACGGCCTGCCGGCCGGTGGCCAGCCGCGCGACCTTGACCGCGTTCTCGACGGCTTCGGAGCCCGAGTTGAAGAATGCGGTGCGCTTCTCGTGATCGCCGGGGGTCATGGCGTTGAGCCGCTCGGCGAGCTCCACGTAGCCCTCGTACGGGGTGATCATGAAACAGGTGTGCGTGAAGCGGGCGGCCTGCTGGGCCACTGCCGCGGCGACACCGGGGTGCGATGCGCCGACGCTGGTGACGGCGATGCCCGAACCCAGGTCGATCAGCGAATTGCCGTCGATGTCGACGATGACGCCGCCGTCGGCGTCCGCGGCGTAGACCGGTGCCGACGAGCTGACGCCACCCGCCACCGCGGCCTGGCGGCGCGCCGACATCTCGGCCGATCGCGGACCGGGCAGCGCGGTGACGATGTTGCGCTTCTGCGCCAGTCGATAGGTGATGTCGGTCATCGGTTGCTCCTGGTGATCGAACGGCTTGTGTACTGCTGATTCTCTGCGGTTGTGGCGCGGATAACTATGTCCACTTTGTCGATTTCGAGCGCATCAAGCACACCATTTTGTCGTGGGGTACGAGCGCTTGCGGAAGCCGACCAGAGCGGGGCTAACGCGGCCTGCGGAAGTAGCTCGGTGCCGTGCCTTCCCAGCGCTTGAAAGCGTGGGTGAAATTGGCCGTTTCGGCGTACCCCAGGTGCCGGGAGATCTCCTCGACCGAAAGGTCCTGTTGGAGCAGCTCGAGGGCCAGCTGGCGGCGGACCTCGTCGAGCAACGCGCGGTAGGAGGTGCCCTCGGCAGCGAGCCGACGGCGCAGCGTGCGCTGGTCGATGTGCAATTCGTCGGCGATGGTCGGCATCGACGGCAGTTCGCCGGGGTTGTGCAGCAGCCGGCTCCGAACCTGGCCCGCCACGCCGACGCGAGAGAGCCTGCGCTCGAGCAGGTCCCGGCATTGCTGCTCGATCTTGCGCGCCGTATTGGCGTCGGCGAGCGGCGACGGCATCTCCAATACTTCGTGGGTGGCGGCGATTCGGTTGGTGCACTGGCCGGAACGTACAGCGGATACCGGAAGCCCCCACAGTTCGGCGAGCTTCTCGGCGCGAGCGGCATCGAGTGTCGTGTCCGCCCACGCCGGTGTCAGCGCCAGGTTGGCGCCCTGTGTCGCGGCGACGAATCCGGCGAGGTCCCGCTCGACGATGAACGCCCTGACATCCGTGGGTAATTCGCTGTCGTCGGCGACGAGGTATCCGTACTGGTCGTCGGTCTCCACCGAGAACCGCAGGTGCGTGGGGGACAGCGCGAGATAAGGCAGGATCAGTTCGACCCCCTGTCGGAGATTGGGGCTGGCCAGGATCAGGAACCCGAGCAAGCCGGCCCGTCCCAGGGTGGAGTGCACTCCCACCTCGATGCCGACACCCGGTCTGTCGCCAAGTCCCGCAATGAGATTGCGGATGACGTCGAATTCCTGATGCGCCCAGATTTCGGCGTTCTCGTCGTCCAGGTCGGCTTCGGTCAGTCCGCTACCTGCCAGACATTCGGCGGCTGTCATCCCATGCGCGATGGCGCCCTGCACCATGATGCGGACGCCTTCGGTGCCCCGCGGCACCGCCCAGACCGGGGCCATTCCCACTGTCCGAAAATACCAAATCAACGTCCCGTTGGAACATTCAGTCGCGTCGGCCCCGTCCGTAGCGTTTTTCGGCAGACGCAACCAACGAGGGTTGCCCGAAAGACGGAGTGTCGAATGTCGTCAGTCGAAGTGGCCGACCGGGCAGAAAGCCAACCCGCCGCGCGAACGGCGTTGCCCGATCCGGGCGAGCAGGTGCCGAAGTTGGCATGGCCGACTGTCGCGCTGTTTCTCGCGGGCGCCGCGGCATTCGTCACGTCGACCGTCGCTTATCTGGGCGGCGCCGCTCCGATGTGGGTGCCCATCGTGGTCAACGCGGTGGTGACCTTCACGATGTTCACCGTCGTCCACGACGCCGTGCACTATGCCATCAGCTCGACGCGCTGGGTCAACGGCTTGTTCGGACGGCTGGCTGTGCCGTTCGTCCAGCCGCTGATCTCGTTCCCCTCGTTCGGGTTCATTCACATTGAGCACCACCGGCATTCGAACGACGACGAGAACGATCCGGACACCTTCGCCTCCCATGGGCCGGCGTGGCAACTGCCGTTCCGCTGGGCCGTACTCGACGTTTCGTACGGCACTTATCTGATCCGCAAGGTTCGCGGTCGTCCCAAGGCCGAGGTCGCTGAAACCCTGGCATGCGTGGCCATTTCGGTGGCCGGGTTGATCGTCGCGATCATGTCGGGCCACTTCTGGACGCTGGCCGTCGTCTTCGTCATTCCGCAGCGCATCGCGGTGGTCGTCTTGGCGTGGTGGTTCGACTGGATGCCGCACCACGGGTTGGCGGACACTCAACGCAGTGACCGCTACCGGGCGACCAGAACCCGCGTGGGGATGGAGTGGCTCTACACCCCGTTGATGCTGTCGCAGAACTACCACCTGGTGCACCACCTGCACCCGTCGGTGCCGTTCTACCGCTATACCAAGACCTGGCGCCGCAACGAGGAGGCCTACCTGGACCGGAACGCCGCGATCTCCACGGTGTTCGGGCAGGGGCTCGACTCCGGCGAATTCCGGGAGTGGAAGCAACTGAACGGCAAGCTCGGTCGGCTGCTGCCGGTGCGGATGCCGGCGCGCTCGAGTTCATCGCACGCGGTGTTCCACCGGATCCCGGTGGCCGCGGTCGACCCGATCACCGCAGACAGCACATTGGTGACCTTCGCCGTTCCCGAGGCACTGCAGGACCAGTTCCGGTTCGAACCCGGCCAGCACGTCTCGGTGCGCACCGACCTGGGGGGCGAGGGCGTGCGCCGCAGCTATTCGATCTGCGCGCCGGCCACGCGGGCCCAGCTGCGGATCGCGGTGAAACACATTCCGGGAGGGACATTCTCGGGATTCGTGGCCGAGCACCTCAGGGCCGGCGACGTCCTGGAGGTGATGACCCCGGCCGGCAGCTTCAGCTCTGCCCTGCATCCGCTGCACCGCAAGCATTACGTCGGGCTGGTGGCCGGCAGCGGCATCACCCCGGTGCTGTCGATCCTGGCGACCGTCATGGAGCTCGAAACCGAGAGCCGGTTCACGCTCATTTACGGCAACCGCACCAAAGAGTCGACGATGTTCCGCGCCGAACTCGACCGTCTCGAATCCCGCTATGCCGACCGCCTCGAAATCCGGCACGTGTTGTCGGCCGAGCCGCGGCATACCCCGGAGCTGTCCGGCCGCATCGATGCGCAACGCTTGGCCCACTGGCTCACGGGCGACCTTCATCCCGAGAGCGTGGACGAGTGGTTCCTGTGCGGCCCGGCCGCGATGTCCACCGGTGCGCGCGAGATGCTGATCGAGGGTGGCGTCGAACCCGAGCGGATCCATCTGGAATTGTTCACCGGCTTCGACCGCGGCGACGCGCCTGTGCGCGACCACCAGTCGGCCACCGTCACCGTCCAATTATCCGGAAAGAAGCAGACTTTCGGTCTCGCCGCCGGCGACACGATCCTGGAAAGCGCACTGCAGGCGGGAATTGGCGCGCCCTACTCGTGCATGGGTGGTGCGTGCGGCACCTGCCGGGCCAAACTGCTTGGCGGCACGGTCGAGATGGACCAGAACTTCGCCCTCGGGTGCAACGACCTCGACGCCGGCTACATCCTCACCTGCCAGTCACATCCGACCAGCCCGACGGTGTCGGTCGACTACGACGGCTGACCGGGTACTTGTCTGGCCGGTTTCGCGCCGGCCTGGGCGTTGATCCTGCGCCTACGTACATGGTTACTCGGCAATTCGCGCCCAGGTTGCAGGGTCAACAGGGGCATGCTCGGCCTGGGCGTCGACTCTGCACCCTGGCACATGGTTACTCGACAATTCGCGCCCAGGTTGCAGGGTGAACGTCGGATGGCGTTGATCCCGCGCCTACGTACACGCTTACTCGGCAATTCGCGCCCAGGTTGCAGGGTCAACAGGGGCATGCTCGGCCCGGGCGTTGACTCTGCGTCTACGCACATGGCTACTCGACAATCCCCGCCCAGACCGCAGAGTCAACCGGCACAGGGCAATTGGCCGGCCAAAAGAGAAGCGCCCCGCCACGCCGAAGCGTGACGGGGCGCGTCAGATCGAGCCGCCTCAGGGCAGCGGGGGCGTGTCCATCGTCAGCGTCTCACCGCGGAAGAACGCCGGCTGGGACGCGCGCATCACGAGCATCAGCACCGCGCCGAAGATCAGGATGCCGAAGCCCAGATAGAACACGAGGCCGATGCCGCCGATCTCCGCGCCGCTGCCGCTGGCCGTCGGATCCATGCTGACGAGCACCGATTTGACGAACACGGACAGCAGCATGATGCCACCGAGCAGGGGGAACACCAACTTGTAGATCACGTTGTGCGCGTTGAGGAACAGTTCCTTGCGGAAGAACCAGACACAGGCGAACGCCGTGATGCCGTAGTACCAGCAGATCATGATGCCAAGGGCGGCAATGGTATCCAGCAGCGTGCGTTCGGACAGCAGCGTCACGATGGTGTAGAACGCGGCGGTCACCACGCCGGCGACGACGGTGCTGTACACCGGCGACAGGGTGCGCGGGCTGACACTGGCGAACCGCTTGGGGAAGGCCCCGTAGGTGCCCATGGCCAGCATGGTGCGGGCGGCCGGCAGCACGGTGGTCTGCAGGCTGGCGATCGACGAGGCGAACACCGCCAGCAGGAGCAGCGGCCCGCCCCATTCGCCGAGGACCGGATAGGCCAGCGCGCCGAAGACGTTGGCCGCGTTGTCCTTGTTGCCCAGTCCGAGGCCGGTGTCGCCGATCCCGGCATACATCATCACGGCGACTGCGACCAGGAGGTACGTCAGCAGGATCGACAGGACGCAGAGCAATCCGGCACGGCCGGGCACCTTGGTGGGGTCCTTGCATTCCTCACCGAGGGTCAGACAGGTGTCCCAGCCCCAGAACGCGAAGATGGAGCCGATGAGCCCGATCACGAAGGCGCTCATGGTGAGTCCGGTGAACGGGTCGAACCAATCGATATCGAAGCTCAGGTGCCCTTCGGCCCCGCCGGACCGCACGATCGCGACGATCGAGAACGTGATGAGCACGATCATCTGGAAGCCGACCAGCACGTACTGCACCTTCTCGCTGGTCGTGATGCCACGGCACGAGATGTAGGTGGCGATGGCCAGCAGCGCGACGGTGGACCCGATGTTGATCCAGACGTTGTCGGCCGAGAGCGTGGCGAGCTTCTGGTTGTGCAGCACGCTGCCCAGGAATTCGTAGCCGAACTGGACGCCGATCGAGGCGAGATTGGACAGCACGATGATGGTGGCGATCACCATGCCCCAGCCACACATCCAGCCGACATACGGGCCGAAAGCCTTGGTGGACCAGGTGAACGATGCGCCGCAGTCGGGTGCCCGCGAGTTGAGTTCGCGGTACGCGTAGGCGGTCAGGAACATCGGGATGAAGCCGGCGATCAGGATGGCCGGCATCTTCAGCCCGACCGCCGCGACGATCAGCCCGATGCTGGCCGTGAGCGTGTAGCCGGGCGCCACGGTCGAGATACCGAGGATTGCCCCGGTGATGGTGCCGATTCTGCCTGCGGCGAGGCCCTTGGCGACGAGGCCTTCTTCCCGCTCTACACGAGCGAGGTCGGAATCGGCCAGTTGTTCAGTCATTATCAGCCCCTTCAGCTTTCGGAACCACGATCATGGGGACCTGCAGGACGCGCAGCATCTTGGCCGCGGTCGATCCCAGGAAGAGCCGGCGGGGCTGTGCGAGCCGGCTGGACCCGACCATGATCACGTCGCCGTCATGCCAGCCGAGCTTGTTGACGGCGTCCTCGACACCGGCGCCGGTGGCCACGCGCGAGCTGACCGGAATGCCTTCCGGCAGAAATGCTTTCGCTTGGTCGAGGGCCTTCTGTGCGTGCTGCTGGGCCAGTTCCAGGTCGTCGGCGTCGTCGACGGCGACCAGCGACACCAGGCGCAGCGGTGTCCCGGTGTCCCGGCACAGCCGCAGCACGGCATCCAACAGCAGCTTGGCGCCCGGCCGGGTTCCGACGGCGCACGTGACTTCACGGATCCGTTCGTCGCGCTTCAGGCGGGCGCCACGCGGTGCGATGACCACCGGAATCGGCGATGCGTGCACCAG
Organism: Mycobacterium sp. SMC-21; assembly: GCF_045310825.1. Taxonomy (NCBI): domain Bacteria; kingdom Bacillati; phylum Actinomycetota; class Actinomycetes; order Mycobacteriales; family Mycobacteriaceae; genus Mycobacterium; species Mycobacterium sp. SMC-21. Next base: position 26,786 of record NZ_JBJIAO010000034.1, on the reverse strand, counting down.
ATCGTTGACCACCGACCCGAGCGACAGCGAGCCGGCGATACCGCCACCGGCGCCGCCGACCACCAGGGCCTCGGCTCCGGCCGCTTCGGCGGCCGCGATCAGGCCCGCCGTGCTGGACTCGTCGAAGCTCAGATGGGTCGTCACCTTGAGATCGCTGGGGACGCCGGCCGCGGCTGCGGCGAGCCAACTTTCGGCTTCGCGCTGCAGGATGCCGCCGGGCGTGGTGGCCAGCGCCGACCGGTCGCTGGGCAGCACCATGCACAGGTCGATCTCGGCGCCGAGGGTGCGGGCGATCTGCTCGCCGACGGCGACGGCGTCGTCACCGCCGGGTGTCGCGAGATACGCGACGGCGATTCGCGGAGTGGTCACGGCTCAGCCTTCTTCGCAGTTGGAGGACATGTGGCAGGCCTTCGGCGGCGTCGGTGCGACGTCGATCGACGGGTTGCGATCGAAGAAGCCGACGGGCTTGAGCCAGAAGTTGACGGTGTCGACCGGCATGATCGGCCAGTCTTCCGGCCGGGTGATGTGGTGGATGCCGAACACGTACCACAGCACCACGTCGGTGTTCTCGATCGAGCGGTTCGCCTCGGTCCACATCGGCAGGCCGGTGTCTTCCTTGCTCTGTGTGACGAATTCACCCGCGGGCCAACGCTCTTCGGGAGAGTTGGGGGTGACCCACACGGTGTGCTCGATGGCGCGGCAGCGTGCCAGAACCGGGGAGTTCGGATCGAACATGGCGGGGAAGGCGCCGCCGGGCACCAGCTTGTACGCCGGTGGGGTTCCGATGCCGTTGCGGACGTTGTCGTTGACGACCTTCCATGCCCGTTGGGTCTGGAAGTTCATGTTCTGCTTGCCCTCGGCCTCGGTGCGCAGCGGGGTGTTGCGCTGCCGCAGCGACAGTCCGTAGGGATTGTCCGGTCCCATCGGTTCGATCTCGGTCTCGCTGGCGTACACCGTGTTCTCGGTGCCGTCGATGTCGAGGTCGAGCCGGGCGACGAGGAAGTGCTGGTGGTACGGCGCATAGGTGCGGTTGTCGACCAGCGTGCCGTGGGGGTGGGCCTGGCCCTCCGGGAAGTTGCTCACCACCATGATTCCCGTTGCGCGGACCTCGCATTCGATGTTGCCGTCCTGGTAGAACCGCCAGTAGGTGAGGTACTCGTAGTTGGCGACGGTGACGTGGAACGACACCGTGAGCCGGCGCATGCGGCGCACCTCGGCGCCGTGGTGGTGGTCGACGTGCTTCCACAGCACGGCGTTGTCTTCTTCGTGGATGCAGATGGCGTTCTTGATGGTGTAGGGCTCGCCCTTGCTGTTGTGCAGCACGGCGTCCAGGTACCGGATCTCGCCGAGACAGTCACAGCCCAGCTCCAATGAGGTGGTCATGAAGCCGATGCCCCACTCGCCGATGTCGAAAGCCGTTCGGCGGTAATGGTCGGTGCAGTGGTCGCGGTAGGGGACCATCATCTCGGCGAACGACATCCGGTTGGCCACCGACCGCACGTTGCCGTTGTCGTTGTAGCTCACCGCGTGCAGCGTCATGCCCTCGCGGTAGTTGAACCCGACGCGCAGCGACCAGTTCTGCCACTTCAGCAGATTGCCCTCGAGGGTGAACGAAACGCCTTCGGGCTGAGTGATGTTCAGCGGCTGCAGCGGCTCCCGGGTGCCCACATTGCGGATGCGTTCGGGAATGTGCTGCGGCACATACTCACCCATCATGTCCGGCCGATCGACGGTGAAGGTGTCCTCGATCTCCAGCAGTTCCATGGTGTTCATGTCGATGACACAGTGGAATCCGTTGACGGGGCCGGCGTAGGGGTTCGCGCCGTCGGCGGCCCGCACCCAGGTGTCGGTCCAGCCCAGGCGGCGGTCCTTGTACTGCTCCGGCATCACGACGTCGCCGTAGGTCCAGGTGTCCATGAACACCAGGTCCATGTCGGTGATGCCGCGCTTCGCCAGGGCCGCAATGACATCCGGGTGCTTGCGCAGCACCTCGTCGGCCTCTTCCCATTCGTCGACGGTGAAGTTCGGCTGCACGCCCGGGATGTGGTCCCACGACAGCACCGATTCGTCGGTCAGCGACACCACGCTCTTGTAGGTGCGGTTGTTCGCGGTGTCGAGCAGCGTCGCCAGCGCACGCCGGTCCGGCTTGGCGCCGGTGGCGTCGAATGCGGCCACCTCGGCCTTGGCGGGTTCGATCATCTCGACGGAGGTGTACCGCCAGCCGTCCCCGACGCCGTGCGCCGCCGCGAGAATCTCGGCGACCTTGGTGAATTCGGCTGCGGTCAGTGGGTCGAGGGGGTGGAAGGTGTCGGGCATCGGTGCAACTCCTGTCGGCACGGGTCGAGTCGGTGGGGTGAAAAGAGGGGGAAGACGGATCAGTCGTGGGCGCTCATGACGTGCTTGATCCGGGTGTAGTCCTCGACGCCGTAGATCGACAGGTCCTTGCCGTAGCCGGAGTACTTGAAGCCGCCGTGGGGCATCTCGGCCACCAGTGGGATGTGGCAGTTGATCCACACGGCACCGAAATCAAGTGCGCGGCTGAACTTTTCCGCAGTCGCGTGGTCCTTGGTCCACACGCTCGAGGCCAGGGCGTAGCGCACGTCGTTCGCGTAGTCGATGGCCTCCTCGTCGGTGCTGAACGACTGCACGGTGAGGATGGGGCCGAAAGTCTCGTCCTGGACGATGGGGTCGTCCTGGCGCACGCCGGTGATCACGGTCGGTTCGAAATAGAAGCCCTTGTCGCCCAGCTGCTTTCCGCCGGTGACGATGGTGGCGTGGTCCGGCAGCGCGGCGATCTTCTGGCTGACCGCCGTGAAGTGGTTGACGTTGTTCAGCGGCCCGTAGAACGCGTCGGCGTCATCGGGCAGGCCCGGGCGCAGCGTCTGCGCGGCCTCGACCAGGGCGTCGACGAACTGGTCGTGGATGGACTCGTGGACGATCGCGCGGGTGGCCGCGGTGCAGTCCTGCCCGGCGTTGAAGAAGGCGGCCTGGGCGATTCCCGTTGCGGCCTTCTTGATGTCGACGTCGCCGAACACCACCGCGGGCGCCTTGCCGCCGAGTTCGAGGTGGCTGCGCTTGAGCTGCTGGGCGGCTGCCGAGGCCACGGCGATGCCGGCGCGGACCGAGCCCGTGATGGAGACCAGTCCGATGGCCGGATGGTCGACCAACTCGGCGCCCGTCGCACCGGTGCCCAGGACGACGTTGAACACGCCGTCGGGCAGGATGCCCTTGCTGATGCGGGCCAGCACCAAGGTGCTCTCCGGGGTGGTGTCGCTGGGCTTGAGGACGACGGTGTTGCCGGTGGCCAGGGCCGGACAGATCTTCCAGATCGCCATCATGAACGGGTAATTCCACGGCGTCACCTGACCCACGACGCCGATCGGCTCGCGCCGCACGTAGGAGGTGAAGCCCTCCAGGTACTCGCCGGCGGACAGCCCTTCGACCATGCGTGCGGCGCCCGCGAAGAATCGCACCTGGTCGGCACTGACGGCGACTTCCTCGGCGGCGATCATCGACTTGAGTTGGCCCGTGTTGCGGCACTGTGCCTCGACGATCTCGTCACTGTGCGCCTCGATCGCGTCCGCGAGCTTGAGCAGTGCCTGCTGACGCACGCTGGGCGTGGTGCGGCCCCAGGTGGCGAAGGCCCGCTCAGCGGCGGCCACTGCGGCGTCTACGTCGGCGCGGTTCGATACCGGAGCCTGCCCGACCACCGAGCCGTCGACGGGGCTGATCAGGTCGATGGTCTCCGACGATGACGATTCGACGAACTGGCCGTCGATGTAGTTCTGCAGTAGGCCGTCGGGCATCTCGTACCGCCGCTCTCTCGTGAAGTTCAGAAGTGTCTGGCGGCCTTAGTGTGCGCCAGGACACACCCCTCAGCATCGGACAATCCGGGGATTTTCGGCGGAGTTTTTCGACATTCTGTACATTCAGGCGGTGACTGTTCCGGTGCGATGGGTGCTGGACCAAGCTGATCTGCGGATCCGGCTGCGTGGCGGCGCCGTCGGCGTCGGTGGTGAGATCAGTCTGGTCCTGACCACCGAGTTGGCCGACCCGGCCAAATGGCTGTCCGGTGGTGAGCTGGTGCTGACCACCGGGATCAGTCTGCCGCCGGCGTCTGCCGACCGGCGGGACTACCTCCGCCGCCTCCACGAAAGTGGCGTCGCCGGTGTGGGATTCGGTATCGGGCTGACCTTCGACGAGGTGCCGGAAGAACTGGTGTCCGCCGCGGAGGAGTTGGGGCTGCCGCTGCTGGAGATTCCGCTGCGGACGCCGTTCGCGGCCGTCGTGCAGCGGGTCAGCTCGCGTATCGCGGCACTGCAGTACGACGCGGTGCTGCGGGCGTCCCGCGCACAGCCGCGAATCACCCGGGCTGTCGTCAGTGGTGGCCCGCAAGAGGTTGCCGCCGAACTGGGGCGAGCGCTGCGCGCCAGCGTGGTGGTGCTGGATCCGTCCGGCACGGTGATCGCTTCCCACCCGCGCAATCTCAACGTCACCACGGTCAACCTGGTGCGTGATGCCATCGAGCCCGGGGCCGCGTCGGCCGTCGCGGTGCTGGCCGAAGGTGTCACCGTCGCGCAGCAGTCCATCCGCGTCGGCGGCCGTTCACACGGGGTGCTCGGCGTGGTCAGTGAAACGGCATTGAGTCCGGTCGATCAGGTGCTGTTGGGCCACGCAAACTCGTTGCTCGCCTTGGATTTCGAGAAACCGGTGCGCTTGAAGGAGGCGCAGCAGCGGCTCAACGAGCAGGCGCTCGGCCTCATCCTCACCGGTGAGGCCAACCTGGAACCGGCCTGGGCGCAACTGTCGCAGGCCGCCGATCACCGGGGCCGGATCAGGGTGCTGGTCGCGCAGGCGGACTCGGACACGAACGCCGACGCCGACACCGCCAACCTGCTCAAGAAGGTGAGCGCGGCGATCCATGAGCAGTTGGACCAGGCGGGTCAACCCGCATTCGTGCACGGCGCCGACACGTGGCTCGCGGTGCTGTTGCCGGGAGCGGAGGCCGAGGAGATCGCCGCTGCCCTGGTGTCCCGGATCGATGCGTCGTTGCGCCGGACCATCCGCCTGGGGCTCAGCGGAATTCAGCCGCTGGCCAAGCTCGCCGAGGCCGTCGACAACGCCCGGTTGGCGGCCTCCGTCGCCGAATGCGGCCGGCCTCCGCTCGAATTCTCGGCGCTGGCCGGCAGCGCGCTGCTGGCATTCGGGGAGAGTCGCGACGTGCTGGTTGCCCTCGGCGCGGCGGTACTGACTCCGGTCCTCGACCACGACGCCGAGTTCGGTTCGGGATTGCTCACCTCGCTGCGTGCATTCCTGGAAGCCAACGGCCACTGGGAATCCGCGGCCGCGGCCGTCGGCGTGCATCGGCACACCATGCGCAAGCGCATCGAGACCGCCGAGGCGCTGCTCGGCGTCGACCTCGCGATCGCCCGGGTCCGCGCCGAACTGCTGCTGGCGATCCTGGCGCGGACGCCGGGCGACTGATCAGCCCACCGGCGCAGGGGAGTGCTGCTCGGTTGCCGCCGCCGTGCGGCGGGGCCGCAGCGGCCACCAGAACCACCGGCCGAGGAGCGCCGCGACGGACGGCGTCATCAATGACCGAACGATCAAGGTGTCGAACAACAATCCGAGTCCGATGGTCGTGCCGGCCTGACCGATGGAGCTCAGATCGCTGGCGGCCATCGACATCATGGTGAAGGCGAACACCAGGCCGGCTGTGGTCACGACACTGCCGGTCTCGCCCATCGAGCGGATGATGCCGGTTTTCAGTCCGGCGCCGATTTCCTCCTGGAACCGGGAGACCAGCAGCAGGTTGTAGTCGGAGCCGACCGCCAGCAGGATGATCAGGCCGAAAACCGGTGCGATCCAGTTCAACTCGAGGCCCAACAGGTTCTGCCACACCAGCACCGAGAGTCCGAACGCCGCACCGAGGGACAGCAGCACGGTGCCGACGATGACCAGCGATGCGACCAGCGCCCGCGTGATGAGCAGCATGACGACGAAGATCAGGGTCAGTGCGGCGGTGCCGACGATCAGCAGGTCGTACTGCGAGCCCGACTGGATGTCTCGATAGATCGCGGCGGTGCCGGCGAGGTAGAACTTGGCACCGGTGAGGGCCGATCCCTTCACCGATTGATGCGCGGTCTCGAGCGTCGGCAGGACCGCGGCGATGCCGTCCGGGGTGGCCGGATCTTCGGCGTGCGTGATGATGAAGCGCGCGGCCTTGCCGTCGGGGGACAGGAACAGCTTGAGGCCGCGCTGAAAGTCCGCATTGGCAAAGGCTTCCGGTGGCAGGTAGAAGTAGTCGCCACTGCGGGACGCGTCGAAGGCCTGGCCCATGGCGCCGGCGGTGTCGGTCATTGCGGACATCTGGGTGATCAGCCCGGAGAAGCTGCTGTGCAATGTGAGCAGCGTGCCGCGCATGGACTCCACCGTCGCGATCATGGGCGGGAACTGGGCCCTCATCTGTGGCAACAGCGCGACCGTGCTGTCCATGTCGGTGCCCAGTGCGGCCATGTCCGAACTGAACGTGTCGACGTTGTCGATGGCGTCGAAGACCGATCTGGTTGCCGCGCAGACCGGGATGTCGCTGCAGTGCTGCTCCCAGTAGAAGTAGTTGCGCAGCGGCCGGGCGAAGTCATCGAAGTCCGCCAGATGGTCGCGCAGTTCGCCCATGGTGATGTGCATTTCGTGCACGTCCGTCGCCAGGTGCCCCGTGGCGCCACTCATCTGGTCCACCAACGCCTGCAGGCGCTTCATCGGTCCGATCAGGCCGCCTAGGTCGTCACTCATCTTCAGGATGTCGCCCATCCGGTCTTTCATGATCCGGAGGTTCTGCTGGATCGGGATGGACTGGGCGCTGACCTGGAAGGGGATGGAGGTGTGTTCGGTCGGCCCGCCGAACGGGCGAGTGATGCTCTGCACCATCGCGATTCCGGGCAACTTGAAGATGTCCTTGGCCAGCTTGTCCAGGATGATCATGTCGGCGCTGTTGCGCATGTCGTGATCCGTCTCGACCATCAGGATGTCGGGATTCATCGTGGCAGCGCTGAAGTGGCGCTCGGCGGCGTCGTATCCGACGTTCGACGGCAGGTCGCGAGGGATGTAGAAGCGGTCGTCGAAGCTCAGTTTCATGCTGGGCATGAACATGATTCCGACGAGCGCGACCAGTAGGGACGCGACGAAGATCGGCGCCGGCCAGCGGACGGTGGCGGTGCCGATGCGTCGCCAGCCCGTGGTCTTGGTCATCCGTTTCGGTTCGAGCAGGCCGCGGCGGGTGGCGACGGCCACCACGGCCGGCGCCGCGGTCAACGCGCCCGCAACGACCACGACGAGCCCCAGGGCGGAGGGGATGCCCAGCGCCTTGAAGTACGACAGCCGTGCCAGGTGCAGGCAGAGCGTCGCGCCGGCGATGGTCAGGCCGGAACCCAGGATGATGTGGGCGGTGCCGCGAAACATGGTGTAGTAGGCGGCTTCCGGGGTCTGTCCGGCTTGGCGGGCCTCGTGGTAGCGGCCCACCAGGAATATGGCGTAGTCGGTTCCCGCGGCGATGGCCAGCGAGGACAGCATGGCGACCACGAATGTCGAGAAGCTCAGCAGACCGTGGTCGCCGAGCAGCGCGACCAGGCCCCTTGCGGTGCCCATCTCGAAACCGACCATCACCAGCACGAGCGCGACAGTGCTCGCGGAGCGGTAGGCCACGGCCAGCATGATGATGATCACGACGCCTGTGACGCCCATCATCGTGAGCATGCTCTTGTCGGCGGCCTCGTTCATGTCGGTGGTCAGTGGCGCCGGCCCCGTCACGTAGACCTTCAGCCCCGGGGGCGGCGTCTGCCGCTCGACGATCTCCCGCACGCGGTCGACCGATTCATTACCCAGCGTGCTGCCCTGGTCGCCGGCGAGATTCAGCTGGACGTACGCCGCCTTGCCGTCGCGGCTCTGCACGCCCGCGGAGGTCAGCGGGTCGCCCCAGACGTCCTGCACGTGTTGTACGTGCGCGGAATCGGCCCGCAGCGCCCGCACCAGGCCGTCGTAGAAGCGGTGGGCCTCGTCGCCGAGTTTCTCGTCGCTTTCGAGGATGACCATTGCGATGCTGTCGGAATCCGACTCGCGGTACGTCGCACCGATCTTCTTGGCGGCGATCAAAGCCGGGGCGTCCTGCGGCGACATCGTCACCGCGTGTTCGCGGGCCACCGACTCGATCTGTGGCACAAGGACATTCAGGGCGACGGTGAGCAGCAGCCAGCCGATGACGATGGGCCAGGCGAACCGCCGGATGAATCGCATGTACGCCGGGCGGGTGTCGTGGTCACTGTTGTTGGCGCTCATGCGTTCTTGACCAGACACGAGGTCTGGGCATCACGCCCGAGGGCGGACTGCTCCTGGCGGGCCTCGCCATCCACGGTGATACGACATCCGAGCCGGTCGCCGTCGCCCTGCGCGACGATGCTCGCGATCGTCGCCGGTGCGGTCGTGGTGATCTCCACGGTCCACGGCAGGGCGGCGAAACTTGCCTGCACCGGCTGGGCGTTCTCATCGAGGTAGTTGACGCTGCCCGCGGTGCCGGTGGGGCCGAAAACCTCATAGACCACATGCTTGACATGCGTCGGCTCGAGTGGCTCGGCAGTGCGGCCGGTGGCGGTGAAGATCGGTTCGGAGCCGAACGCGCCGCGCAGTTGCGTGACTGCCGTCGCGCCCAGCGCGACGGCGACCACGGTCACCGCAGGCACCCAGATTCTCGCCAGGACAGGTGGCATCGTTGTCTCCCCTCACAGCGCACGACGCAGGCTGTAGCCCGTGGACGCGCAATATGCGATACCCCTCGGGGTATTGAATCAAGCCAAACGTACCATACCCCCTAGGGTATGGCTGTCAGTGTGAGATCTCCGACAAGTTCGTTGGCGCATACCCCAGGGGGCATGCTATGAAGGAATGGTACGAGCCGCGGCGGAGAGCCTGATCGGATCGAATCGCCAAGGAGCACAACATGGCTCACCGGCTCGATCATCCGCGCGGCCACCGGAGGGAGTGAATCATGTGCCAGGCCAAGCGTTGTTCGCAATGCGGCAAGACCACCTGGTCGGGCTGTGGGATGCACGTCGACGCCGTCAAGGCCACGGTACCCGCCGGCCAGTGGTGCGACGGGCACCCCAAATCCGATCGACCGTCCCGCATGAAGTTCTGGAGGTAGGAACGTGAAAGACACGAAGCTCGTCATCCTCGGCGCCGGTATCGGCGGTCTGTCGGTCATCAAGGAACTCGCCGAATCCGGAGTGGCCCTTGACGATCTCGACCTGACCATCGTCGACGAGGACTTCTCGCACTTCCTAGGCTTCACCCTGCCCTGGGTACTGCGCGGTTGGCGCGAGGAGGGCAGCGTGCCCATCGAGCCCACGGTCTCCGCCCTGCGCGGCGTCAACACCGTCACCGGGACCGTTGCCGACATCGATCATTCGGCTCGCGTCGTGACGCTGGCCGACGGCGACGAGATCGGGTTCGACGCATTGATCATCGCCACCGGTGCCCGCAACGTCATCGACAAGGTGCCGGGGCTGCGTGATTCCGTCGATGCCGGGTCCGCTGTGCACTACTACAGCGCCGAGGCTGCCGCGGCCGCGCACGCCGCGTTGCAGCAGTTCTCCGGTGGCAGGCTCGTCTTCCTGGTCACCTCGTTGCCGTACCGCTGTCCGGTCGCCCCCTACGAGGGTGCGCTGCTGGCCGCGGACCTGTTGCGGGACAACGGTCACCGGGAGGCCACCGACATCGCGGTGTACACCCCGGAGAAGCAGCCCATGCCCTCGGCAGGGCCGTACGCCGGGCTGGAACTGGTGGAGATGCTGGGCGCCAACGACATCGGCTTCCATGGCGAGCATGCCGTCGAGCGCATCGACGCCGAGCACAAGGTGATCCACTTCGCCGACGGCACCGCCACCGAGTTCGATCTCCTGGTGTTCGTCCCGCCCCACGAGCCGGCCGTGACGATCGACGGCGCGGGTTGGATCACCGTCGACGCCGAGATGGCCACCGGGTACCCGGGCATCTTCGCCATCGGTGACGCGGCCGCCGTGACCGCCGAGTCGGGGCGACCGCTGCCCAAGGCGGCGATCTTCGCGAAGAACGGGGCGAGGGCGGCGGCCCGCAACGCGCTGCGCTACCTCGGGCGGGTCGGCGACGGTGCGGCGATGTCGGGCGAGGGCTACTGCTACATCGACGTCGGCGGCCATGTCTCGGCGCAGGGCAAGGGCAACTTCTTTGCGACGCCGCACCCGACGATCCATCTGACCGAGCCGTCCGAACTGCTCCACCGCGACAAGCAGACCGAAGAGAACGAGTGGCGGGCGCTGTGGGAGCGCGCTGCCGTCCCGGCCGGCCGCTGATACCCTGAGGGGTATAGCGGGCTCGGACCGTGAACCAAGGAAAGGCAGGTGCGACATGGTCGGCGATGAAGAGGCCATGGCCGCCGTTCTGGCCCGGTTGCGCCGCGCGCAGGGACAGCTGGCCGGTGTCATCTCGATGATCGAGCAGGGCCGCGAATGCAAGGACATCGTCACGCAGCTCGCGGCGGTGTCGAAGGCACTCGACCGGGCGGGATTCAAGATCGTCGCCACGGGCCTCCGCGAGTGCCTGGCCGGCAACGCCGCGGAGGGCCGTGACCCGATGACCGAGGCCGAGTTGGAGAAGCTGTTCCTGTCGCTGGCGTGAGGCCGGCTCAGTGGGCCGGCCGCTTGATGATGGTGAGCGACTGGTCGATCTTCTTGAACTTGGTGAAAGTGTCTGCGGGAACGCCGAACACGGCGCCGAGAACATCGGGCGGCAGCTTGCTGATGGACGCTCCGATGCCGATGTCGTCTTCGCCCTCCTGGGTGCTGGCGTTGAACACGATCAGCAGACTCAGATTCTGGGTGCCCTTGTTCTCGAAGTAGTGCAGTGAGCCCTGCGGCGCGAACACCACGTCGCCGACGTTGGCCTCGAACTGCTCGGAGTGCCCCATCGGATCGAGCAGGGTCCAGGTCGCCACACCGCTGGTGATGACATTGATCTCCCAGGCGCTGGGGTGCCAGTGCGGTTCCCGGATGCCACCGGGCTCCAGGGTGACCATCACCACGCTGGCTTCCTGTCCGGTGAGTATCGGCCAATTGCCTTCGTAGGCTTGGCGCAGCGTGCCGCCCTCGAACTGGGTGGGCGCCAGGGCGCCGAGGTGGAACATGTGCGGCTGTGCCGTGTTCAGCTCGGCCGGGATGCGCGGGTTGCCGAACCGGGCGGCGTTGTCGGTCATGGTGTTTTCCTGAGTTTCCTTGCGGGGCAGAGGGGTTGAGAACGCGCGGTCGGCGCCGGCGCCGGCGATCGCCGCAACCCCGACTGCGCCCGCACCGCCGAGCATCGTCCGTCGATTGATCATCATGTGGACAGATTCACCGGCGTCCGGGCCGTTGTCGTCAGCGCTGGCACCCAACCGCGTCTTCCTGCTGGCTGCAATACGGAATTGATGCCTGCGGTAGCGACTTTTGCCTGGTCAGGGCCGACGATTGAGGCAGTCCGAAAGCGGACGAGCCCTTCGACAGAAAGCGCACCGATCATGAAGAACCCGATCAAGTTCATCGCTCCCGCAATGGCCGTGGCCGGTATTGCCGGTGCCCTCCTGCTGGCGCCGATCGCCAGCGCCGACACCGATCCGCTGATCCCCAACGGAACCGACCCGCACTCGTCGTACGTGTTGGGCGAGCACTTCTCCAACCATGACGAGGCCAACCAGAGCGCCGGCTACCTGGATACGTCGTTCTGATCCCCGCCGAACCGGCACGGCTCCGTCCGCCACCCACCTCGGGTGGCGGACGGAGCCGTTTCTGGATGTGTCAGAAGCGCCGGACGAAATCCAGTGCGGTGGCGGCGACGTCGCGCCACCCACTGTCGATGACGAGGGAGTGGCCGCGTCCCGGGATTTCGACGATCTCGGTGACGTTCGGGTTCTTCTGCTGCCGCTTGTACGACGCGTTGGCGATGGCCCACGGCACGGTGTGGTCCTTCTCGCCCGAGATGATCAGCAGCGGACCACGTTCCGGATTCCGGGTGTCGACCTTGGCCTCGGTGCTCGAATGGAAGTTGGCGGTGGCGGCCTGGAACAGCGGCAGGCCCGAGCCGGCGACCGAGTAGTTCTCGTACAGCTTTGCCGACTCCTCTTCGGACACGGCATTGCCGAACCCGAACCGGAACTGCTTGGGGGTCAAGGCGACCGCGCGGTCACGGTTGAGCGGGTTGCCGAGGACGGGGAACGCCGAGCGCAGGGCCGCGATCGGCAGCGGCAGCACGCCGCGGAACGGCGCGGGATCGATCGCGACCGCGACCTTGGCCAGGCCGAGGCCCGCCAGCTTCTGGGTGATCAATCCGCCGAACGAGTGGCCGATGACGATCGGCTTGCGGTCGAGTGCGCCGATGACGTCGACGTAGTGCTGCGTGATGTCACCGATGCTCTTGCGGGCGAACACCGACGGATCGCGACGGGCGTCCTCCACTGTCGCCGGATCGTCGGGCCAACCGGGGGCGAGGGTCACGAAACCCTGTTCCTCGAACAACGTCCGCCAGCTGTCCCAGCTGTTCGGCAGCAGCCACAGGCCGTGTACGAACACGACGGGCTGCCGTCCGGTGCGGTTGGCGCGGTCGATGTCGGCCTGTTCGGTCCGGGTGATGGTCATGGCGTCTCCTCAAAGTAGAAAGAACGGTCGTTCTGCCTCTGTAACCGGCGACGCGCGGGATGTGTTCCCGAAATCAGAAAGAACGTTCTAGCTCGCGAGTACGCTGGGGTCATGGACAGTGCCGAAGCGGCTCTGCGACCACGCGAGCGGCTGCTGCGGGTCGCGGCGGAGCTGTTCTATCGCGAAGGAATCCACGCCGTCGGCGTCGACCGGATACTCGCCGCGGCGGGCGTCACGCGCGCCACCATGTACCGCCACTTCAAGGGCAAGGAAGGGCTCGTCGAGGCGTACCTCGGGCTCGAGGACGAGACCATCCGCGGCTACTTCCGCGACGCCGCGGCCACCGCCGGCCCGGATGCCGACATGCTCGAGCTGGTGATCGACGGCATCGCCGAAGACATCGCGAGGTACCACACCCGCGGTTGTCCGTTCATCAACGCCGCCGCCGAGTACCCCGCGCCGGACAGTCCGGTGCGGCAACTCATCGCCCGGCACCGCAACTGGTTTCGCGGTGCGCTGCAGGACGCGGCCGGCGCTTGCGACGACGCCGAGCAGGTCGCGGCATCGCTCGTGCTGCTGCGGGACGCCGCGCTGGTCGGCGGATACCTCGACGGAATCGACTCGACCCAGACCGCCTTCGTCCGGGCCGCCCGGCAGGCCGCGGGTATCTCTCGGTGATGCGCGGCCTGTTGCCCACCTAATACCCATGCCCAACCCGTAAGCTCGATTGTGTGCAGCGACGGATCATGGGAATCGAGACCGAGTTTGGCGTGACCTGCACTTTTCATGGTCACCGCCGGCTCAGCCCTGACGAGGTAGCGCGGTATCTGTTCCGGCGAGTGGTGTCGTGGGGCCGCAGTTCCAACGTCTTCTTGCGAAACGGTGCACGCCTGTACCTCGATGTGGGCAGCCACCCCGAGTACGCGACCGCCGAATGCGACAACCTCGCGCAGCTGGTCACCCACGATCGCGCGGGTGAGCGCGTGCTCGAAGATCTGCTGGTCGACGCCGAGCAGCGGCTCGCCGACGAGGGCATCGGCGGCGACATCTACCTGTTCAAGAACAACACCGACTCGGCGGGCAACTCCTACGGCTGCCACGAGAACTACCTGATCGTGCGGGCCGGGGAGTTCTCCCGGATTTCGGACGTGCTGTTGCCGTTCCTGGTCACCCGCCAGCTGATCTGCGGCGCGGGCAAGGTGCTGCAGACGCCGAAGGCCGCGACGTTCTGTCTGAGCCAGCGCGCCGAGCACATCTGGGAGGGTGTCTCCAGCGCGACCACCAGGTCACGGCCCATCATCAACACCCGCGACGAGCCGCACGCCGACGCCGAGAAGTACCGCCGGTTGCACGTCATCGTCGGCGACTCCAACATGTGCGAGTCCACCACCATGCTCAAGGTGGGCAGCGCCTCGCTGGTGCTGGAGATGATCGAGGCGGGCGTGCCGTTCCGGGACTTCTCGCTGGACAACCCGATCCGGGCCATCCGTGAGGTCAGCCATGACCTGACCGGCCGGCGCGCCGTGCGGCTGGCGGGCGGGCGGCAGGCCTCGGCGCTGGACATCCAGCGCGAATACCATTCGCGCGCCGTCGATTACCTGCAGACCCGCGAGCCCAACGTGCAGCTCGAGCAGGTCGTCGACCTGTGGGGCCGCCAGCTCGACGCCGTCGAGAGCCAGGACTTCGCCAAGGTCGACACCGAGATCGACTGGGTGATCAAGCGGAAGTTGTTCCAGCGCTACCAGGATCGCTACAGCATGGAGCTGTCCGACCCCAAGATCGCGCAGCTGGACCTGGCCTACCACGACATCAAGCGCGGACGCGGCGTGTTCGATCTGTTGCAGCGCAAGGGCCTGGCCGCCCGCGTCACCACCGACGAGGAGATCGACGCGGCGGTCAACACCCCGCCGCAAACCACCCGGGCCAAGCTGCGCGGCGAATTCATCACCGCCGCACAGGAAGCCGGGCGCGACTTCACCGTCGACTGGGTGCACCTGAAGCTCAACGACCAGGCGCAACGCACGGTGCTCTGCAAGGACCCGTTCCGGTCGGTCGACGAGCGGGTGAACCGGCTGATCGCCAGCATGTGACGGGCGCGTCCGTCACCGCGGGCGCGCCGGTAACCGGGTGGCGCACAGCAACCACTTAGTCTGTTGGACGTGGCGACGTCCAAGGTTGAGCGGTTGATGAACCTCGTCATTGCGCTCCTGTCCACCCGTAGCTACCTGTCCGCAGAGCAGATCCGGGCCAACGTCACGGGCTACCAGGACCCGCCGACCGACGAGGCGTTCTCCCGGATGTTTGAGCGCGACAAGAACGAGCTGCGCGACCTCGGCATCCCACTGGAGACCGGGCGCGCCTCGATGATGGACGTCAATGACGGCTACCGCATCAACCGCACCGCCTACGAGCTGCCGCCCGTCGAGCTGACGGGCGACGAGCGCGCCGTCGTCGCGATCGCCACCCAGCTGTGGGAATCGCAGGAGATGGTCACCGCCACGCAGAGCGCGCTGCTCAAGCTGCGGGCCGCGGGCGTGGACGTCGACGCGCCCGACGCGGGCGTCGCGATCACCACCGGAACCACGCAGGGGCTGCGCGGTTCCGAGGAGGCCCTGGGAATTCTGTTGTCGGCCATCGACTCCGGCCGTGCCGTGCAGTTCGCGCACCGTCCCAATCGGAGTTCGCCGTACGTCGACCGCACCCTCGAGCCCTGGGGCGTGGTCACCTACCGCGGCCGGTGGTACGTCGTCGGTCACGACCGCGACCGCAACGACGCGCGCACCTTCCGGGTGTCGCGCATCGCCGGTGAGGTGCGCGCCGTCGGACCCGACCACGCCGTCACCCGGCCCGAGGGCGTCAACCTGCGGGACATCGTGCACCGTGCGGTCTCCGAGTGGCCGGCCGGCGAGCAGGCCCGGATCTGGGTCGCCGAGGGGCGGGCGACGGCGTTGCGCCGGCAGGCCGTCAGCTCCTCACCCAGCACGCGCGGCGGGCGCAGCGGCGACGAGATCGTCGTCGACATCGGCATGGTCGACCGGCTGGCCCGGGAGATCGCCGGCTACGGCGCCGACGCGGTCGCGCTGGAGCCGAAATCTTTGCGGGACAACGTGATCGGACGGTTGCGTGCGCAGGCGGGGGAGAGCCTTCACAAGTGAGCAACGTATCCACCCGCCTCGTGCGGCTGTTGAACATGGTCCCGTATTTCCAGGCCAATCCGCGGGTCAGCCACACCAAGGCCGCCGCTGATCTGGGCGTGACACGCAAGCAGCTGGAAGCCGACCTCTGGCAGCTGTTCGTCTGCGGGCTGCCCGGCGGAGGCCCCGGGGAACTGATCGACCTCGACTTCGAGGGCGACACCATCGAGGTGATCTTTTCCGCGGGCATGGACCGCGCACTGCGGCTGACGTCGCCGGAGGCCACCGGTGTGCTGATGGCGCTGCGCGCGCTGGTCGACGTACCCGGTGTGGTGGATCCCGACGTGGCGCGCAGCGTGATCGCCAAGATCGAGGCCGCTGCCGGGACCGCCGGCGCGACGGCCGCGGCGGTGCCGGCCCCGGACGTCACCGGCGACGTCGAGAACAAGGCGACGGCGACGGTGCGGGCCGCGGTGCGCGACAAGCGGGCGTTGTCCCTCGAGTACTACTCCGCTTCGCACGACACCGTCTCGCAGCGCGTCGTCGACCCGATCCGGGTGGCCCTGATCGGTGACCACAGCTACCTCGAGGCGTGGTGCCGCACCGCCGAGGGGGTGCGGCTGTTCCGCTTCGACCGCGTCGTCGACGCCACCGCGCTGGACGAACCCGCCGCGCCGCCGGCACCCGCGGTGCAGGCCGGACCGGACACGTCGCTGTTCTCCGCGGAGACCGCGGACCCGACACTCCCGGTGGCGACGCTGCTGATCGACGAGTCCGCGGCGTGGATGTTCGACTACTACCCGCTGGCGGTGCAGCGCGAGATTCCCGACGGCAGCTGGGAAGCCACCATGAGTTACGCGTCGACCGACTGGATGGCCCGGTTCGTCCTCGGTTTCGGTTCGGCGGTCCGCGTGCTGGACCCGCCCGAACTCGCCGACCGCGTGCGGGAGTCCGCGGTAGCGGCGCTGGCGGCGTATGAACCCGGCCCTGGCGAGTAGACTCGGCCTCAACTTCTGGAGGTGACCCAAATTGGGCGGTTTGCAACCGTGGCACTGGTTGATCGTCATCGCGGTGTTCGTGCTGCTCTTCGGCGCGAAGAAGCTGCCGGACGCCGCGCGTTCGCTCGGTAAGTCGATGCGCATCTTCAAGTCCGAGTTGAAGGAGATGCAGTCGGACGGTACGACGGAGCAGCAGCCTGCGCCGCGTCCCATCACTGCTGAGCGCGTCGAGAACCCGGCACCCGCACCGCAGGCGGCGCCGGACGCCGCGGACAAGCACCCGGCCTGACCTTTGCCGTGATCCCGCCGCGGGCCCAGCGCACGCGGCGGTCGGCGTCTTTCACACTCACGTGCCAGTAACCGCAATTTTCCGAAAGCTCGACCCGCGCCGCCGACGGTCGCGGGTCAATCCTGACGGCACCATGTCGCTCGTCGATCACCTCGAGGAGCTCCGGACCCGGCTGCTGATCGCGGTCATCGCGGTCCTGTTGACGACCGTCGTCGGCTTTCTCTGGTACGGCCACAGCTTCTTCGGATTCCCCAGCCTCGGTGACTGGCTGCGCGGCCCGTACTGCTCGCTGCCGGCGTCGTCGCGGGCATCCATTGCGCCGGACGGGGAGTGCCGGCTGTTGGCCACCGCGCCCTTCGACCAGTTCATGCTGCGTCTGAAGGTCGGTATGGCGGCGGGCATCATCCTGGCCTGCCCGGTGTGGCTCTACCAGATCTGGGCGTTCATCACCCCGGGCCTCTACAAGAAGGAACGGCGCTTCGCGTCGTTGTTCGTCGGCGTCGGCGCGCTGCTGTTCGTGTCCGGTTCGATCTTGGCCTACGTGGTGCTGTCCACGGCCCTGTCGTTCCTGTTGACCGTCGGCAGCGACGTACAGATCACCGCGCTGTCCGGTGAGCAGTACTTCGGCTTCCTGATCAACCTGCTGATCGTGTTCGGCATCAGCTTCGAGTTCCCGCTGCTGATCATCATGCTGAACCTGGTCGGGGTGCTCACCTACGAGAAGCTCAAGGCCTGGCGCCGCGGGCTGATCTTCGGCCTGTTCGTGTTCGCGGCGTTCGTGACGCCCGGCTCCGATCCGTTCTCGATGCTGGCACTGTCGCTCGCGCTCACCGTGCTGCTGGAGATGTCGATCCAGGTGGCGCGGCTGCACGACCGGCGCAAGGCCCGGCGCGAGGCCGAGCTCGAAGCCCAGGCCGTTCCCGACGACGAGGCCGCCCCGATCGGGTCGGTCGAGCCCATCGATGCGCCGGCTGCCGTGCCCACCCCGACCCGGCTGACCATCGATGACGACGCCACCTGACCCGCAGGACGTGACTCCGGCCGAACCGGGGCCACAGCTCCGCGACTTCGCCGCCGGTCTGTCGTTCACGCTTGACCCGTTCCAGACCGAGGCCTGCGTGGCGCTCGAGAACGGGCGCGGCGTCCTGGTGTGCGCCCCGACCGGCGCCGGCAAGACCGTCGTCGGCGAATTCGCGGTACATCTGGCGCTGGCGGCCGGGCGCAAGTGCTTCTACACCACCCCGATCAAGGCGCTGAGCAACCAGAAGCACAACGATCTCGTGGCCCGCTACGGCGCCGAACGTATCGGCCTGCTCACCGGTGACCAGGCGATCAACGGTGACGCCGACATCGTCGTGATGACCACCGAAGTGCTGCGCAACATGCTGTACGCCGATTCGCACGCGCTGCACGGCCTGGCGTACGTCGTGATGGACGAGGTCCACTTCCTGGCCGACCGCATGCGCGGCGCGGTGTGGGAGGAAGTGATCCTGCACCTGCCCGACGAGGTCCGGCTGGTCAGCCTGTCGGCGACCGTGAGCAACGCCGAGGAGTTCGGCGGCTGGATTCAGACGGTTCGCGGTGACACGACCGTCGTCGTCGACGAACACCGCCCGGTGCCGCTGTGGCAGCACATGCTCGTCGGCAAGCGGCTGTTCGATCTGTTCGACCTGTCGAAGGGGACATCGGGAGCCAAGGGCAAGGCGCGCGTCGACCCGGAGTTGTTGCGGCACATCGCGCATCGCCGCGAGGCGGACCGGCTGATGGACTGGCAGCCCCGCGGGCGCGGCCGCGACGGGCACCGGGGCCGGCCTGCCATGTACCGGCCACCGAGCCGTCCCGACGTCATCGGCACGCTCGACCAGGCCGGCCTGCTGCCGGCCATCACGTTCGTGTTCTCCCGCGCCGGGTGCGACGCCGCGGTCAAACAGTGTCTGCGGTCCGCGGTGCGGCTGACCAACAAGGCCGAGCGCGAGCGGATCGCCGAGATCGTCGACCGGCGCTGCGCCGATCTGGCCGAGTCCGATCTGGCGGTGCTCGACTACCACGAGTGGCGCGAAGGCCTGCTGCGCGGCCTGGCTGCCCACCACGCCGGCTTGCTGCCGGTGTTCCGGCACACCGTCGAGGAGCTGTTCACGGCCGGCCTGGTGAAGGCCGTCTTCGCCACGGAGACACTGGCTTTGGGCATCAACATGCCCGCCCGCACCGTGGTGCTGGAACGGCTGGTCAAGTACAACGGCGAGCAGCATGCCCCGTTGACGCCGGGGGAGTACACGCAGCTGACCGGCCGCGCCGGGCGCCGCGGCATCGACGTCGAGGGCCACGCCGTGGTGCTGTGGCACGCCACCGACGAGATGGCCGATCCGGCCCAGGTCGCCGGCCTGGCGTCGACCCGAACGTTCCCGCTGCGCAGTTCCTTTGCGCCGTCGTACAACATGACTATCAACCTGGTGCAGCACATGACGCCGGCTGCGGCGCACCGGCTGCTCGAGCAGTCGTTCGCGCAGTACCAGGCCGACCGGTCGGTCACCGGGCTGGTGCGCGGCATCAGGCGCGGTGAGCGGATGCTCGCCGAGATCGCAGCCGAGCAGGGGGACGACTGGGAGTCGGTGCTCGAGTACGCCCGGCTGCGGGCGCGCATCACCGAACGCGAACGGGCGCAATCCCGGGCCGGTCGCCTGACGCGGCGCAAGGGCATCAACGACGCGCTGGCCGCGCTGAAGCGTGGCGACGTCATCGCCATCGGCCTGGGCCGCCGCAGCGGGCTGGCCGTGGTGCTGGAGCCGGCGTACGACGCAGACGATCCCCGCCCGCTGGTGCTGACCGAACACCGTTGGGCGGGAAGGATTTCCGCGGCCGACTACGCGGGGACGTCGCAGCGCCTGGGCAGCATGTCGCTGCCCAAGCGGGTGGAACACCGGCAACCCAAGGTGCGCCGTGACCTGGCGTCGGCCCTGCTGTCGGCGGCCGAAGCGCTCGACGTGCCGTCGGTGCGGCGCAGTCGCGGATCCGCCGAGGCGACGCCGGACATCGACCCGGAGCTGGCCGGCCTGCGGGAACAGATGCGCCGTCACCCCGCGCACCAACTGCCCGACCGCGAGGCCAGAGTGCGCGCCGCCGAGCGCTACCTGCGCATCGAACGCGACAACGACCAGACCCAGCAGAAGGTCGCGGCGGCCACCAACTCCCTGGCCCGCACCTTCGACCGCATCGTGTCGCTGTTGAGCGAGCGGGGCTTCATCGAAGGCGCCGAAGGCGAGCCGGCGGTGACCGAAGACGGACGGCTGCTGGCCCGGATCTACAGCGAGAGTGACCTTCTGGTCGCCGAATGCCTGCGCGGCGGGGTGTGGGATGACCTGAACCCTGCCGAACTGGCTGCCGTCGTCTCGGCGGTGCTGTTCGAATCGCGCGGTGACGGCCCGTCGGTACCGCCGGGCTCCGAGCAGGTCACCGACGAGGTGCGACGGGCACTGGCCAAGACCCGCAGGTTGTGGACCGACATCCGGGGCGACGAGCGCCGGCACCGGTTGCCGTTCAGCAGGGAACCCGACGCCGGGTTCGCCGCGGCGATGTACAGCTGGGCGACCTATGGCGACCTGACCGCGGCGCTGTTGATGTCCGACAACGGCAACGGAAATGCGCTTCCCGCAGGTGATTTCGTGCGGTGGTGCCGTCAGGTGCTGGACCTGCTGGACCAGGTGCGGCTCGCTGCGCCGGCGCCGCAGCTGAGGGTCACGGCCAAACGTGCCATCGGGGCCGTGCGTCGCGGCGTCGTCGCCATCGACACCATGTGACCTGCCGCGCCTCAGGCCAGGCCGAGATCCAGCCAGTCGTCGACCATGAACCGGTCGCCGCGCGCCACGATGGTGGCGCCGCCATGGCCGGCGTAGTGCGCCGGCACCACGGCCGCCCGGCGCCGCGATGCCTCGGTGAACACCCGCTTGCGGGTGACGGTCGCCTCGGCCGCGTCGACGTCGAAAGCGCACGGATCATCCGGCCGGGGAATCTGGATCGGACAGTGCGTCAGGTCGCCGACGAACACCGCCGGCTTGCCGGCATCGAGCCACAGCACCGACGATCCGGGCGTGTGGCCGGGGGCCGGGCGCAGCCACACCGAGTCACTCAGCTGATGGTCGCCGGAGAACTGCACGGTCTGGTCGGCCACCGGGATGACGCTGTCCTCGAACACCGTTCGCATCTCGTCGGTGGTCTCGGGGTTGTCGGGCGCGAAGAACCGGTAGTCGGCCTCCGGCATCAGGTAGCGGGCGTTGGGGAAGGTGGGCACCCAGGCGCCGTCGACCAGTTGGGTGTTCCAGCCGACGTGATCGGTGTGCAGGTGCGTGTTGAGGACGACGTCGACGTCGGCCGGGTCGATGCCCGCGGCCCGCATGTTGTCGAGGAATGGCGTGTCGAGGTGGTCGAGCGGCAGCATGTGCGGCCGGTGCCGGTCATTGCCCGCGCCGGTGTCGATGACGATGGTCAGCCCGTCCACCTGCAGCACCCAGCTCTGGATCGCGATCCGGAACAGGTCGGTCTCGGGGTTCCAGAATCGCGGCGCCAGCAGCTCGGCCTCGGCGTGCCAGGCCTCCGGCGGTGTCGACGGCCACAGCGTGGTGGGGATTTGCACCTGGGTTTCCGCGACGCGCGTCAAGACGGCGTTGCCGAGCCGGATTCGGTCCGTCATACCGCGAGACTAAGGCCGGCCGTGCCAGGTGATGCCCAGACACGCGCCCCGCGTGCGGGTCATCCAGGAACGGTGACACCGGTAGTGTGGTTGACCAGCAGCTCGGATGACGTCCGGGCAGTAGAGCACCGAGGGAGAGACGATGAGCGGTCCAGAGGGAACTGATCCGTCACAGCAGTGGCAAGGTCAGCAGCCCGCTTGGGGTCAGCCGGCGTCCGGCGCCGAGCAGCCGACCACTGCCGCCCCGGCGTGGGGGCAGCAGCCGGCCTACAACCCGGAGCAGTACCAGCAGCAGTACCCGGCGGTGCAGCCGGGCGCCGCGCAGCCTGGGGCACAGCAGGTTCCGGGCTACCCCCAGCAGCAGTACCCCGGTTACCCGCAGCAGGGTTACCCGCAGCAGGGCGCCTACGGTCAGCCGCAGTACGGCCAGCCGGGTCAGTACGGTCAGCCCCAGTACGGCCAGCCGGGTCAGTACGGCCAGCCGCAGTTCGGTGAGGGTGCCGCGGGTCAGCAGTTCGACCAGCAGTTCGGCGCCCCGGCTGCCAAGAAGGCCAGCAGCAAGACGCTGATGATCATCGGTGGGGTCGTGGCCGCGGTTGTCGTCGCGGTCGTCGGTGTCCTCGGTTTCCTGTGGCCGGGCTTCTTCGTCACCACCAAGCTCGACATCAACGCCGCGCAGTCGGGCGTGCAGAAGATTCTGACCGACGAGACCAACGGCTACGGCGCCAAGAACGTCAAGGACGTCAAGTGCAACAATGGCACCGACCCTGAGGTCAAGTCCGGGCAGACGTTCGACTGCGACGTGAACATCGACGGCACCAAGCGCACCGTCAAGGTCACCTTCAAGGACGACAAGGGCACCTACGAGGTCGGCCGCCCGAAGTAGTTCCACTCAACTCTCACCAGGCCCAGGCCGGAACCTCTACGTCATATGTGACACGAGGGTTCCGGCCTGAGTCGTTTACGCCGTCGAGCGTGCGGCTGGATCGCCCCACCGAGCAGATCTGCGATCTGACGGCACACTCGTCGCATGAACCGGCGGATTACAGCTTGTCGAGCGCCTTCTGCAGCCGCGCGATGGAATTGGTGATGCCGTACTTTCCGGCCAGGTCGGCCACGCGCTGCGGGTCGCGGGCCGCGAGCGGCAGGGCGTCGGACTCCGTCGACAGGGACACCGGCGCATCGGTCGCGACGAGGACGACGGGCAGCGCGGCCGTGATGTAGTCCGCCGCGGCCAGGATTTTCTTGCGTTGCGCCGCAGCCATTTTGGAGGTCGGGTCCTGGGCGGCCGCCTCGATGGCGGCCAGTGAACCGTAGGTCTGCAGCAGGGTTGCCGCCGTCTTCTCGCCGATGCCGGCGACGCCCGGCAGACCGTCGGACGCGTCGCCGCGCATCAGGGCGAGTTCGGCGTATGCCGCGCCCGCGCGATCCAGCGGGACGCCGTAGGTCCCGGCGACCTCGGCAGGCCCGTACAGCACCGCCTTGGCCAGGCCGCGGCCGATATAGAACACCCTGATTCCAGGTCCGTCATCACTGGCCAGCTGCAGCAGGTCGCGGTCACCGCTCACCACGATCGCGGGGTCGGTCTGTTCCCGGGTCGCCAGCGTGCCCAGCACGTCGTCCGCCTCGAAACCTGGTGCGCCCGCGGTGGCGATGCCGAAAGCGTCGAGCAGCTCCATGATCACGGCGACCTGGGGTGTCAGATCGTCGGGCACCTCCTCGATATCGGGCTCGCCGTCCGGGTTCTCCTCGAGCACGCGGTGCGCCTTGTAGGACGGGATCAGGTCGACGCGCCACTGCGGCCGCCAATCCAGATCCAGGCACACCACCAGGCGGCCGGGACGGTGCTGGGTGACCAGGGCCGCGATGTTGTCGATGAAGCCGCGGACCGCGTTGACGGGGCGGCCGTCCGGCGCGGTGATCGAGGACGGCACCCCGAAGTACGACCGGAACCACATGCTGGCTCCGTCGAGCAGGAGGATCGGCTGGTTCATGCTCAGGCCCGCCTGTCGCGGATGTCGGTCGGCATCGCACTAGCCTATTGCTATGCGGGCGAGCGAAGTGACGGGGAATGTGACAGCAGGTCGATTCAACACCGACGTCTATGCCGCGCGTCTGCGCTCGGCCGCCGCGGCCGCCCAGGCCGCCGGCCTGGCGGGACTCGTCATCACCCCGGGGTACGACCTCCGGTATCTGGTGGGGTCGCGGGCGCAGACATTCGAGCGGTTGACGGCACTCGTGGTGCCCGCCGACGGTTCGACGCCGACGGTCGTGGTGCCGCGGCTGGAACTGGCGTCGCTGAAGGAGTCGGCGATCCTGGAACTGGGCCTGGCGGTGCAGGATTGGGTCGACGGCGACGACCCCTACGCGCTGGTCGCCGCGGCGCTGCCGGGCAGTGCCGTCGCGGTGACCGACGCGATGCCCGCGCTGCACCTGCTGCCGCTGGCATCGGTGCTCGGCGCGGTGCCGGTACTCGCCACCGACGTGCTGCGGCAGTTGCGAATGATCAAGGACGCCAGTGAGATCGACGCCCTGACGAAGGCGGGCGCAGCCATCGACCGCGTCCACGCGCGGGTGCCCGAATTCCTGAAGCCGGGCCGCACCGAGGCCGACGTCGCCGCGGACATCGCCGAAGCGATTGTCGCCGAAGGGCATTCGGAGGTGGCATTCATCATCGTCGGCTCCGGACCGAACGGTGCCGACCCGCACCATGAATGCTCGGACCGTGAATTGCAGGTGGGGGACATCGTCGTCGTCGACATCGGCGGGCCCGTCGAGCCCGGCTACAACTCGGACTGCACCAGGACCTACAGCATCGGCGAGCCCGATCCCGCGGTGGCACAACAGTATTCGGTGCTGCAGCGGGCGCAGGCCGCGGCGGTGGCCGCGGTCCGGCCCGGGATGACGGCCGAGCAGATCGACGCCGCGGCCCGCGACGTGCTGGCCGCCGAAGGGCTGGCCGAGGTGTTCGTCCACCGCACCGGTCACGGCATCGGCCTTTCGGTCCACGAGGAGCCGTACATCGTGGCGGGCAACGCATTGCCGCTCGAGCCCGGCATGGCGTTCAGCGTCGAGCCCGGTGTGTACTTCGCCGGGCACTGGGGCGCCCGGATCGAGGACATCGTCGTCGTCACCGACGACGGCTGTGTGTCGATGAACAACCGGCCGCACGATCTGGTGGTTGTCCCGGTTTCGTAGCGGGCTGTTGTCAAGATCGGCTAAGAAAGCCAAGATCGAGGCCATGGCTGAAATCCGCCGTGGCCGCACGGGACGTGCCGCCAAGCTGGCAACCCTTCCTGCCGGGATCGCGGGCCGCGCCGTCCTGGGCGTCGGCAAGCGCATGGCCGGCAAGTCGAAAGAGGACGTCAACGCCGAGCTCGTCGAGAAGGCCGCCGAACAGCTCTTTCAGGTGCTGGGGGAGCTCAAGGGCGCGGCCATGAAGCTGGGGCAAGCACTTTCGGTCATGGAGGCCGCGATCCCGCCGGCGTATGCCGAGCCCTACCGCGAGGCCCTGACCAAGCTCCAGAGCGACGCCCCGCCGCTGCCCGCCGAAAAGGTGCACCGCGTGCTCGATGCCCAGCTGGGCACCAAGTGGCGTGAGCGTTTCCAGTCGTTCGACGACACGCCCGTCGCCTCCGCCAGCATCGGGCAGGTGCACAGCGCGGTGTGGAGCGACGGCCGCCGCGTTGCGGTCAAGGTGCAGTATCCGGGCGCCGATGAGGCCGTGCGCGCCGACCTCAAGACGCTGCGCATGCTGACCACACTGTTCAAGCAGGTGGTTCCGGGCGCCGACGTCAAGAGCATCATCGACGAGCTCATCGAGCGCACCGAGGAGGAACTGAACTACCGCATCGAGGCGGACTATCAGCGGGCGTTCGCCAAGGCCTTCGCGGGGGACCCGCAGTTCTACGTCCCGGCGGTCGTCGCGTCGTCACCGAAGGTCGTCATCACCGAATGGATGGAGGGCCGCAAGCTCTCCGAGATCATCGCGGGTGGCACGGAAGACGAACGCAACCGGTGCGCGCACCTGCTGCTGGAGGTCACCATCAGTGCTCCGTACCGCTGCGGGCTGCTCCACGTGGACACCCATCCCGGCAATTTCATGCTGCTCGACGACGGCCGGTTCGGTGTCATGGACTTCGGTGCCGTTGCGGTTCACGAAGGCGGTCTGCCGCGCGCGACCGGCCCCATCCTGCGGCTCGCGCGCGACGAGAAGTGGGAGGAGATGACGGCGTATCTGCGCGAGGAAGGCTTCATCCCCGCCGGGGCCACCGTCTCGCACGAAGAGATCAACGCTTATCTGCTGCCGTACATCGAGCCGTTGCGCCACGAGAGCTTCCACTTCAGCCGCAGATGGCTGCAGGGCATCGCCGCCACCGCCGCGGACATCCGCAGCGAGCAGTTCGCCGCCACTTTCAAGACCAGCCGCCAGCTGAATCTGCCGCCCAACTATCTGATGATGTTCCGGGTGCTCGGCGGTCTACTCGGGATTGCCGCACAGCTGGACGCGACCATCAACTACGCCGAGATCGTCGACAAGTGGGTGCCCGGCTTTCACGAGGACTGAAGATCGCGCGGTAACTCCGGAGTCGTTGCGGCTGGTGGAACACCTTGCTGGGCAAGATGTTTGACCTCATTGGTCACTTTCGGCACAGGCGTCCCAAACTGCGGAAACTTGTCGGTGATTCGAACTAGTGTTCGATGTATGGGATTGACCGATCCGGCCGCTGTCGAGGAGGCGTACGCCGCCTACGAGGCGGCGCATGCGCGGCTCGCGGCCTTGGACTACACCGGTCTGGATGTGCCGACATTGTTGGAGTTGCAGTCCCGCCGGGAAACGTTGAGGTGTGCGGCCGAGGCCGTCGATCACCAAATTTTGGCGGCCGCACAGACCCAGGCCACGGCCAAAGACATCGGGGCCAAGGATTGGCCTGAGGTGTTGCATGTGCGGTTGCGGATCAGCCGGGAGGAGGCCCGCCGGAGGGTGCG
>NZ_JBJIAO010000033.1:0-58359 GCF_045310825.1 Mycobacterium sp. SMC-21 | reverse complement strand
GATGATCATCCTCGGGAAGGTGCGCCCACTTTCAGGCCGCCTCCTCGGGCCTCATCCACAGGTATTGATCATTGCTCGTCGAATTGCTCGGCTTCGCCGGCCACCCAGCGGGCGAGGTTCGGTCGTTTCTTGCGGTTGAACGGATCAACGGCGCCGGAAACGTCCAGGTCTTCGGCGACGTCGACAACCTCCCAGCCGCGGCGTTCGCAGTAGTCGCGGCATGCTGCCGCTCGGGGGAGGTCATAGCCTCGGTGACGCGGGGATAGTTGAGTGACTATCAATGCCCTCTTCGTTCGGGCTGCAATAGTGGACTACCGAGACGGCCGTCGTCGACAAGCCGGCCGAGGAAGCCGATGACGGGCACGGCCACCACGGTCACGCCCACTAAGTAGTTCCAACGAAACACCCCCGGTCCCGATGGGTCGGGGGTGCTCTCGTTTACCCGAAGACGAGTTGTGTCTGCCCGAGGGCGGCCACGCCGTCGTACGCGAAACGCGCCCATACCGAACGCATTTCACGTCCGAGGTCCTCGTCGACGGTGCGTGGCTCGGGGCCGAGCATCGGTGCGTCCGTCCACGCGCCCACTGCACCCAGGAGCAGCGGAAGCTCGATGCAATGGCAGGCGCCCAGCGGAGCTCGCGGTGGTACCCAGTCGATGCGGAAGGTCGCTGCTCGTCCACCCGCTCGCTCCCAGCCACGGGCGAGATCGATTGCCGGCCTGCCGAACTCGGTGCGCGTCATGTTGCGTCCGATCAGCGTGGTGAGCGCGGCGCCGAGCGGCCCGAACCGCTGTGCGCGGGCGGCCCGCGGATCCATCGACACAAAGGGTCGACCGTCGTCACGGGTGTAGCCGACCAGGATCTCGACACGCGTTGCCGCGTCGGCGATCTGCGACTCGAATTGTTCGGCGGAAACCAGCGGTGCGTGACCGAGAATCGGTGCGTAGGCCATCATGGCGACCCGGCCGAACGGCTGAGCGGCTGTCAACGCGGCAACCTGCGCAGCGAGCAGCTGCTCAATGTCGGCTTCCATGGCCGGCACGCCCGCCAACGACACCAGCGCGGCCTTGCGCATCGCGGCGGCCATCGCCGCGCGCTCGCGCGGCAGGCCGAGCGGTGCGCTCTGCAGGATGGCCCGGATAAAGAGTCCCGCTGTCTCCGGGCACAACATCAGCGACAGAACGGAATCGCCGCCGGCGGACTGGCCGAACACCGTGACGCGGCCTGGATCGCCGCCGAACGCCGCGATGTTGTCGCGTACCCATTGCAGAGCGCAGATCTGGTCACGCAGGCCGAGGTTCTGCGTCGCCGGGTCATGGATGTTCAGGTAGCCGAAGATGCCGAGGCGGTAGGTGACCGTCACCACGACGACCTGTCCCTCGGCTGCCAGCGTCTGAGCGTCGTACTTCGGGGATTCGCCACCACCCGATACGTAGGCCCCGCCGTGAAACCACACCATCACCGGCAGACTTTCGGCATCCGCGGGTGCGGTGACGGTGAGCACTTGGCACTGCTCACTCTTGGTTAGGCTGTCGACGAAGGCGCCCGTGACGGACTGCAGTCGGGATGGCAGTTGAGGACACGCGGGTCCGCGCTTGGTTGCGTCGATCACGTCCGCGCCGGGAGAGACCAGTTCCGGGGCGGCGAACCGGTCGGCGCGGGCATAGGGAGTGCCGCGGGCGACCACCACGCCGTCGTTTTCGATCGCCTGCAGGGTGGTGCCGCCGATGTCGATGCGCGTGGCCGCCATCGGCTCACAATATGAAGGACCCCCGATCCGGGCGGATCGGGGGTCCTTGGTCGGGCGGTCAGAAGGCCTGGTCGACGAAACCGTTGCTGGTGTTGGTGTTGTCGTGGTTGTCGACGCTGTAGTGGGGACCGATCGGGGTTCCGGTGGTGGCCTGCGCGGGGACGGCCAGACCCAGGACGGCGGCGGTCATGCTGGATGCGATCAGAGTGGCAAAGCCGAACTTCTTCATTTTGAACCCCTTTTTCGGTTGTTGTGGTGCTCTGATGGTTGAAACCGGTTGTGCGGCAGTACCATTCCGATCGGCAGGATTTGATGCACGGTTGGCAGAATTAAGTCTTTTGTGACGGACGCGGTAGCCGTACAGGGAATATCTGCGATTTGCCTGCACCGTCCTCGCCGCCGGCGCGATGCTTGCGTCAGAGGAGGGCATCATGACCGAGACGACGCCATCGCTGTATCGCCGGCTGGGCGGCTACGACGTGATCGCGGCCATCATCGACGACATGTTCGCCTTGTTGCGAGCGGACCCGGCGTTCGCACGTTTCGGGTCGGGCCGCAGCACCGATTCGCACATGCGAGCCCGGCAGCTGCTCGTCGATCAGATGGGTGAGCTGACCGGCGGGCCGTGTTACTACATCGGGCGTGACATGTTGACCTCCCATGCGGGACTGGCGATCTCGGCTGCGGAATGGGACGCCAACATGAAGCATGCTGACGCGGCACTGCTCAAGAACGGCGTGCCCGACGCCGAAAGGGCGGAGTTCCTGGCGCTTTTCGAGCGCTACCGCGACGACATCGTCGAATAGCGGTCCCGGTCGACCCGGGTCTCAGCTAGTTTCGCCCTGTGGATGCGCAAGCGGTGCGGTGCTGGGTGCAGGAGCGGCATGCCCAGCTTCATATGCGCAAGTGGATGCTGGAGTTCGACGACGCCGACTCCGAACGCGAGTTCCGGGCACACGACGACGCGAACGGCCTGCGGGCGGTGACCTTCGCGCAGGTGGTCGGCGTTCTGTTCACCGTCGTGTACGCGGGTGTGGATTTCCTTGTCCTGCACGGTTTCGTCCCCGGCGCGCTGATCGTCCGCGTGGTCACCATCGCCATCTTCCTGCTCGGGATCGTGGCGATCCGGCGGATTCGAACGCTTCAGGACCGTCTGCAGGTCGCCGCGGTCGTGCAGCTGACGATCGTCCAGGTGCTGCTCGTCCCGGTGCTTGCCGGCATCGGCGATTTCCCGACCCAGTACCTGATGACCTCGGCCACCGTCACGCTGCTGGGCGCCGTCGGTCTGCTGCGGCTGCGGATGCACGCCGCCCTGGCCAACACGGTGGTGTTCGTCGTGGTGTGCCTGGAGCTGCCGAATGCCCGGGGGAACCTGAACGAGCTCGGCACGATGGCACCGCAGATCGCGGGACTGGCCGCGATCAGCGTGCTGATCGCCTATGCGCTGGAGCGGCTGCGGCGCATCGACTTCCTGCGGCAGCGTGAAGTCGAACGAGAGCGGGCCCGAACCGAGGAGATTCTCTACAACGTGCTGCCGGCACCGATCGCGGACCGGCTGCGCGACGGCGCGCTGACCATCGCCGACTCGGCGCCCAGCGTCAGCGTGTTGTTCTCGGACATTGTGGGCTTCACCCCTCTGTCCGAGACGCTGACGCCGGAGGAGCTGGTGCAGCTGCTGGACACGATGTTCCGCGCCTTCGACGAGCTCTGCGACCGGCGCGGCATCGAGAAGATCAAGACGGTCGGTGACGCCTATATGGCGGTGGCGGGCCTGCCCAATCCCGACGCGGACCACGCTGCCTCGATGGCTGAACTGGCCCTCGACATGCAGCGCACCGTCACCGGCCTGTCATCGAGTTGGCCGAGTCCGATCTCGATGCGGATCGGCATCTCGTCGGGTCCGGTGGTCGCAGGCGTGATCGGGCAGCGCAAGTTCATCTACGACCTGTGGGGCGACACCGTGAACACCGCGAGCCGCATGGAATCCAGTGGCCGCCCGCACCGCATCCAGGTGTCCGCGTCCACACACGCGCTGCTGGCGCACCGCTACGCATTCAGCGACCCACAGGTGGTCGAGGTCAAGGGCAAGGGACGCATGACAACGTACTTCTTGGAGGGCGCCCGGTGATGAGTGAACCGCTGCTGCGGCACGACCGCGACGACCGCGGCGTCGTCACGCTGACGCTGAACCGGCCGCAGGCCTTCAACGCCCTGTCCGAGGCGATGCTCACGGAACTGGGGGAGGCGTTCGCTGCACTCACGGACGACGCGACGGTGCGGGCCGTCGTCCTCGGGGCATCCGGCCGGGCCTTCTGCGCCGGTCACGACCTCAAGGAAATGCGCGCCGAACCGTCGCTCGAGTACTACCAGGACCTGTTCGCCCAATGCACGGCGGTGATGTTGGCGATCCAGCGGTTGCCGGTGCCGGTGATCGCGCGGGTTCAGGGCCGGGCGACCGCGGCCGGCTGTCAGCTCGTGGCGATGTGCGATCTGGCGGTGGCGAGCCATGACGCCCGCTTCGCCGTCAGTGGCATCAACGTCGGATTGTTCTGTGCCACAACGGGAGTCGCGTTGTCACGCAACGTCCCGCGCAAGGCCGCCTTCGAGATGCTGGTGACCGGGGAGTTCATCGCGGCTGACGAAGCCAAAGCCCTCGGACTGGTCAACCGGGTGGCGGCGCCGGAAGCGCTCGACGACGAAGTGGAGGCCGTTGTCGCGAGCATCGTCGCCAAGCCTGCCGTCGCCGTCGCGATGGGCAAGTCGTTGTTCTACCGCCAGCTCGAAGTCGGGATCGAAGCCGCCTACGCGGATGCCGGCGCGACGATGGCCTGCAACATGATGGACCCGAGCGCACTCGAGGGCGTGCTGGCGTTCATCGAGAAGCGCCCGCCCCACTGATGTGGCGGCGTGCGCCAAGAATCCGCCAAGGCCCGCGCACCACGCTGTGGCCATGAAGACCATTCTGATCGCGGCGCTCTCGGTCGCGGCCACCGCAGCATTGCCACTCGCCGCTGTGGCGAACGCCTGTGGCGGTGGCGGCCCGGTGCCGGCCAACCATGAATTCGTGACCCCGTCGGGGAACATCGGGTGTGACATCTACTCCGACGGCACTGGCGTGAATTGCGAAGTGCGGGAACATGTCTGGGTGCAGCCGGCATCCACGATGGGTCCCTACGGCCGGGCCTGTAATTTCAACTTTGGCGGTCTGCAGTTCTACGTCAGCAAGGGCAATCCCGGAAAGCTCGGATGCTACGAAGGCGCGAGCAACTTCACCGCCGCGAACCTCAAGACGCTCGACTACGGCCAGACCTTCACTCAAGGTTCGATCACCTGCACCAGCGAGCTGGCAGGCGTCACCTGCACCGACACAGCCACCGGGCACTTCATCCGCGTCTCGCGTGAGAATTACGACTTGGGCTGAGTGGTTGACGGTTCGGCCGCCCGCGGCGCACTGTGATGTGAGTCATATTTCTATCCGGACACATCGGGGCAGAGAGGCGGCCGCTCGTGACCACGAAGGACAAGTACACGGAAGTGCCCACGCCGTACTCCTGGGACGTCGCGAGCGGTGGCGACGCACGCTTCACCTGGGAATATGACGACGGCCGCGGGCGCCTGTTGAACCTGTACCAGAAGGGCAAGGACAAGCAGTGGGACGCCCAGTCGCGTATCGACTGGTCGCTGGATGTCGATCCGATGAACCCGATCGGCCTGCCCGACGAGTTCCATCCGCTGTTCGGCAGCCCGATGTGGGAAGCGGCCGACGAGAAGCGCCGCGCCGAGATGAAGCGCCACTCGCAAGCCTGGCAGTTCTCGCAGTTCCTGCACGGCGAGCAGGGGGCGATGGTGTGCGCGGCGAAGATCGTCGAGGTCGTCCCCGACCTCGATGCGAAGTTCTACGCGGCCACGCAGACCATGGACGAGGCCAGGCACGTCGAGACATTCTCCCGGTTCCTGCAGGAGAAGGTCGGCCTCGTCTACCCGATGAACAAGAATCTGAACCTCCTGCTGGAGGACACCCTGCGGGATTCGCGCTGGGACATGCCCTATCTCGGCATGCAGGTGCTCATCGAGGGCCTCGCGCTCGCCGCGTTCGGGGTACAGCGCGACCTGGCGGCGCCGGGGTCGCTGGCAAAACAGGTGCTGGCCTACGTCATGCAGGACGAGGCCCGGCATGTGGCGTTCGGCCGAATCTCGTTGAAGGACTACTACTCCGGGATCACCGAGGCGGAGCGGAGCGAACGCGAAGAGTTCGTCGTCGACGCCTGTTACCTGATGCGGGACCGGTTCCGCGGCGAAGAGGTTTTCGAGACCCTCGGGCTCGACGTCAAGGCGTGTGCCGAGTGGGTCGATACCTCGGCGCCCATGATGAAGCAGTTCCGCGCGCATCTGTTCAGCCGAATCGTGCCCATTGTCAAGGACATTGGGCTGTGGGGTCCCAAGGTGCAGCAGGCCTTCGCCGACATGGGCGTGCTGGACATGGCCGGCTTCGACATCGAGTCGATGATGAAGGCCGACGAGGATCAGGCCGAGGCGCTCGACAAGGCCCACGCTGAAATGGCTGTCCGGGCAGCTGAAGTGAATCAGATCATCGCTCAGGCGGCGAGTTAGAGGCCAGGCGCGCGGGGACGTATACGACCCCCTCCTTCGAGCTGCTACGCGGTTGTGTCGATGTTCCGCGGTTACCGACGCCGCATGCTCGTTAGCATGATCGACACTGACGCGGCGCTGCTGAACTGCGGAGATCTGGCTATGGGCGAGCTGATACCGACCGGCACGGTCACGCTGCTGCTTGCTGACGTCGAGGGGTCGACCAGACTCTGGGAAGCGCAGCCCGACGACATGACGGCCGCGTTCGCGAGCCTTGACCGCACGCTTGCACAGCTGGTGGCACCGCATCATGGCGTGCGACCGCTCGAGCAGGGCGAGGGTGACAGCTTCGTCATCGCCTTTGGCCTGGCCAGTGACGCCGTCGCCTGCGCGCTGGATCTACAACGGGCGGCGCTTGACCCGATCCGGTTGCGTATCGGTATCCACACCGGTGAGGTGCAGTTGCGCGATGAAGCCAACTACATCGGCCTGACCATCAATCGCACCGCCCGGCTGCGGGATCTGGCCCATGGTGGACAGACTGTGTTATCCGGTACCACAGCGGATTTGGTCATCGACCGCCTGCCGGACGCAGCCTGGCTGGCCGATCTGGGCCGTCATCCGGTTCGTGACCTGCCACGGCCCGAACACGTGATGCAGTTGTGCCATCCCGACCTGATCAACGAATTTCCGCCGCTTCGCGTCGCGAAAGCGGCCAGGGCGCACAACCTTCCGGCGCAACTGACCAGCTTCATCGGACGGAGCGCACAGCTGGACGAACTGCGCGGGAGTCTCACGGAACATCGTCTGGTGACCCTCACGGGCGCGGGTGGTGCTGGGAAAACCAGGTTGGCCATTGAAGTTTCGTCCCAATTGACCGAGAAGTTCCCGGATGGTGTCTGGTACGTCGACCTTGCACCGATCACCGACCCCGCGGTGGTCGCAGTCGCCGTCGCGCACACCCTGGGGTTGCCTGACCAACCGGGCCGCTCGCTGGTAGAGATCGTGCTTAGGTTCATCGGGGACCGAGACGTGTTGCTGTTGCTGGACAACTGCGAGCACGTGCTCGACTGCTGCGGCGAACTGGTGATGACGCTCCTCACCGGCTGCCCGCAGCTGACGGTTCTGGCGACCAGCCGGGAGCCCATCGGTCTTGCCGGAGAGGTGATCTGGCGGGTTCCGTCGCTCGGATTGGCGGACGAGGCGGTCGAGTTGTTCCTCGACCGGGCGCAGCGGGCCCGTCCAGGGTTCCGGCTTTCTGGCGACGACGTAGAACGGGTGCACGACATCTGCCACCGACTCGACGGCATGCCGCTGGCCATCGAGCTCGCCGCGGCCCGAGTGCGTGCGCGGTCCCTCGGCCAGATCGCCCTGGGCCTGCAAGACCGTTTCCGGGTACTGACCGGGGGCGCCCGCACTGCGGTGCGGCGGCAGCAGACCTTGCGGGCGTCGGTGGACTGGTCGTTCGGGTTGCTCAGCGAGCCCGAACGGATGCTGTTCCGCCGGCTCGGTGTATTCATGGGTGGATTCGACCTGGAGGCCGCACAGGCGGTGTGCGGCAGCAGTTCCGTCGAGCAATTCCAAGTGCTGGACCAGATCGGTCTGTTGGTCGACAAGTCGCTGGTTGTCTCTGATGACGGTGCCGGTGGCATGCGGTACCGGATGTTGGAGACCATGCGGCAGTACGCGCTGGAAAAGCTCGGCGAATCGGGCGAAGCCGCAGCCGTTCGAGACCGGCACCGCGACTACTACACGGACAAGGCGACCTGTACCGCGCCACATCTTTTGTCCGACTGGGCCAATGGTGAGTACGACAACGTTCGGGCAGCATTGGGCTGGAGCCTCGAAGTCGCCGATGTCGAAACGGCCTTACGGCTGGCCTCTGCGCTGCAACCGTTCTGGATCGCACAGGCACGATTCCACGAGGGCCTGACGTGGTTTGATGCGGCGCTGACCGAGCAGCCGGGCGCTGTGTCTCCTCGCAACTGGGTACATGCCGTGGCCAACCATGCTGTCTTGTCGATGTGGGCAGTGGCCCCGGCCGACCTGGAGCGGGTCTATGCGGCGTTGTCGGTCGCGCGAAAGCTGGGCGACCCGTCGCTGATCGCCGCGGTACTCAACGCCTGCGGAAACCTCACGTTGATCGATGTGCAGACCTGTCGGGCGTACCTGGACGAGGCCGCCCGCGCGGCGCGGGAAAGTGGTGATCGGCGGACACTCTGTGAGATTCGGCTCACCCAGGCAATTGCCGGCCCCTTCGGGGGTGACCCGGGCAGCCGGGCGGCCGCGGAAGAGGGGCGCGATATCGCCGATGAGCTCGGCGACCGGTTCATGTCGTGGAACATCCGCTGCTGGCTCGGCATCACCCTGTTCACACTGGGCGAGCTCGACGAGGCGGACCGCACCTGTCGCCCGCTGACGGTGGGCAGCGCCCCGGAGGAGCGATTCAGGGTCTGCCTGGCCAACATCGGCTTGGCGCATGTCCATGCGTTTCGGGGCAGGCTCGCCGAAGCTCGCGCGTGCAACGATGTCGCGCTCAAAACCTCCGCAGCCATGGGAGGTTGGGCCGAAGACGCCATCTACACGGTTATGGCTTTCACCGCATTGGCTGCCGGCGACGGCGCCGCCGCGAGAGCAGCGTGTGAAACGTGTTGGCAGCGCACGGTGCCGCAGCGGCAGCTCTTCATTCGCAGCCTCAATCCGATGGCCGAGGCGTTACTGGCCTGCGGTGAGCTCGCGGAGGCGCGGCGATGGGCTGATGACACCGTTGCCATGGTGTCGGGCTGGCACAAGATGGTTGCGCTGCACGCGCGTTCGCGCGTGGCCATCGCGCAGGGTGAATGGGAACAGGCCGAGAGCGATGCCCACGAATCTCTGGCGATCGCAGCGCAGGTCCGGGGATTCATCCGGCTGCCCGACATCGTCGAACGGCTGGCTCAGCTCGCCGTTGGCACCGGTGCGCATCGACACGCCGCCCGCCTATTTGGCGCGGCCGAAGCAATGCGGCAGCGCAATGGCATTGTGCGGTACCGGATCTACGACGACGACGTCGTGGCCGCACAAACGGCCGCACGAGACCTGCTCGGCGAACCGCAGTTTCAGGCGGCGTGGAACGAAGGCTCATCGATGTCAGCCGACGAGGCCATTGCCTTCGCCCAGCGCGGCCGCGGCGCGCGCAAGCGGGCCGCGACCGGTTGGGAATCGTTGACTCCGACCGAACACGATGTCGTGCGTCAGGTCAGTGATGGCCTGTCCAACAAAGACATTGCTGCCAAGCTGTTCATCTCGCCGCGGACGGTACAGACGCATCTCACCCACGTGTACGCGAAATTGGGGCTCGAGTCGCGCGTTCAGTTGGTGAATGAAGCCGCGCGGCACACGTGAGCTGGTTACTCCGTCAAAGACGTGGAGACGTGCACCGACGAGGTCAGCGTCCGGTGCACGGGACAGCGTTCGGCGATGGCCAGCAGCTTCTCCCGCTGATCGTCGTCGAGGTCGCCGACCAACTCGATATCACGATCGATGTGGTCGACCATGCCCTGTTGCGTCTCGCACTCGGCGCAGTCTTTTGCGTGAATCCGGGAGTGCCGCAGCGATACTCGCACCTGTTCGAGCGGCAGGCCCTTCTTGTCCGCGTACATCCGTACCGTCATCGAGGTGCAGGCACCCAGGGCGGACAGCAGGAGGTCATAGGGCGACGGTCCGGCGTCGTCGCCGAACGGGCGGGGCTCGTCGGCGATCAACCGATGACCGCCGGCGATGATGTCCTGCGTGTAGGTCCCCGCGCCGCTCTCGGCGACGGTGACGGTGCCTTCGGGCGAGGTTGCAGCCTGGTCGGCTTGCTGGGTCATCGAAGTCTCCTCATCGGTTGTTGCGTCGCGGTCGGTTGGCGTCACATTCGTTCGACCCATTGGGCCCGAGAGGGACCAGCCTCGAATGCCTCTGTGAAGTACTGGGTCTCGCGCACGACCTCGGTGCCGGAGAACTCCATGATGCTCACCGTATAGAAGGGTTGCTCGTCATACGTCATTACCAGCTCGGTGATCCACAGCTCACCCGATCCTACGATGCGCCGCACCTGGAAGTGCTTCGCGTTCGGTTGTGCGGCGCGGGATGCCTGGATGTTGTGCCGCCCGCGAATTCGTTCGCCTGACTGGGGATACTCGAGAACCGCGTCGTCACGGTAGATTTCGTGCTCTGTCGCGAAGTCGTTGGCGTCGGATGCGGCCCAGTGCCGCCGTAGTGCGGCTTCCACGTCGTCGTCGCGCATCGGGGTTCTCCTTGGGCTTCGGCGACGACGTTAGCCGTGGGACCGCCGGTTTCGCGGGCGCCTTCGATCAATCACCAATTACTGCGAGCCGTGATAGTCGACCGGTCGGCTAATATCGCGAGGGTGCCCCGCCCGTCGAATCCCGAAGTCCGCCGCCGCCTGCTGGCCGCGGGACTCGATCTGGTTCATGCACACGGCTTCGCTGCCAGTGGTGTCAAGGAGATCACCGACGCCGCGGGTGTGCCGAAAGGTTCGTTCTATGCCTACTTCCCCAGTAAGGAAGGATTCGCGGCGGCGATCCTCGAGCACTATTGGTCCGATATCGAGGCGCGCATACTGCCGCTGCTGGACGGCGATGGATCGGCGCACGAGCGCATCACCCGGTTTTTTCACGCGCTTGCCGACGAGCACGAATCCGCGGACTTCCTGCTCGGCTGTCTGATCGGCAACATGTCGCTGGAGCTCGGTGGTTCCAGTGAGCCGGTGCGCACTGAGCTGACCCGCATCCTCGAACGCTGGGACGGGGCGCTTGCGGACTGTGTGCGATCAGGGCAGGGGAGTTCTGGTGAGATCGCCACGGACATCGGAGCGTCCGAGTTGGCCTCGGCGCTGATCGAGGCGTGGGAGGGCGCCGCCCTACGGGGCAAGGTCACCCGCAGCCGCGCGCCCTACGACCGATTCGAAGCTGTCACGCTGCCGGCCTTGTTGTCGCGCTGATCCGGCCTTGTTGTCGCGCTGATCCGGCCTGTCACGCACACCACTGTCGACGACTCTTGATACATAGACGACCGGTCATCTATTGTTTAGGTACCGACATCCACCGATCGCGAAGGCCGTCCCATGACAGACCAGGCGAACTACGCCGAGCCGCTCCATCCCGCGTTGCCGAGTTCCGGTTTCGTGCTCGACCATGCGCGCGCGGCGCTCGTTGTCACCGACCCGCAGATCGACTTCCTCAGTCCCGATGGAGTGTCGTGGTCGGTGTTCGGGCCGAGCGTCGAGGAGAACAACACCGTCGCCCATATCGGCGAGCTGTTCGATGCGGCCAAGCGTGCGGGGCTCACTGTCGTGGTCTCGCCGCACTACTTCTATCCGACCGATGGGCAGTGGCGGTTCGGCGACCCGCTCGAGCAATTCATGGGTGGTGTCGGGATGTTCGCGCGTGCCGGCGCCTACACGATGGACGGCTTCGCCGACTCCGGCGCGGACTTCCTGCCCGCGTACCGCAGCCACATCCATGACGGCCGCACCGTCATCACCTCACCCCACAAGATCGTCGGTCCGGAGTCGAATGACCTTGTGCTGCAGCTACGTAAGCGCGGAGTGACGCAGGTGATCCTGGCCGGCATGGCCGCCAACCTGTGTGTCGAGGGCCACTTGCGCGAACTCGTCGAACAGGGCTTCGAGGTGGCCGTGGTCAAGGATGCCACGGCCGGACCGCGCCTGCCCGAAGGTGACGGGTATCTGGCCGCGCTGGTGAACTTCCGCTACCTGGCGAGCGCGGTATGGACCACCGCTGCGGCCGTCGCCAACATCGACGGGAGCGCCGATGGCAGCCACTGAACTGCGAAATACCCAGCACCCGAACACTTTCCAAATCTTTACCTCATCGAACTTGGAGATATGACCATGACATCGAACGACGATCTACGGCAGCGACGCTTCCCGCTGAGCAATGGCAGCGGTGCCATACCGGCCCTGGGCTTCGGGACTCTGCTGTCCGACAGCACGAAGACAGAAGCTGCGGTCAAGGCTGCCGTCGAAGCAGGTTTTCGCCACCTCGACGCGGCCGAGCGGTACCGCAACGAAGCGCAGGTCGGCGCGGCGCTCAAGGAGCTGTTCGCGAACGGCACCGTGCGCCGCGAAGACCTGTTCGTGACCAGCAAGCTCTGGAACAACAACCACCGCCCGGAACGGGTCAAGCCGGCATTGCAGGCCAGCCTGAATCGGCTGAGGCTCGACACGCTTGACCTGTACCTGGTGCACACCCCGTTCGCGTTCCAGCCGGGCGATGACCAAGACCCGCGCGATGTCCACGGAAAGGTGATCTATGACAACGGGGTCACCTTGGCCGAAACCTGGGCCGCCATGGAAAGCCTTGTCGATGAAGGACTTGTCGGAGCGATCGGCCTCTCCGACGTCAGCGCCGAGAAGGCCGAGGAGGTGCTGAATTTCGCGCGGATCAAGCCGGCGGTTGTCGAGGTCGAATCGCACCGGTACCACCCTCAGTGGGAGTTGCACGAGCTCGGCAAGCCTCACGGAACCATCTTGCTGGCCTTCGCGCCGCTCGGACGTGCTCTGGAACCGCGTCTGCTCGACGACCCGCTGATCATCTCGCTGGCGCGGCAGTTCGGTAAGACGCCGGCGCAAATTCTGTTGGCCTGGGGTATCCAGCGCGGCAGTGCAGTCATCACGGCATCGGTCACGCCCTCGCGGATCATCGAAAACTTCGACGTCACAGCGCTTCCCGACACCGCGATCGAGGCAATCAATGAGCTGGACACCCGCATCCGGTTCAATTCCGTCGTCGACGGTGGAGAACCGGGGTTTGCCGAAGTTCCGTCCGGCGTGAGATGAGAGCAATGGCCGGCGTCGGGATGTCGTCGGCGCTACCCACCGTGGTCACCGCCGCCGACGGTGTGACGAGATGTCGATGGGCGACCGAAACCGGCCGGGATTTGAGGGCGTATCACGACCAGGAATGGGGTGTGCCGACGCATGGCGACGCCGCCTTGTTCGAACTGCTTGCCTTGACGTATTTCGAGAACGGGTTGTCATGGGTTGCCGTGTTCGATAAACGGAGCAACCTGCGCAACGCCTTTCGCGGATTTGACCCGGAGGCCGTGGCTGCGATGACGGCCGACGACGTCGAGCGTTTGATGGCTGATACCAGCATCATTCGTAATCGGCGCAAGATCGAGGCCACGGTGCACAATGCCCGAATGCTGGCGACGTGCTCGCTGTCGGAGCTGTCCTGGCAGCATCAGCCGCGGCGGCATTACCGAATCAGGAGCTGGGCTGACGGCAGAATGACAAGTCCGGAGTCTGTTCGGCTGTCAGCGGCATTGCGGGAAAACGGGTTTCGGTTGGTCGGGCCCGTCGTTGCGCATTCGTTCATGCAGACCGCGGGCATCGAGAACGGTCACTTCGAAGGTTGCTTCCTGGCCTTATCGGGCTGATCGCGGTCGGACAACGGGGCCAGGATCAAGCGGCAGGCCAATTGTATTTCGTCTTCGGTCTCGTCGGCGGAGATTCGCCCGTTCATGCTGGACTGCAGGATGCCGTGCCACGTGTGCTGGACGAGTCGCATCAACGAAATATCTTGTGGCCCTGGATCATCCACGCCGCAGATGGTCAGCAGCATGCTGCGGACCTGGCGGTCGATGTGGCCCACCTCGGCCACGGCCGTCGCATCGGCGGTGTTCAGTGAATTGAGCATGGCGGCGGTCAGATGCGGTTGGCGCAGCATCGGGCGGGTAGCGCGGGACAGGACGTCGAACACGCGGTCGGCCGCGGTGCCGGCCGGGGCCTTCCGGCGGTCGATGCCCTCCTGCATCCGGTCCACCCGGTCGGCCATGAGGCCGACGAACAAGTGGGTCTTGGACGGGAAATAGCGGTACAGCGTGCCGAGGGCGACCCCGGCCGCGCGGGCGACTTCGTTCATCTGGACCTGGTCGGCGGGCTTCTGTGCGGCCAGGGCTGCGGTGGCCTTGAGGATCGCGTCGCGCCGCTGCTGCTGCACGGCGGAGCTGGGCTCGGCGGCCGGGCGAGGTTCGGCGATTCTTGCCAAGGTGCAGCTCCTTTTTGGGTCTGGAGTGAATTCTAGTTGTTCGGTAGAGTCCCGGAACTGAAATTGATTCTAGTTATCTTGGAGGTCTGGACATGCCACGCTTCACCCGGGACGAGCTGATGGCCGCGCTCGATCACTACACCAAGGTCGTCGAGGTCTGTTCGAGCACGGGGGACTGGGCGCCGTTCGCCGATCTGTTCACCGAGGACGTCCACTACATCGAGCACGCCTACGGCGAGATGCACGGCCGCGAGGCGGTGCGCGAGTGGATCATCGGCGTCATGAAGCCGTTCCCGCACATGCGATTCCCGCACACCTGGGTCGCGATCGATGAGGAGAACGGGGCGATCGTCACCGAGATCATCAACGCCCTCGACCACCCGACCGAGCCGGGCAAGGTGTTCGGTTTCCCCAACATCACCCGCCTCGTCTACGCGGGGGACAACCTGTTCTCCTCGGAGGAGGACGTCTACAACCCGGTCCGGGATGCACCGCGCGTCGTCGGTGAGTGGCTGCAGGCCGGCGGTGTCATGCAGGCCCAGCCGATGGCCGCCAAGCATGGCTGACGGCGTGAAGCTCATCTACGCCCTGTGGGGCTCGGGTCTGGACACCGCCCTGCATTCGACGCAATTGCACGTGCTGCTGCAGGCGGCCGGTGTGAACCGGTTGCAGATCAACGTCGACGATGCCGACGTGGAGGCCGCGATGTTGCGCATCACCACCTTCGACAACCCGGTCCCGGCGGTGGTCAGTGTGTGGACCGACGCCGGTGTCGACCCGGACCCCATCTCCGATCTGCTGGCCGCGATCTCTCAGCGCAGCGCCGGCTGGGAGGTCGAGGAGACGGTGCGGCTGGAGCCACCCGTCGTGGAAAACGGGGTCCGGACAACGGCATTGGCGCAGCTCGGCTTCCTGCGCATCCCGGCGGACCTCGATCCGGCCGACTGGCTCCAGATCTGGCAGGGGCAGCACACCAGTGTCGCGATCGACACCCAGGACACCTTCGGCTATGTGCAGAACCGCGTCCTGCGGACGGTGCACGGCAGTGAGCGGGTCGACGCCGTCGTCGAGGAACTGTTCCACATGGCAGCAATGACGGACGTGCACGCATTCTACGGCAGCGGGGGAGACGACGCGGAACTGCAGCGGCGGATGACGCTCATGGTCGAGAGTGTGATGCGCTTCGGCGCCCACACGAACCTCGACTCGGTGCCGACGAGTAGGTACTGCTACGCGCTCTAGCCGCCGTGGATGAGGTCGCGGATGTCGCCGTCGACGGATTCGTCTGCGACGAAAAGCAATTCGTCGCCATCCTCGAAGTGGTCGCCGGATTTGGGCACGATGATCCTGCTGCCGCGCTGCACGGTCACCAGCAGTGTGTTCGGCGGCAGGGTCATGTCCCCGATGGTGCGTCCGATCAGTGGGCTGTCCGGCGGCAGCGTGAATTTCGTCAGGTTCGCGTGGCCCTGACGTAGGCCCATCAGCCGAACCAGGTGGCCGACGTCGATGGCGCCCTCGACGCCGGCGGCCATCGCGTGCGGTGTGGACACCGCAACGTCGACACCCCAGTCGTCGGTGAACAACCACTCGTTGGCGACGTTGTTCACGCGCGCCACCACCCGCGGGACGTTGAACTCGGTTTTGGCCAGCAGCGCCATCGCGAGGTTCGCCTTGTCATCGCCCGTCGCGGCGATCACTACGTCGCACATCTCGATGCCGCATTCCTCGAGCGCGGCCACCTCGCAGGCGTCGGCCCACAGCCAGTCGGCCTCGGGGACTGTGCGCGGCTCGTACTTGCGGATGTCGCGCTCGATCAGAAGAACTTTGTGCCCGTTTGCGACGAGTTCCTGTGCGACCGACCGGCCCACCGCGCCGGCGCCGGCGATCGCCACGCGCATGCCCCGGGTGCTCACGCAGTCATTGTCGCCTACCGCGTTCCGCAGCGAGTTCCCAGATACATTTGCTTCGGCCGCACACCGGAATGGGGGATTGATGACGCTCGAGCAGCTGAACCGGGTGCTGCTCGTCGGGGCACTGGTGCTGTTGGCGAGCATCGTCGCCACGCGACTCGCGACCCGCGTCGGCCTGCCCAGTCTGCTGCTGTTCCTCGGCCTCGGCGTGCTCGTCGGCGAGGACGGCATCGGGCTGCGGTTCGACGACGTCGCCCTGGTCCGGGACCTGGGGACCGCGGCGCTGGCGATCATCCTCATCGAGGGTGGTCTGACCACCAAGTTCAGCGACGTCCGCAAGAGTTTGGCGCCGGCCGCGGTCATGGCCACCGTCGGCGTGGCCGTCAGCACGGCCGTCACCGCAGCGGGCGCGCATCTGGCGTTGGGCATGGACTGGCAGCTGGCGCTGCTGCTGGGAGCCATCGTCTCGTCGACCGACGCCGCCGCGGTGTTCTCCGTGCTGCGCGTGCTGCCGTTGCCCCGGCGGCTGGCGGGTCTCCTGGAAGCCGAGTCCGGTCTGAACGACGCCCCCGCCGTCATCCTCGTCCTGATGTTCAGCGTGGTTCCGCTGGCCTTCCATCCGGTGCA
Organism: Mycobacterium sp. SMC-21; assembly: GCF_045310825.1. Taxonomy (NCBI): domain Bacteria; kingdom Bacillati; phylum Actinomycetota; class Actinomycetes; order Mycobacteriales; family Mycobacteriaceae; genus Mycobacterium; species Mycobacterium sp. SMC-21. Next base: position 41,423 of record NZ_JBJIAO010000033.1, on the reverse strand, counting down.
CGGGCTGCTCGATCTGGTCTACGAGCTGGCGGTCGGTGCGGCGATCGGTCTGCTGTGCGGCTACCTCGGTGCCGTCACGCTGCGCCGGATCGCGCTGCCGGCGTCGGGGCTGTATCCGCTCGCCACGTTCGGGCTGGGCACGGTGGCCTTCGCGGCCTGCGGGGTCACGCACGCCAGCGGATTCCTCGCGGCCTACCTGACCGGCCTCGTGCTCGCGAATTCCGGGCTGCCGCACCGCGCGGCCACCAGGTCATTCGCCGAGGGGCTGGGCTGGCTGGCCCAGATCGGTCTGTTCGTCCTGCTCGGCCTGCTGGTGACGCCCAGCCAGCTCGGTGACGACCTGGTGCCGGCCGTCGTCATCGGCCTGGTGCTGCTGTTGTTGGCCCGGCCGTTGTCGGTGGTGTTGTCGCTGATCGGCTTCCGGGTGCCCTGGCGGGAGCAGGCCTTCCTGTCGTGGGCCGGACTGCGTGGCGCTGTGCCGATCGTGCTGGCCACCTACCCGATCGTCACCGGAGTGCCGGACAGCCAGCGGCTGCTGAACATCGTGTTCGTGCTGGTGGTGGTGTTCACGCTCGTGCAGGGGCCGAGTCTGAAGCCGATCGCGCACCGGCTCGGGTTGATTCGGCGCGACGTCACCCGGGAGATTCAGGTGGAAGCGGCGCCGCTGGACGTGCTCGACGCGGAGCTGTTGACGCTGACGGTGCTGCCGCAGTCGCGGCTGCACAACGTGACGGTGCTGGAACTGCGGCTGCCTGATCCGAGCGTGATCACGCTGATCATCCGCAAGGGCAATACCTTTGTGCCGCAGCCCGACACACGGCTGGAAGCCGGTGATGAACTACTGATCGTCAGCACCAGCACCACCCGTGAGGCCACCGAGCGCAGACTGCGTGCGGTGAGCCGCCGCGGGAAACTTGCCTATTGGTTCGATGAATACGGTGAGCCGGACTGACGGCTGCGACTACTGCGCCGAAACCGCATTCCAGCAGCGAAGTTCGAGGAACGCCCCGCCGGAATGCGGATTCGGTGGAGATGGACTACGACGCGCGGCGGATGCCCCGCTTCAGCAACAGTTCGCGCTCACCTTCGCTGAGCCCGCCCCAGATGCCATACGGTTCGCCGACGGCCAGGGCGTGCGACCGGCATTGAGTGATCACCGGGCAGGCCCGGCACATTTCCTTGGCGCGCATTTCGCGCTGGGCCCGAGCCCGACCGCGCTCGCCATCGGGATGAAAGAACACCGCTGAGTCGACGCCACGGCAAACGCCGTGCATCTGCCAATCCCACATATCGGCGTTGGGTCCGGGAAGCTGCTGCGGCTGTGGCATTGGGAATGACTCCTCCCCGCGCATCCTTTTTGGAAATCTGTGGATACGCGTTGATCTGCAAATGACCCGAGAACTTGTCGCCGATGACAACTCGTGCACACAAAGTAGAAGGATTCGGCAAATTCCGTCAATAGCCGCGCTCTGTGCGAAACCCCATAAGCGCAGGTCAAGAATTTACATCACGTTCATCTGCGCGATGCCTTGGAAACGAAACGGATGGTGGCGATATTGGCGCAACCCACCTGTTTCGGCAGTTCGCGATAGTTCGCCACGTCTGTCAATATGTGGCGGAATTGGAAGTCGTTGACATGCTGTTAACACGGCCAGCATTAATTATTAACCAAAGCTCCCGAACTCGCATGGCGAGAGAAGGCGGCCATGCCAAGGTGCGGCATTGATACCGTGCTGACTCGATGACCGCAACCGGTACCAGGACGGGCACTGTCGACCCGCCAGCCGTCCCTTTGTATGACGCCGCTTTTGGCAACAACCTGCCGTGTTGGCCCCTGCCCGCGGCGCATTCGGCCGACGAACTGTGGCTGCGCGCCGTGGCCGCCGGCGGTCAGGGTCGATACGCCGCGGCGACCGCCGATCTCGACGCCGTGGCGCGACGCGGTCGTGGTCCGTTGCTGTCGCTGGCGCACAGCACCCGTGCGTCGTTTCTCCGGCAGCTCGGTTGGCATCGCCTCGCCCGGGTTGCTGACGGGCGCGCGTGGGCCTTGGTCGCCCATCGGCCCGACGCCGCTGAGGCGCGCGCCGACGCCCTCGTCGGCCTGGCTGCCGATGCTCTCGGGATCGGCCGCTTCCCGGTGGCGCAGCGGTTGCTCGAGCGGGCCGCGGTCGACACCGACAACAGTGGGGTGCCGCGTCAGCGGGTTCGGCTGGCCTGGGTGAGCGCAGAGTTGGCCATGGTCAGCGGTCGTGGCGAGGACTCCGTCGCCCATGCCGAATGTGCCCGGCAGCTCGTCGGCGACCTCGGTTCGCCGCGCCACGCCGTGAAAACCGACGTCGTATATTCGGCGGCGCTGTGCAGCGCCGGCCGGTTCGACGAGTCCCGCCGCATCGCCGACGCCGCTCTGGAACGGACGCAGCAGTTCGGGTTGGTGCCGCTGACCTGGGCATTGGGCTGTTTGTTGAGCGATATCGGCAGCGCCGGGCACAGCCCGGAAGCGATGGCAGAGATCCGTGATGCGGCGGCCGACACCGTGCGCGGCCGCGGCGGGCGATGGGCGGGATGAATCTGGCAGCCCGCACCAGTCATTACTGTTGTCCTGACATACCAACCACGGCACTGCCTCGTCCGTAACGCTGGAGATTGCGCCCACGATGACATTTTCGGGAGATGGTCTCGATGCTGTCGTTGCTGATGCAGTTGCCGGCAATCGCGACGCGCTCCGCAAGGTGCTGGAAACCATCCGCCCGATCGTCGTTCGGTACTGCCGTGCGCGCTTCGGGGTCGGCGAACGCCAGGGTGTTTCCGCAGACGATGTGGCTCAGGAGGTGTGTTTAGCTGTGATCACGGCGCTGCCGCGGTACAAGGACCAGGGACGGCCGTTCCTGGCTTTCGTGTACGGCATTGCCGCTCACAAGGTTGCTGACGCGCATCGTGCCGCCGGCCGCAACCGCGCTGAAGCCACCGACAATCTGCCGGACCGCCCCTCGGCGGAGTTGGGTCCGGAACAGCTGGCCATCGACGCCGACTCGGCGGCCCGGATGAACCGCCTGCTGGCCGTGCTGCCCGAGAAGCAGCGCGAAATCCTGATCCTGCGCGTCGTCGTCGGCATGAGCGCCGAGGAGACCGCCGAGGCCGTCGGCAGCACCGCCGGCGCCGTCCGCGTCGCGCAGCACCGCGCGTTGGCGCGGTTGAAGACCGAGATCGGTTCGACGGAGCGCGGCCATGCCTGACTCCGGACAATGGCCGCCGGGCGGCGGCGACCCCTCGCTCAACGAGATTCGACGCGTCGACCGATTCTTCGACGCGCTCGCTGCCGACCAGCACGCGTACTCGACGGATTCCACCGAAGCCGAGCTGGCATTCCTGCTCGCCGACTGGCGCGACAGCATCCGCGAACCCGCGGTGACGACGCCCGTCACGGCCCGTGACGCCGTCGCGGCCCTGCAGAACGGGTTGCATCGCAAGGAATCTCGGACATCGCTGACGATCGTCGGCTCCGTCGCGGCCGCGCTGCTGTGCCTCGGCGGGTTCGGCACCGCGATCTACGCCGCCGGGCCGAACTCGTCGCTGTACGGCTTGCACACGGCGATGTTCGGCTCCGAAAAGGCCAGCCGCGACGACCAGGTGATGCTGGCCGCGCAGACCGAGATGCAGCAAGTGCAGCAGCTGATCGACAACGGCCAGTGGCAGCAGGCGCAGGAGAAGCTCCAGGCGCTGAGCCCGACCGTGCAGAGCGTCGACGCCCCAGAGCACAAGCAACAGCTGATCCAGCAGTGGAATGCGTTGACCTACAAGGTGGTTGAGCAGAACCCCGCCGCGACGCTGCCCCCGCCGGGAGAGCCGATGCCGGTCCTGCCGTCTTCGCCGCTGACCTTGTTGCCGGTCCCGGTGGTGGAGACGACGTCGTCGTCGACCTCGTCGTCCAGCACGTCGACGACCACCTCGTCGTCCACGACGGCCACCTCGACCGACACGTCCACGACGTCGACCAGTACGTCGACCTCGGCCTCGGAGCCGACGAGCACGTCTTCTTCTACGAGCGCGACGTCCTCGACCGAGACGGCCAGTTCTCCGTCGGCGAGCAGCTCGAGCGTCACGTCGGTGCCGTCGTCGTCGGTGTCGACGGTTACCTCGGCGCCGTCCACGGTGTCGTCGACTGCGACCGTGCCCTCGAGCGAGCCCGTCGTCACCAAGCCGCCGACTGCGACTGCCACACCAACGGCCACGGTCGCGCCCTCGACGCAGAACCCGGCGCCCGCGCAGACCGTCACGACCGTCGCCCCGACCGTCGAAGTGCCCGCGGTGACCACACCCGCACCGACAGCCCCGGCAGTGCAGCCCACTGCGGCGCCGTCGACCAAGGAAGCGCAGCCCGAGCCGACCCGCGAGCGGTCCGTCGTGACGACGACGCAAGCCCCGTCAGGATCGGGACACGGGGAGCACTGAGGTTATTCGGCCGTTGACTCTGTAGCCACGGCGCCGTCTACTCGGCCTTTTGCGCCTGGACCGCAGGATCAACGCGGAGGGGCCGCGGCTTGGCCGTTGAGCCTGTGGCCACGGCTCCGTCTACTCGGCGGATTTCGCCCTCAGCGCAACTTCAACATGGCCAGACGTGACATCCAGCACGTCAACACAAAAAATCAGCGGTAGCCGTCGTGCTCGGAGGTCGCTTCGTTGAGCGACGCATCCGCATAACCGCGGCAGTAGTCCCACGTCACGTAAGCATCAGGCTCGGGATCGTAGGCCGGCTCGTGGGGACGGACGGTGCCGTCGACAAGCAGCTGCAGCAGGTTCGCCCGCAGCATGTCCCAGTCGTGGTAATGGTCCTGCTGACACTCGTCGCAACAGACGACGAGACCGCGAATGCCTTTGTGCGCCAACAGTGTTTCGTACACCGCCAGATCGGCGAGATCGGCCTCGACGGCCATGCGTTCCTGCGGGTCCAGGGGTTGTCCGGGCTCCAGCGCATCCAGAACGGCCGACGGGTCCATGGGATCGTCGGCGAACGGGTCGGGTGGCAAGCCCGGCGGCAGGTGGTCACGCACAGGTCCACCCTACTTATCACCCCCGACGATGCGCCAGCCGTTACCCCGGCGAGCCGCCACAGAGTGGAGTTCGTTGCACGCAGTCTGGGCCGATAGGATGGCTTTTTAGTTCCACGACTGTGTCTGCCCTGGAGGCCCCACCCATGTCGATCGCTGAAAGCAGCGTTCCCATCTCCGTTCCGGTGCCGACCGGCGGTGACGATCCGACCAAGGTCGCGATGCTCGGGCTGACCTTCGACGACGTTCTGCTGCTGCCTGCGGCGTCCGACATCATCCCGGCCACCGCCGACACGTCCAGCCAGCTGACGCGCAACATCCGGCTGCGGGTGCCGCTGGTCAGCTCGGCCATGGACACCGTCACCGAGTCGCGGATGGCCATCGCGATGGCCCGTGCCGGCGGCATGGGCGTGCTGCACCGCAACCTGCCGGTGAGCGAGCAGGCCGCGCAGGTCGAGACCGTCAAGCGGTCCGAGGCCGGCATGGTGACCGACCCGGTCACGTGCTCGCCGAGCAACACCCTGGCCGAGGTCGACGCCATGTGCGCCCGCTTCCGGATCTCCGGCCTGCCCGTCGTGGACACGACGGGGCAGCTCGTCGGGATCATCACCAACCGCGACATGCGCTTCGAGGTCGACCAGGACAAGGCTGTCGCCGAGGTGATGACCAAGGCTCCGCTGATCACCGCTCAGGAGGGTGTCTCGGCCGAGGCCGCGCTGGGGTTGCTGCGCCGCCACAAGATCGAGAAACTGCCGATCGTCGACGGACACGGCAAGCTCACCGGGCTGATCACCGTCAAGGATTTCGTCAAGACCGAGCAGTTCCCGCTGGCCACCAAGGACAGCGACGGCCGTCTGCTGGTCGGTGCCGCGGTCGGTGTCGGTGACGACGCCTGGACCCGTGCCATGACACTGGCCGACGCCGGCGTCGACGTCCTGATCGTCGACACCGCGCACGCCCACAACCGCGGTGTGCTGGACATGGTTGCCCGCCTCAAGAAGGCCGTCGGCGAGAAGATCGAGGTCGTTGGCGGAAACGTCGCCACCCGCTCGGCCGCCGCCGCGCTGTGCGAGGCCGGCGCCGACGCCGTCAAGGTGGGTGTCGGGCCCGGCTCCATCTGCACCACCCGCGTCATCGCCGGTGTCGGTGCCCCGCAGATCACCGCCATCCTCGAGGCGACCGCCGCGTGCCGGCCCTACGGCGTGCCGGTCATCGCCGACGGCGGCCTGCAGTACTCGGGCGACATCGCCAAGGCGCTGGCCGCCGGCGCGTCGACCGCCATGCTCGGCTCGCTGCTGGCCGGTACGGCCGAATCGCCGGGTGAGCTGATCTTCGTCAACGGCAAGCAGTTCAAGAGCTACCGCGGCATGGGCTCGCTCGGCGCCATGCAGGGTCGCGGTCAGGGCAAGTCCTACTCCAAGGACCGCTACTTCCAGGACGACGTGCTGTCCGAGGACAAGCTGGTGCCCGAGGGCATCGAGGGCCGAGTGCCGTTCCGCGGTCCGCTGTCCACCGTCATTCACCAGCTCACCGGCGGTCTGCGGGCCGCCATGGGCTACACCGGTTCGGCCACCATCGAGCAACTGCAGCAGGCGCAGTTCGTGCAGATCACGGCGGCGGGCTTGAAGGAAAGCCACCCGCACGACATCACGATGACCGTCGAAGCACCGAACTATTCCTCGCGCTAACTGACAGGGAAGTCAAAGAACACATGCGTGACATGGTCGAAATCGGCATGGGCCGGACCGCTCGTCGTACCTACGAACTGGACGACATCAACATCGTGCCGTCGCGGCGCACCCGCTCCAGCCAGGACGTTTCCACGGCCTGGCAGCTGGACGCCTACCGGTTCGAGATTCCGGTCCTGGCGCACCCGACCGATTCGCTGGTGTCGCCCGAATTCGCCATCGAGATGGGCCGCCTCGGCGGCCTCGGTGTGCTCAACGGTGAGGGCCTCATCGGCCGGCACCGCGATGTCGAGGACAAGCTCGCCCAAGTCGTCGAGCTGGCCGCCAAGGAAGGCGACCCGTCGGCAGCCGTGCGGCTGCTGCAGCAGCTTCACGCCGCCCCGCTGGACCCGGAGCTGCTCGGCGCCGCCGTGGCGCGCGTGCGTGAAGCCGGCGTCACCACCGCGGTGCGGGTCAGCCCGCAGAACGCCCAGGCGCTGACCCCCACTCTGGTGGCGGCCGGGATCGACCTGCTGGTCATCCAGGGCACCATCATCTCCGCCGAGCGGGTGGCGCAGGACGGTGAGCCGCTCAACCTCAAGACCTTCATCTCCGAGCTGGACGTGCCGGTGGTCGCCGGTGGCGTGCTCGATCACCGCACCGCGCTGCACCTCATGCGCACCGGCGCCGCCGGCGTCATCGTCGGCTACGGCTCCACCTACGGCGCGACGACCAGCGACGAGGTCCTGGGCATCAGCGTGCCGATGGCCACCGCGATCGCTGACGCCGCCGCCGCGCGGCGCGAATACCTCGACGAGACCGGCGGTCGCTACGTACACGTGCTGGCCGACGGCGACATCCACACCTCGGGTGACCTGGCCAAGGCCATCGCCTGCGGCGCCGACGCGGTCCTGCTGGGCACGCCGTTGGCTGCCGCCGCCGAAGCGCCTGGTGACGGCTGGTTCTGGCCGGCTGCCGCGGCACACCCGTCGCTGCCGCGCGGCGCGCTGCTGCAGGTCGCGCTGGGGGAGCGTCCCTCGCTCGACCAGGTCCTCAATGGCCCGTCCGACGACCCGTTCGGTTCGGTCAACCTGGTCGGCGGTCTGCGTCGATCGATGGCCAAGGCCGGGTACTGCGACCTCAAGGAGTTCCAGAAGGTGGGCCTGACCGTCGGTAGCTAGTACCGGCGGTAGCGAGTTAGGCATACCTTGGTAGCTGGTTACCGAACGGTAGGTCCATACTTCTGCCATGGAGCCTGACTACGACGTCTTGATCATCGGCTCGGGTTTCGGAGGCAGCGTCAGCGCCCTCCGGCTCACCGAGAAGGGTTACCGCGTTGGAGTGTTGGAAGCCGGCCCCCGGTATTCCGACGCCGACTTCGCCAAGACCTCGTGGGACCTGCGAAAGTTCTTGTGGGCCCCCAAGTTCGGCATGTACGGCATCCAGCGGATTCACCTGCTGCGCAACGTCATGATCCTGGCCGGCGCGGGTGTCGGCGGTGGTTCGCTGAACTACGCCAACACCCTCTACATCCCACCGGACCCGTTCTTCAACGACGCGCAGTGGAAGAACATCACCGACTGGCGCGCGGAGCTGATGCCGCACTACGAGCAGGCGCAGCGCATGCTCGGCGTGGTCAAGAACCCGACGTTCACGGACGCGGACAAGATCATCAAAGAGGTCGCCGAGGACATGGGCTGCGGCGACACGTTCGTGCCGACGCCCGTCGGCGTGTTCTTCGGTCCCGACGGTGAGAAGACCCCGGGCAAGACGGTGCCGGACCCCTACTTCGGCGGGGCGGGCCCGGCCCGCACCGGCTGCATCGAGTGCGGCGAGTGCATGACCGGCTGCCGGCATGGCGCCAAGAACACCCTGGTGAAGAACTATCTCGGTCTGGCGGAAAAGGCTGGGGCACAAGTACATCCGCTCACCACGGTCACCAGCTTCGAGCAGCGCGGCGACGGGCTGTGGGAGGTGTCGACCCGACGCACCAACGGCAAGGTGCGGCGCGGCAAGCGGACCTTCACCGCCAAGTACCTGATCGTGGCGGCCGGCACGTACAACACCCAGAAGCTGCTGTTCAAGGTGCGTGACACCGGCAAGCTGACCAAGCTGTCGGACAAGCTCGGCGTGCTGACCCGCACCAACTCCGAGTCGATCGTCGGCGCGCAGACCCGCGAAGTGCCCACCGACATGGATCTGACGCACGGCGTGGCCATCACGTCCTCGATCCACCCGACGCCGGACACCCACATCGAACCGGTGCGGTACGGCAAGGGCTCCAACGCCATGGGCATGCTGCAGACGCTCATGACGGACGGCGCCGGCCCGCAGGGCACCGACGTGCCGCGGTGGAAGCAGTTCCTGGACCAGGCCGGCGAGGACCCGCGTGAGCTGATCCGTCTGCTCAACCCCAAGCGGTGGAGCGAGCGCACCGTGATCGCGCTGGTGATGCAGCATCTCGACAACTCGATCACCACGTTCACCAAGCGCGGTCCCGGTGGCATCCGCATCATGTCGTCGAAGCAGGGCCACGGCGAGCCCAACCCGACGTGGATCCCGGTCGGCAACGAGGCGACCCGGCGGATGGCCGAGAAGGTCGGCGGTATCGCCGGCGGCACCTGGGGCGAGCTGTTCAACATCCCGCTGACGGCCCACTTCCTGGGCGGCGCGGCGATCGGCGACAGCGCCCAGACGGGCGTCATCGACCCCTATCACCGCGTCTACAACTACCCGACGCTGTTCGTCACCGACGGTGCCGCGATTTCCGCGAATCTCGGTGTGAATCCGTCACTTTCGATTGCGGCGCAGGCCGAGCGCGCGGCTTCGCTGTGGCCGAACAAGGGGCAGGACGACGTGCGCCCGGCGCAGGGTGAGCCCTACCGTCGCATCGAACCGATCGCGCCGGACCGTCCCGTCGTCCCGGCCGACGCCCCCGGCGCCCTGCGCCGGCTCCCGATCACCCCGGTTTAGCAGGGATTTGTGCACGATTTTCCGCGCTGACCGCGGAAAATCGTGCACAAATCCCTCGGGGTCAGGCCGTATTGAACCGCCGGTGGGTGGGTGCCCGGCCGGGTGGTTGCGGCGGCGGGGGCAATAGCGACTGCCGCGGCTTGACGTCGACGACGGTCGGCTCGCGCGTACTGAGCGTGAGGTCGGCACCGGCATGCCGGATTTCCAGGGTGGAGTCGGGGCCGTCGCGCAGGGTGTACGTCACCTCGTGGTGCGTGGCGTCGACGGTGATCCGAAATTCCTTCCACCGCAACCGAAACCGGAGCCGGGCCAGGCTGTCCGGCAGTTGAGGGTCGAGCGCGAGGACGCCTTCGTCGTCGCGCAGACCACCGAAACCGGCGACCAATGCGATCCAGGCACCGGCCAGGGATGCCATGTGCAGCCCGTCGCGGGTGTTGTGGTGCAGGTCGCGGAGATCGATCAAGGCCGCCTCGTAGGTGTAGTCGTGCGCCAATTCGAGGTGGCCGACCTCTGCGCACATCACCGCCTGGCTGCACGCGGACAGCGACGAGTCCCGGACCGTGCGCCGCTCGTAGTAGTCGACGTTGTGCGCCTTCTGCCGGTCGGTGAAGGCGTGGCCCTGCCACTGCATGGCCAGCACCAGGTCCGCCTGCTTGATCACCTGCGCCGGATACAGCCGCACGTACGGGTGGTGCAGAAAGAGGGGATAGGCGGTGTCGGACGAGAACTCCCATTCCGCGAAGGTGGTGAAGCCTTCACACTGCGGATGCACCGCGAGCTCGTCGTCATACGGGATATGTGCGGCGGCTGCGGCGTCGCGCCAGGCGGCGGTCTCCTCGTTGGTCACGCCCATGGCATAGGCGTTGTCGGGATGCCGCGTGCACGCGTCGGCCGCGACGCGCAAGTTGTGTGCCGCCATGAGATTGGTGAAGACGTTGTCGCGCACCATCGCGGTGTACTCGTCGGGACCGGTGACGCCGTCGAGATGCCAGATGCCGTGCCGGTCGTGGTGTCCCAACGACATCCACAACCGTGCCGTCTCCACCAGGACCGTCAGGCCGCAGTCGAGTTCCAGCGATTCGTCCCCGGTGGCGTTGCGGTAGCGCTCGAACGCCATCGCGATGTCGGCGTTGACGTGCCATGCTGCGGTCCCGGCCGGCCAATAGGCCGAGCACTCGGGTCCGGATATGGTTCGCCACGGGAAGCTCGCGCCGCGCAAACCCAGTTCGGCCGCACGGCTTTTCGCCAATTCCAGGGTCGAAGCGCGCCATCGCAGGGCGTCGGCGACGGTATGGGGTTTCGTGTAGGTGAGCACCGGGAGCACGAAACCTTCGGTGTCCCAGAAGGCGTGACCGTCATAGCCGGTTCCGGTCAGCCCCTTGCCTGCGATGGCGCGGCATTCCGCGCGGGCACTGGCCTGCAGCACGTGGAACAGCCCGAACCGCACGGCCTGCTGGCAGTCGGGGTCACCGTCGACCTCGACGTCGGCGCTGTCCCAGAAATCGTCGAGATAGGCCCGCTGCAGATCCAGCAGACCCTGCCACCCGCTGTAGTGCGCGCCGGCCAGCGCACCGGCGACCTGATCTCGCAGCGCGGGTCGCGACCGCAGGCTCGACCAGCCGTACGCCAGATACTTCACGATGCGCAGTTGCTGACCCGGTCGCAGCCCACAGATCACGGTGGTGCGCGCCAGATCCGGGCGTGCGTCGGTGCTCACTTCGACACGGCCCGGGACCTCGATCTCGTGGTCCATCGCGGCGGCCATCATCAGCCCGCTGCGCTTGGTCTGGTGGATCAGCAGGCCACTGTGTTGGTTGTGTTCGTGGTGTACCGCCTGGAGTGGATTGGCAAGGGCCGACGCGACCCGGGGGTCCGATGAGGTCTGCGGCTGGTCCTCATTGGCGACCAACTCCGATTGCACTGTGACACGGGCGAATTCGTCGATGGCCTCGACGATGTACTCGATTGCCGCGACGCTGCGCTGGGCCAGCGAGACCAGGCGAACCGAATTGACCCGCACCTGTTTTCCGGCCGGTGACCGCCAGTGCACGGTGCGCGAGAGGGTGCCGGCACGCAGATCCAGAATTCTCTCGTGGTCGATGAGTTCGCCGTACCGGACGTCGAAGGGCTCGTCGTCGACCAGCAGTCGGATGATCTTGCCGTTGGTGACGTCGACGATGGTCTCGCCGCCCTGCGGATAGCCGAATCCGCTTTCGGCGTACGGCAGCGGCCGGGTTTCGTAGAACGAGTTGAGATAGGTGCCGGGCAGTCCGTGCGGTTCGCCCTCGTCTAGATTTCCGCGAAAGCCGATGTGCCCGTTGGACAATGCGAATACCGACTCCGACTGTGCCAGCAAATCGAGGTCCAGTTGCGTCTCGCGGACCTGCCATGGCTCGACGGGAAATGATTCCTGGGTGATCATCGTCGGCCTACAGCAGCTCGGCCAGGTCGCGAACCACGACATCTGCGCCGCTGCTGCGTAGCTGCGCGGCTTGATCGGCTCTGTCGACTCCGACGACGTACCCGAATCGGCCGTTTCGGCCCGCCGCGACACCGGCCAACGCGTCTTCGAAGACGGCGGCCGCCGCCGGTGCGACGCCCAACAGCTGTGCCGCCCGCAGGAACGAGTCCGGTGCCGGTTTGCCCGCGATGTGCTCGTCGCGCAGGGTCACGCCATCGACCCGCTGCTGGACGAACCGAGACAGGCCGGTGACGTCGAGCACCTGACGGGTGTTGGCGCTCGACGACACGACCGCGATGCCGAGGCCGGCGTCGGCGACGGCCTCCAGATATCGCCGGGACCCGCTGAACGCCTCGATGCCGTCGTCGTGCAGCACCTTCTGGAACATCTCGTTCTTGCGGTTTCCCAGGCCGGCGACGGTCTCGGCGTCCGGCGGGTCGTCCGGGTTGCCATCGGGGAGGTCGATGCTGCGGCTGCGCAGAAACGAGCGGACGCCATCCTGGCGCGGCTTGCCGTCGACGTACAGCAGGTAGTCGTCGTGGCTGTCGAACGGGACGAACGGTTCGCCGTCACGTTCGGCACGATGCTGCAGATAGTCGTCGAACATCGCCTTCCAGGCCTTCTTGTGCACGCTCGCGGTGTCCGTCAGGACGCCGTCGAGGTCGAACAGGCACGCGTGCACGGCGTCGGGGAGACCCAGCATGGTTGTCTTTCGGTCGGGAGCGGTTCTGCTGTGTCCTTTCCCGCTTTTCGGCGCGGTTATGCCTCGCCGCTATGCCGCACTGATGACGCGGCTGGGTGCGCCGTGGATGTCGACCGGAACGTCGCCGGTCAGCGTGACGCGGTGCATCAGCCGATGCTGGCCGTCGTAGTCGTCGACGGCGCGGTGCTGGGTGGCCCGGTTGTCCCACATGGCGACGTCGCCGTGCTGCCAGTTCCAGCGAACGGTGTTCTCTGTCATGGTGATCCGTCGCTGCAGCAGTTCCAGCAGTGCAGCCGACTCGTAGCTGTCCAGGCCGACGAAGCCGCGGACGAACTGCCCGGCCACCAGGGCGCGTTCGCCGGTCTCCGGGTGGACGCGCACCACCGGGTGCTCGGTGCGGAAGTCGGGCTTCTGGAACTCGGCCTGGTAGCCCTTCTGTTCGTCGGTCAGGTGCGTCGTATCCACGGTGACGTCCTTGAGGTAGTCGAACCGGTTGGAGTGCACGGCCCGCAGATTCTCGACCAGTGCCTTGAGCGGGGCGGGCAACGCCTCGTAGGCCGCGACGGTGGAGGCCCACAGGGTGGAACCGCCGTAGGTCGGCAGCGTGACGGCCCGGAGCACCGATGCCGAGGGGTAGTCGGGCATGAACGTCACGTCGGTGTGCCAGCGGTTGGCTTTGCCGTATTCCGAGTCGATCGGGGCGATCTTCGGTGCGTCGGCGCTCTTCATCGAGTGATGGCCGACCAGATCGCCCATCAGTTCCCCGAAGGCCTGCTGCTGCGCGTCGTCGAGATGGTCCTGGCCGCGGAAGAAGATGACCCTGTGTTCCAGCAGCGCGGCGCGAATCCCGGCGACGGTCTCGGGGGACAGGTCCCCGCCCAGCCGCACGCCGTCGATGACGGCACCGATCTTGCTGGTCAGTTTGGTGGCGTTGAGCATGACGTTCCTTTCGGCGAAGGTGACTGTAGTCAATTGACTACAGTCACGTGGACGCTAGTGTAACCACGTGACTACAGGTGTGCCAGTGGGTCGCGACGAGGTGGTCGCGGCCGTCCTCGAGGCCGCGTCGGAACTGTTCGCCGCGCGCGGTCCCGCAGCCACGTCGATCCGGGACATCGCCGCGAAGTCGAACGTCAACCACGGACTGGTGTTCCGGCACCTCGGCTCCAAGGACAAGCTGGTGGGAGCGGTGCTGGATCATCTGGGACAACAGCTCAGGGAGTTGATCGACACCGATGCACCGGCCGACGTGATCGAGGCGGCAGTCGACCGGCAGCTGCGGGTGATCGCCCGGGCCGCGCTCGACGGGTACCCGGTGGGGGAGTTGCAGACGACATTTCCCAACATGGCGCGCCTGCTCGACGAATTCCTGCCGCGGTACGCCGACGAGAATCAGGCCCGGCTCGCGGTGGGCAATATCATCGCGCTGCAGCTGGGCTGGCGCCTGCTCGGGCCGTTCCTGCGGCCCGCGCTGGGGCTCGGCGAGATGACCGACGACGACGTCCGCGCCGCCGTGGGCGCGGCGGCCGAGCGGCTGGCAGAGCCGCCGCCTGGTCACCACTAGACTGGGCGGGTGCAAACACCAGCTTCACAGCCCGTCCTGGTCATCGACTTCGGTGCGCAGTACGCACAGCTGATCGCCCGCCGGGTCCGCGAGGCTCGGGTGTTCTCCGAGGTACTGCCGCATACCGCGACGGTCGAGGAGATCAAGGCCAAGAATCCGCAGGCCATCGTGCTGTCCGGCGGCCCGTCCAGCGTCTACGAAGAAGGCGCGCCGCAACTCGACTCGGCGATCTTCGACCTCGGGGTCCCGGTGTTCGGCATCTGCTACGGGTTCCAGGCCATGGCCCAGGCGCTCGGCGGCACCGTGGCGCACACCGGCACCAGTGAATACGGCAGGACCGAGCTCAAAGTCGCCGGCGGCGAACTGCATTCGGGCCTGCCTGGCACGCAGCCGGTGTGGATGAGCCACGGCGACGCGGTCACCGCGGCGCCCGCCGGGTTCGACGTCGTGGCCAGCAGCCCCGGCGCCCCGGTCGCCGCCTTCGAGGACCGGGCCCGCAAGCTCGCCGGCGTCCAGTACCACCCCGAGGTGATGCACTCTCCGCACGGCCAGCAGGTGCTCAGTCGCTTCCTGCACGACTTCGCCGGCATCGGCGCGACCTGGACCGCGGCCAACATCGCCGACCAGCTGGTCGAGCAGGTGCGCGAGCAGATCGGCGACGGCCAGGCCATTTGCGGCCTGTCGGGCGGCGTCGACTCGGCGGTGGCGGCGGCGCTGGTGCAGCGCGCCATCGGTGACCGGCTGACGTGTGTGTTCGTCGACCACGGCCTGCTGCGCGCCGGCGAGCGCGAGCAGGTGGAACGCGACTTCGTCGCCGCGACCGGCGCCAAGCTCGTCACCGTCGATGAAGCCGACCGCTTCCTCGACGCCCTGTCGGGTGTGACGAACCCCGAAGGCAAGCGCAAGATCATCGGCCGGGAGTTCATCCGGGCCTTCGAGGGCGCGGTGCGCGACACCTTGGGATCGAGCGAGTCCGAGATCGAATTCCTGGTGCAGGGCACGCTGTACCCGGACGTCGTCGAGTCTGGCGGCGGCACCGGTACCGCCAACATCAAGAGCCACCACAACGTCGGCGGTCTGCCCGAGGACCTCAAGTTCAAACTCGTCGAGCCGCTGCGGCTGCTGTTCAAGGATGAGGTGCGTGCCGTGGGCCGCGAGCTCGGCCTGCCCGAGGAAATCGTTGGGCGCCAACCCTTCCCGGGTCCGGGCCTCGGTATCCGGATCGTCGGCGAGGTGACGGGCTCGCGGCTGGACACGCTGCGCCGCGCCGACTCGATCGCCCGCGAGGAGCTCACCGCGGCCGGTCAGGATCAGAGCATCTGGCAGTGCCCCGTGGTGCTGCTGGCCGATGTGCGCTCGGTGGGTGTGCAGGGTGACGGGCGGACGTATGGGCATCCGATCGTGCTGCGCCCGGTGTCGAGCGAGGACGCCATGACCGCCGACTGGACCCGCGTGCCTTACGAAGTGCTGGAACGCATTTCGACCCGGATCACCAACGAGGTACCCGAGGTGAACCGCGTCGTGCTGGACATCACCAGCAAACCGCCGGGCACCATCGAGTGGGAGTGAGCTCCCTCCGCTGACGCCGCCGGCTCAGCGCGCCGGGTCGCCCCGCCACGCGAAGCTGTTGACGTACTGGCCCATGTCCAGGGCCAGCTGCAGGCCGACAGCGGACGGTTTCCCGGAACCGAAGTCGGGACCGAAACGGTGGTACGGACCCGAGGCCGCGGCGATCAGTGCCAGGTCGTTCTTGACGGCGACGAGCACCAGCAGCCGCATCCGGGAGTACTGGCGGCTCGCGCCCTGCGGATACCAGTCGGCGACGACGCCGTAGCCCGTCTGGTAGCCGACCATGGCGTTCGGAATCTCGTACGCGGTCTTGGCATCCGGGTAGGTCGACCTGACCAGTTCGGCCGCAATGTCTTTCGGATGACGTCCGGTTGCGGGCCGGCTGAACAACTGCAGCATCCCGCCGTCACCGGCGAGCAGTTTGGCCAGGACGCCGTGGTCGTCCTTGGTCACCTCGTACGCCGATCCGGTTGCCGGGTAGGCGACGCTGAACGAGCCGTCGGGTGCGGTGAACCGGGGGTTGATGGTCACCGGCTGACCCATGGGCGGATGGCCGCATTCCGGCGGGCACACGTACCGCACGGCCGGCTTCTCCAGAAGTCCGGACACCCCGACCAGGAGCGCGGCCACCACCACGGCGGCGAGGACGAAAACCAGTGCCACCTGAACGCGTTTCGTGGTCCGGGTCGGCGTCGTCGCGTAGGCCGGGGCGTGCAGCGAGTAGCCGGGGAGGAGCCCCACCGTCAGGGTGTCGGCGGGTGCCGGGCGGTCGGCGCGCTGGCTGTGCCGTGCCGCCCGTGACGATGCCCGGGTGGCGGCGCCGCAGGCCGCGCAGAACGGGGCGTCGGGCACGACGTGGCCGCACTGCGTGCACAGCAGCGGCTCATCCATGTCGTAGTCGTCGTGAGCCTCGTGCAGCAGCGCCAGGTGCAGCCCGATGCGCAACGCCAGCAGCGCCACGAGGGTGAGCGCGAAATACATTGCCAGCTGGACGAACTGGGGCAGCTGGACGGCATCGATCAGGCCGAGCAGGGCATAGACCACGGCAACGATCACCGCGATCAGGGTCAGCGTCAGCCGGACGTAACCGCGATGTTGGTGCGCCTTGTTCGGTGGCCGGGTGAACCACAGCGCCGCGCCGATCAAGCCGCCGACGGTGGCGGCGATGATGGGAGTGGCCAGGCCGCGGATACCGGCTTCGACCAACAGGCCTTGCAGCGGGCGGTCGCGGTTGACCATGCCGGTGCCGAACTGCGGGGCCAGCCGGGTCAGGGTTGCCGCCGCGGTGAAATAGATGGCGGCATGGGCGCCAATGGCGTAGCCGTGCAAGGCTTCTCGATGGCCGGGCCGGACCAGGCGGATCACCAGCGTGGGCACCTGCATCAGCAGTAGGCCACCGAGCGTGGCGCCGAGGCCGGTGCGCAGCATGCGGGCCGCCGCGATACCCGCACCGAGTGGGATGCCGTACGACCGGGCGGCCACCGCTCCGGTGAGTAGCGCCCACCCGACGCCCAGGGCGACGGCGAGACCGGCGGTCAGCCAGAGGTTGCCGCGCGGTGCGTCCTGGTTGAATTCGGATTCCCGGAGATAGATTCCGAAGATCACGGGCAGCCCCAGGACGGCGACGGCGACGAGCGCGCCGGGCAGGCGGAGCATCGCGGTGGCAATGAGAGCGAGCACCAGGGCGACGAGCCCGAGCATGAACGACGTGCGCGACCGCGGGGACAGGTGCGGGAACAGCGAACTGGTGATCGACAGGCGAAGCAGATGCTGGCCGGGAGCGGCGCTGAAAGACCGGGCCCGCAGCCAGTGCGGTCCGTCGTGGCGGTGTTCGCTCAGCGGTGCGCCGCACAAGCCGCAGTACTCGCCGGCCGGGACGTCCAGCTGGCAGACCTCGCACTCCATCATCGGGCGGTCTTGGAGCTGGGTGGTCATTGCGTCACCTTCTGCAGCAACAACAGGTTTTCCGCCAGGTTCTCCACGTTCGGGGTGCCGAGGCCGCTGACCAGGTCGTAGCCCGGGCCCGCGGTGTCAACAGCGTTGCCGCCCAAGGTGATATCGCGGAATGCCGGTCGCGGGGCGCCGGTGGCGATCCGATACAGCAGCGGGTTGAGCGCGCCGATCGGACGTCCGCCGTTGGCGGTGAGGTATTGCGTCATGACGGCCGTCAGTCCGGCCCAGATCGGTGCAGACTGCGACGTGCCGCCACCGACGACCACCTGTTTGTCCACCACGATCCGTACGCCGGTATAGGGATCGGCGACGGCCGAGATGTCCGGCGTCATGCGCCTTCCGGCGCTGCGCTTCGGGTCGACCTGGTTCGCCGCGGCCGCCTGCCAGCGTGGCTGATCGAACAGTGCGGAGACCCCGCCGCCGGTGCCCTGGGAGAGCGGGACGTTGAACCAGGCCTGTTCGTCCACCCACCTGCCGTCGGCGTCGGTGGACAGGGTGCTGCCGCCGACGTTGGTCATCTCGGGCATCGATGCCACCGAATCCAGCCCGACGTCGGCCGGGCCGGGCGGGGAGTCCCAGTCGTCGCCGCCCTTGCATTCCAGTCCGGCCAGGTCGCCGCTGGCGTCAAATGCCGTGGTGCCGTGGGATTCTGCGGCGGCCAACGCCGAGCGGACGGGGGCGAGGTCGGCCGCGGTGGTCAGTTTGTCGCAGCCCCAGCCGATCGACAGGCTCCAGATCGCGCCGGGGAAATCACGGTCGGTCTGCTCGAACATCTCGCCGATCTTCAGGTAGGCGCCGTCGCCGGTGACCGTGGGACGGGCGTTGACCACGACGAGCCGGGCGTCGGGGGCGATGGCGTGGATCACCTCGAGGTCCATGGTGGTCTCGCCGCGCTCGTCGCCGGGCTGCCCGCCGATGAGGGTCGGGGTGAACTTGGGCAGGCCGAAGGTGGTGGAGAACTGGTCCAGGTCGGCTTGGTCGTAGCCGTTGAAGGCGAAGACCACCACCGTGGTGCCCTTGCCGGTGTGGCCGGCGGCGCTCAACTTGTCGGCGTGGTAGGCGCTGAGCAGGTGGCTCGGGGTCAGGCCGCGTTCCGGGACACCCTGCGGCGGGTCCTGCGGTGCCGAATCGTGGTGCGGGGTGTAGCTGAGGATCCGGCCCAATTCGGCGACCGTGCCTTGTAGTTCGGTGGGGAGCTGAGGTTGCTGCGGCGCGGCGTAGAACTCCTGTCCACGCCGGCCGCGATAGTCGTGCACCTCGACGCCGAAAGCGGCGCCCATCCGGTCGGGGTCGCCTTCGACGACGGCCCAGTTGTCGCCGGGGCGCCAGCGCACCGAAAGGCGTTGCAGCTCAGCCCAATTGATCAGCGCGTCCGGTCGATGGTTCGCATCGAGCGTGGCGGTGAGCTGGACGCGCTGCGGATGGGCGGGCCCGAGATCGGTCGAGGAGGCGAGCAGCGACGCGAAGGGGCCGTCGATGGTGCCTGACGATTGGTCTGACGCCGTGGTCGGCCGGCCCGGGGTGGGCAGGTTGACGACCACCAGCGTCAGGGTGGCGGCAAGCGCCAGGGCAACCAGCCATCGCCGGGGCGGTGTCCGATTCGGCGATGGCATGTACCAACGGTAGCGCGAACCCGGATTCTGCTGGGCCGGTAGGCAACCCGGGTTGGTTGTCAGTTGCGGTGCGTGCCCGGTGTGGCGGTGGGTGCCGGGTTGGCGGTGACCGACGGGGTGAACAGGTTGCCGCCGCCCGGGCTGATCGACTTCTCGGTCGGGGTGACCGCCGACGTCGTCGTGGACGTGGTCGTGGTGGTCGTCGACGACGGCGTCTCGGGGGCCTTCTTCTCCTCACCGCAGCCGGCGGTGAGGCCGATCATCGCGATGAGTGCGGTGCCTCCCGCTGCGGCGGTGACGCGGTGGACCAGACGATTCGAACGCATGATGCATGCCCTTCCACTAGCGCAGCGGTCCACCAAGCCTCGAGTGGGATTCCGGACCTATTCCAGTTACGAGCGTACAGGTCAGAACGCCGAGATGGCGGTGTTGTGGATCACCGGCGGCTTGACCGTGTCGGTGGGTAGGTGTTTACTCACGGTATCGAACAAATATTCGAATATTGACAGTGTCTGGTGGTGCGGGAGGTGTTGTTGTGGCGGCTGTGACCAGTCTGGCGGATGGTCGGATTGACCGTGCTGACCAGCTGGAACAGCTCCGGCGCAAGATCGCCGAGATGTCGGGACCGGCGGGTTTGCGCGGCCGGGACCGGGGGCGGCCGGAACCGGTCCCGAAGCCTGCGGAAAGTTTGCTGGAATCCCCGGATTCCCAGTTTGAGGCGCTACCCGACGTGTTGCCCCGCGGCACGGTCGCGGTGCTCTCGGGGGCCCGTTCGCTGCCGTTGCGGATGGTGGCTGCGGTGACGGCGGCCGGTGGGTACGCGGCCATCGTCGGTCAGCCCAAGATCGGGTTGCTGGCCGCGGTGGAGATGGGGGCCGACCTGGAACGCATCGCACTCATCCCGGACCCGGGGCCGGACCCGGTGGAGGTGGCCGCGGTACTCATGGACGGGCTCGACCTGGTGCTGCTCGGCCTGGGCGGCAAGTCCGTTCCGGCCGGCCGGGCGCGGGTGGTGGCGTCCCGGGCCCGGCAGCGCGAGTGCACCCTGCTGGTCACCGACGGCGACTGGCCCGGGGCGACGGCCCGGCTGGAGGCCAGGGTCCGCGGGTACGAGGTGGTCGGCGCGGGCGCCGGGGACCCGGTGCCGGGGTGCGGACGGATCGGCCGGGTGCGGCTGGACACCCGGGCCCGGGGCCGCTCGATGCGCCCGCTGCGAGCGGTGGGCGGCTGAGATGTCCCGGGTACTGGCCATCTGGTGCATGGACTGGCCCGCCGTGGCGGCAGCGGTGGCGGCGGGACTGCCGGTGACCGAACCGGTGGCAGTCACTCTGGCGAACCGGGTGGCGGCCTGTTCGGCGTCGGCCCGGGCATCGGGCGTCCGAAGGGGGTTGCGGCGCAGGGAAGCTCAGGCCCGCTGCCCGCAATTGCACGTCGCCACCGCCGATCCGGCGCGGGACGCCCGTCATTTCGAGGGCGTGACGGCCGCGGTCGACGAGGTCGTGCCGCGCGCGGAGGTGCTGCGGCCCGGGCTGCTGGTATTGCCGGTGCGCGGCGCGGCCCGGTATTTCGGGTCGGAGCAGACCGCGGCCGAGCGGTTGGTCGACGCGGTGGGTGCGGCCGGGGTCGAATGCCAGGTGGGCATCGCCGACCAGCTGCCCACGGCGGTCTTCGCGGCCCGGGCGGGACGCATTCTCGCGCCGGGTGAGGATGCGCAGTTTCTCTCCGGATTGTCCATCCGGCAGCTGGCCACCGAACCGAGCCTGTCCGGCGAGGGCCGGGAAGAGCTGTCAGACTTGTTGTGGCGCATGGGCATTCGAACCATCGGCCAGTTCGCTGCGCTGTCGCGGACCGACGTGGCGTCCCGATTCGGCACCGATGCCGTGGTCGCGCACCGGTTTTCGCGGGGTGAACCGGCGCGCCGCCCGTCGGGGCCGGAGACATCGGCGGACCTCGATGCCGTGATGGACTGCGACCCGCCGATCGACCGGGTCGACGCGGCGGCATTCGCCGGACGCTCGCTGGCGGGTCAGTTGCACCGCAGCCTGGAGTCCGCCGGGGTGGGGTGCACCCGGCTGGCCATCGACGCGGTGACCGCCAACGGTGAGGAACTGCAACGGGTCTGGCGGTGCGCCGAGCCGCTGACCGAGGACGCCACCGCCGACCGGGTGCGGTGGCAGCTGGACGGTTGGTTGACCAGGCGGGGACTGGGCGGGGCCGGACCCACCGGGCCCATCACGGTGTTGCGGCTGCATCCGGTCGAGGTGGTCTCGGCCGCGGCATTGCAGTTGCCGTTGTGGGGATCGTCCGGAGATGACGACCGGATGCGCGCCCGACGGGCACTGGTGCGGGTCCAGGGTCTGCTCGGGCCGGAGGCGGTACAGGTGCCGGTGCTCAGTGGTGGACGGGGGCCGGCCGAGCGCATCACGCTGACCCCGCTGGGGGATGAGGTGGTGCCGCTGAACGATCCGACCCAGCCATGGCCGGGGCGTCTGCCGGAGCCGGCTCCGGTGGTGCTGCTGGATGACCCGGTGGAACTAGTTGACGTACGCGGTGATTCGGTTCGGGTGACGGACCGGGGCATGTTCTCCGCCGATCCGGTGGGACTGACGGGTTCGGGGTATCGCGGGGCGTTGCGCTGGTGGGCGGGGCCGTGGCCGGTCGACGAACGCTGGTGGGATCCGGAGCGGGGGAAGGGCCGCACGGCACGGGTCCAGGTGCTGCTCGGAGATGAAGGGGAGAGCCGTGCGCTGCTGCTCTGCTACCGGCAGCGGCGGTGGTATGTGGAGGGGGTTTATGAATAGGCCGGCGCCGCAGTCCGAATCATCGCGTTCCTGAGCCGGGCAGCGCCCAGTGGTCGCCCGATTGCTTCCTATGGCGAACGTGCAGGTTTCGTTCCAAATTTCCAGGCAGCTCCACCGTCCGAAGCTGCACATTCGCCGTAGCGCCCTCGGGGGGGTGGGGGCGGGGGGCTGAGGCGCCGCCGGAAGTGCCCGAACCCGCGGCATCTTCGAGGACTCCGGAAGAACGAGAAATTATGATTGCGCACAACTGAATTGTGGGCTACAGTTCTTCACGTGGACGCACTCACCTTGGACCGCCAACTCTGCTTCGCCTTGTACTCGGCGTCGCGGGCGATGACGGCGGCCTACCGGCCGATCCTGTCCGAGCTGAATCTCACCTACCCGCAGTACCTCGTGCTGCTGGTGTTGTGGGAAGAGGAACGGGTCACGGTCGGGCGCCTTGGTGAGCGGCTGCAGCTGGATTCGGGGACTCTCTCACCGCTACTGAAACGGCTGGAGGCCAACGGATTCATCCGTCGTGAACGGTCGCTGCAGGACGAGCGTCAGGTCGAGGTGACCCTCACCCCGGCCGGCCGCAAGCTCGAAGGGAAGGCCCAGTGCATTCCCCAACAGCTGGGCGCCCGGATGGGCATCACCGAGCGGGAAGCGGCAGACCTGCGCGACGCGATTCACCGATTGACCGATGCGCTCAGCGCATCGCACTGATTTACCGACGCATCCCGCGTCACTGTGCACCAACCACCACAAGGAGATCGACATGAAGACGCTCTACACCGCTGAAGCCCTGGCCACCGGCGAAGGTCGCGACGGCCACGGTCGCACCTCGGACGGCAAGCTCGACCTGGACCTGGCCATCCCGAAGGAGATGGGTGGCAGCGGCAACGGCACCAACCCCGAGCAGTTGTTCGCCATCGGTTACGCGGCCTGCTACCACTCGGCGCTGCGGCTGGTCGCTCGCGAAGCCAAGGCGGACGTCACCGATTCGTCTGTGGGAGCACGGGTTTCGCTCGGCCAGCTGGACAACGGTGGATTCGGCCTCGCGGTCGAGCTCGAGATCACCCTGCCGAACCTGGACCACGACGCCGCGCAGGAGCTGGCCGACAAGGCCCACCAGGTGTGCCCCTACTCCAACGCCACCCGCGGCAACATCGACGTCAAGATCACCGTCACCGACGACTGATAACCCAGCGCCCGACGGGCCACTTACGACACGAAATCCGCGAATTCACGTGTCATAAGTGGCCTTTCGGCGTTACAGCTTCGACGCGAAGGCCCCGACGCGCTCGATGAACCGGTCGAAGAACGCCACCGGGTCAACCTCGATGCCGATGTGGGCATTGGGCTGGCGTCCCCAGTGCCCGCGCCAATCGGCGACCGTCATACCGCGTGTCAGCGTGCCCAGCAGTTCCACATCGACCGTCGCCTGCTGGTACCGGACGATGTCCGGATCCAGCGCGACGGCCGCCGCCAGCGGATCGTGCAGGTGCGCCAGATAACCCTCGCCCTGGTCGAAATGGAATTCGAAGTAGAACCGCATGGCGTCTTCCAGCACCCGGATCAGCGGGTTGGACGACGTCGACCGCGTCCCGCGATCGTCCAGCACACTCATCGGCGACGACGGTCCGCCCGCTGCGGTCGCCAGCCGGCTCAGCAGCGACGGCGTCATCGCGACGTTCTCGGTCAGGTTGAGCCCCAGCACAATTGGCAGATGGGCCGGGTCCTCCAGACCCCATGCCGCGCCCCACACCGAGAACACCTCGGCCGCGGCCTCCGGGTCGACGCTGATGTTCCACTCGGACACCGGCGTGGTGTTGCCGCGGTAGTCGAAGGCCCCGCCCATGATCACCAGGCGCCGCAGCAGCCGGGGGAGTGACGGCTCCTTCCGCAGCGCCAACGCGAAGTTGGTCAGCGGGCCCGTGACGAGACCGATCAACTCACCGGGGTATTCGCGTGCGGCCTGGATCCAGGCCTCGGCGGCGTCGTACTCGGTGAGCACGCCACCGGTCTCGGACTCGGCACTGGGCTCGGGCAGTTCCGCATAGCCCAGTCCTCGCGGGCCATGGGTGTCCTCGGCGGTGCGCAACGGGGCGACCAGCGGGACGCTCGAGCCCCGCGACACCGGGATGGGCCCGACTCCGCACAACTGCAGCAACCCCAGATTGTTGATGCATACCTGGTCGACCGGGACGTTTCCCGCGGTGGACGCGATGCCCACCAGCTCGGCGTCGGCGCTGGCCAGCAGGTAGGCCAGTGCCATCGCGTCGTCTACGCCGGTGTCGACGTCGGCAAAAACCGGCTGCACCCTGGCCTGGCCGGCGGGAAGTAGGCCCCCTGTCATGTCGCCAACCCTAAGGGGCCGCGGGGGAACGGGCAGTCCGATCGCGGGCTCTGGGCCTGTTATCTATATCGCGCCGTCGGGGAATGCGATGACCGACACAAAACGGATCGGCAGCCGGATCAGCCGGGTCGGCCCGTGGACGCCCTCACCGTCGAACTGCAGTGAGTCGCCGGGCTCGAGCCGATACTCGGAATGGCCATGGCCGTAGTCCATGACGCCGTCGAGCATGTAGATGAATTCGGTCCCGGGATGCTGGAACAGTGGATAGACCTCACTGTCCTCGTTGAGCGTCACCATCAGGCATTCCAGGCGTTTGTGCTCGCCGCGGAGCCCACCCAGTAGTTCGTATTCGTGGCCGGCCTGCGAGCCGCTGCGGACGATCGGGGTGCCCTTGCCGGCTTTGACGAACGACGCGGGCCGTTCGGTGTCGGCGCCGCGGAACAGGTAGGTCACCGGTACGTCGAAACCTTTGGACAGCAGCGCGAGGGTGCTCAGCGAGCAGGACGTCTGGGCATTCTCGACCTTGGACAGCATGGCCTTGGAGATGCCGATGCGGGCGGCCATCTCTCCGACCGACAGACCCGAATTGTGGCGCAGCTGACGAACATTGCGCGCGATGGCGACCTCGAGCTCGAGTTCTTCGACCTTGTCGTCGGGCCGTCGGTTACGGGTGGTGCCCGCATTGCGAAGTAGCGTTTCGTCGTTCTCCACTTGTCAACCGTAACGCATCAACGTCCACTGTCAGTAGACGACGCGCGTCGGGGTCGGTACGGGCCGACTGGGCCTCGATGAGGTGCTGCAGGCTGTCGGCCAGAGCGACCGAGCCGGCTTCGGCATCCGCGTTCTCGACCGCTTCGGACGGCGCGTGGGAGACGCCGGTGGGGTTGCGCACGAACAACATTGCGGTGGGCACGTGATCCTTCAAGACTCCGGCATCATGCCCCGCGCCGGTGCCCAGTATCGGCGCGTCATCGAGCGTAGCGCTCAGCCCGTCACGCAACGACGAATCGAAATCGACGGTGGCGCTGAATGATTCCTCGGTCATCGTGACACCACAGCCCTCGCCGGCGGCAGCGGCATTGGCGGCCTCCGCGATCTCGTGCACCAGGAACTTGGTCACCGCGTCCTCGGGGTGACGTACGTCCAGCCAGAGATCCACACGCGAGGCGATGACGTTGGTGCCGCCGGGCACCGGGACGATCCGGCCGACGGTGGCGCGTGCGCCGCTGATGGCCCGCGCCTGTGACTGGACGGCGGTGATCAGCCGGGCGGCGGCCACCATGGGATCGGCCCGGTCCGTCATGAGCGTGGTGCCGGCGTGGTTGCCCGCACCGGTGAAGGACAACCGCCACCGGCCGTGGCCGAGGATGGACGACGCGACAGCCACCGGCCTGCCCAGATCGATCAGCCCGCGGCCCTGTTCGACATGGAGTTCCACGAACGTCCCGATCCGCCGCACCATGTCTGGATCGGGCCCCAGATGAGCGGGATCGATTCCGGCACAACGACTTGCCTCGGCGAATGTGGTTCCGCTGCTGTCGGTCAGTGATCGGGCCCGGTCCGGGTCGATCGCTCCGGTCAGCAGCCGCGAGCCCAGGCACGCGACCCCGAAACGTGAGCCCTCCTCCTCGGGGAACACCGCGATGGCCCGCCGCCCGCCGACACCGCGGGCGGCCAGTAGATCGAAAGCGACCAACGCCGACGCCACCCCGAGCGGCCCGTCGTAGGCGCCGCCGCCGGGCACGGAATCCAGGTGACTGCCGGTGACGACGGCGTCGTCGCCGACTCCGCCCGACCAGGCCCAGATGATCCCGTTGCGGTCGGTCTCGATGTCCAGGCCGCGCTTTGCCGCGTGCGCGACGAACCACGACCGCAGGTCGAGCTCGGCGGTCGAATAGACGGGCCGGGTGTAGCCGCCGCGCTGGTTGTCGACGCCGGTGCCGGCGATCTCGGCAAGCAACGAGGTGACGGTGTCAGGCATGAAAGATCCTTCTTGGCAGAGAGATTCAGGGTGACGTGATCAGCGCATCTCGCCCGCACCGGCGTACGGGTGCAGGCTGTTGAGCGGCTTGCCTTCGGCGAACCGTTCCAGCCGGAAGTCCGTGGCCGGGATATCCGGATCGGTGCTGTCGCCCTCGAATACCAGATCCGCGACCAGCTCACCGACCGCGGGGCTGATCTTGAATCCGTGACCGGCGAACCCGGCCGCCAGGATCAACCCGTCGACCCCACCGACCGGCGCGATCACCGGATTCCAGTCCGGCGGAACGTCATACACGCCGGCGTAGGTGTGGGTCACCGCCGGCTCGGGGAAGCCGGGGAACCGGTGCATCACCTTTTCGCCGTAGGCCAGGACGGATGCCTCCGCCGCGACATTCGAGTAGTTGTCCGGGTCGACGAACTTCTTCTGGAAGTCGGCGTGGTCGCTGTTGCCGACCAGAAACTGGCCGGAGCCTTCGACGCGGCAGTACTGCAGGCTGATCAAGTCGGAGATCACCGGCAGGTCCGGCAGCGGTGTGCCGGCGTCGACGATCAGCAGTTCCGATCGATACGCCTCGATGGGAAAGTCGATGCCCATGGCGGCCAACAACTTTGCCGACCACCAGCCGTTGGCCACGATCACCAGATCGGCGTCGATGAGGTCACCGTTCTCCAGCATGACCCCGGTGACCTTGTCGCCGGCTGTCACGACGCGGGCGACGGGCGTGTTCTGCCGGATCCTGGCCCCCGCCGCCCGGGCTGCCTGCCCGAAGTGCAGTGCCAGCTGGGTGGCGTCGGCGAATCCGCCGCGTGGTTCGTAGGAAGCCAGTGCCACATCGGAGGTTTCGAGCATCGGCCACAGTTTCTGCAGGGTGTCGGTGTCGATCAGTTCGACCTCGACGCCGAGCGATTGATGCATGGCCGTGTTCGCGCTCAGGGCGTCGACGTTCTCGTCACCGACGAGCACGGTGTAGCCGACCTGGCGGAAGCCGACGGCGTCTCCCAGCTGTTCGATCACCGGCAGGCTGCGCCAGGCCATCGCGGCGATCGACGGCACACCGTAGTGGGCGCGGACGATGCCCGATGATTTTCCGGTGCCGCCGCTGGCCAGCTGATGCCGTTCCAGGACAAGGATATCCGTGAGCCCGCGCTGAGTCAGGGAGTGTGCGATGGACAGTCCGATGAGGCCGCCACCGATGATCACGGCTTTCGACGCCATCAGAAACCACCTGCCGCGGAGTGGCCCGGGATCCACGACGTGCCGGCCAACGGCACCCGCGCCATGGCGGCGGCTTCGATGGACACGGCAACCATGTCCTCAGGCTCCAGGTGCGTGACGTGTGCCTTGCCGCAGGCGCGTGCGATGGTCTGTGCCTCCATCGTCAAGACGCGCAGGTAGTTGGCGACGCGGCGGCCGCCGTCGACCGGGTCCAGCGCCTGCTGCAACACCGGATCCTGCGTGGTGATGCCTGCTGGGTCCTGGCCGTCCTGGAAGTCGTCGAAAAACCCTGCTGCCGAGCCGAGTTGGGCGTACTCGGCCTCGTACTTCGGGTGGTTGTCGCCGAGCGCGATCAATGCAGCGGTGCCGATCGCGACGGCGTCGGCTCCCAGCGCCAGTGCTTTCGCGACGTCGGCGCCGGTGCGGATGCCGCCGGACACGATCAATTGCACGCCGTCGGGCTTGCGGTGTACGCCGAGTTCCTGCAGGGCCTGCACGGCTTGCGGTACTGCGGCCAGGGTGGGGATGCCGACGTGCTCGATGAACACCTCTTGGGTGGCCGCGGTGCCGCCCTGCATGCCGTCGACCACGACGACGTCGGCGCCGGCGTGGACCGCGAGTTTGACGTCGTAGTACGTGCGCGATGCGCCGACCTTGACGTAGATCGGCTTCTCCCAATCGGTGATCTCACGGAGCTCGTTGATCTTGATGGTCAGGTCGTCAGGGCCGGTCCAGTCGGGGTGCCGCGACGCCGAGCGCTGGTCGATGCCCTGTGGCAGGTCGCGCATCCCGGCGACCCGTTCGGAGACCTTCTGGCCCAGCAGCATTCCGCCACCACCGGGCTTGGCGCCCTGGCCGAGTACCACCTCGATGGCGTCGGCGCGGCGTAGGTCGTCCGGGTTCATTCCGTACCGGTTCGGCAGGTATTGGTAGACAAGGTGTTTGGAGTGGCCACGTTCCTCGGGCGTCATGCCGCCGTCTCCCGTGGTGGTCGACGTACCCACTTCTGAGGCGCCGCGTCCGAGCGCCTCCTTGGCGCGGCCGGACAGCGCCCCGAACGACATGCCGGCGATGGTGACCGGGATATCCAGGTGCAGTGGGTATTTGGCGTTCCGTGCGCCCAACACCACATCGGTGCCGCACTTCTCGCGGTAGCCCTCCAGAGGGTAGCGCGACATCGACGCGCCGAGGAAGAGGAGGTCGTCGAAATGGGGGAGTGCGCGCTTGGCGCCCCAGCCGCGGATGTCGTAGATGCCGGTCTCCGCCGCCCGGTGGATGGCGGCGATGGTCGTGCGGTCGAAGGTGGCGGACTCGCGTAGACCGCGGTTGGCGCGGTCGTCTGCCGAGAAGGTCATGAGCTGGCCTCCAATCAGTAGGAGTTGTGTGCTTGGAAGTGATAGAGGTTGCGGGCCGAGCCGTAGCGCCGGTACGTGGCCGGGTCGTCGTCGTAGCCCGCCGCCTTGAGCAGGCCCGCGAGCTCCTCGAGGTGTTCGGCCTCCATCGGTTTCTCGATGCAGTCCGCACCAAGGGATTTCACTTCGCCTCGGACGTACAGCCGGGCCTCGTAGATCGAGTCGCCGAGGGCGTCGCCGGCGTCACCGCGGATGACGATGCGGCCCTTCTGTGCCATGAAGGCGCTCATGTGGCCCACTGAGCCTCCGATGACGATGTCCAGCCCTTTCAGCGAGATGCCACACCGGGCGGCGGCGTTGCCGTCGATGACGAGCAGTCCGCCGCGCCCCGTGGCGCCCGCCGATTGCGATGCGTCGCCGGTGACATGGACGACACCGCTCATCATGTTCTCCGCCAGACCTTGTCCGGCGTTGCCGTTGACGGTGATCTCGGCCTTCTGGTTCATGCCGGCGGCGTAGTAGCCGACGTGGCCGTGCACCGTGATCTCGACCGGCGAGTTGACTCCGACGGCCACGTTGTGCGCGCCTTGGGGATTGGTGATGACGAACTGGCCGTCGATGCCGTCGGCGTGCAGGGCCGCATTGACGTCACGCAGACTCACCGTCGACAGGTCGAAAGTCGTTGGCGCGTCGCTCATGCCGGCACCGCCTCTCGGCTCCAGGCGTAGACCACTTCGGGTTCGGGCTCCCAGATGCGGGCGTCCTCGATCCCCGGCAGGTGCGCCAGGGCGCGGAACTCCGATGCCATGGCCACCCAGTCCGTGGTCTCGGCGATGACCGCCGGTTTGCACGCGATGGCGTCGCGGACGATGGCGAAGCTGTCGCTGTTGGAGACCAGCAGGGTGTAGAAGCCGTCGAATGTTGTCGTCAGATCGGTCAGGGCCTGCTCGACGTCGGATCCCGCCGCCAGCTCGTGGGCCACGAAGCGGGCACCGACCTCGGTGTCGTTCTCGGAATCGAATTCGACACCGGCCGCGCGTAGGTTACGTCGGATGCCGGCGTGGTTGGCGAACGAACCGTTGTGCACCAGACACTGATCCGGGCCCACCGCATACGGATGTGCGCCGCTGGGCGTCACCGCCGATTCGGTGGCCATCCGGGTATGGCCGACGCCCTGCCAGCCCTGTGCGCCGGCCAAGCCCCAGTTCTCGACCAGCGACGTGGGCGTGCCGACGCCCTTGAGCACCGCCACATCGGTGCCGAATCCGCCGACGAGAGCGTGCGGGTACACCGCCTTGGCCGCGGCGAGCAGTGCCTCGGGCGTCGTGGACGCCGACACCAGATAGGTCACATCGCGCGCGATGACCGTGATTTCGGCGCTCAGGCGGGCGCCGAGTGCTTCCGCGACCTGTTCGGGGGACTCGCCGACTTCGATCAGCGAGATGGTGCTCTGTCCCGGCGGTGACCACTCGGGGTCGCCATACACGGCGATGCCGGCGGAGTCGGCGCCGCGCGCCTCCATGGCGGTCAGCATGCCGGCCAACAGTTCACCCAGCCTGGGATAGAGCTCGGGGTTGCGCAGGTGCAACCCGACGATTCCGCACATGGTTGTACTGGTCCTTTCTCGTCGCGGCCCGATGTTGTTGGCCGACAGCGGTTTTGCTGCAGTGCTCAGAAAGCGGTGAGGTAGCGCTCGTGTTCCCAGGCGCCGACCGCGGAATGCCAGTCCCAGAACTCGGTCTTCTTCAGACGGGCGAAATAGGCGGCGACACTGGGGATATCGGTGTTGGGCGGGATGGCGGCATCCAGGGCGCCGGTCATCACCTCGTCGGTCTCCAGCCGTTCGATGGCGTGCAACAGCGTGGCGGGGAGGCGTTCCTGTTTCGGTCCCGTGCCCAGGGCGCCGGGGTCAGCAGCCCGCTTGATGCCGTCCAGTCCGGCGGCGAGTGCGACGGCCGCCGCCAGGTACGGGTTGGCCGAACCGTCGGCGCCGCGCATTTCGATGCGACTGCTGTCCGGGACGCGCACGTAGTGGGTGCGGTCGTTGCCGCCATAGGTCGGAAAGCGCGGCGCCCATGAGGCGCCCGACGCCGTCGAGATGGCGCCGGTTCGCTTGTAGGAGTTGACCGTTGGCGCGATCACCGCCTGCATGGCGCACGCGTGATCGAGGATGCCGGCGATGAACGAGTACGCCGTCGCGGACATCGCGAGGCCGCGGTCGTCCTCGTGGGGCTCGGTCGGGAACACCGGGGCGCCGCCACTGGTGAGTGACATGTGCATGTGCAGGCCGGATCCGGTCTTGTTCGCGAACGGCTTCGGCATGAACGTGGCGATCATGCCCCGCTCAGCGGCCATCACGTTGAGCAGGTAACGCAGGGTGATGACGCGGTCACAGGTGGTCAGCGCCTCGGCGTAATTGAAGTTCTGTTCGAACTGGCCGGACCCGTCCTCGTGATCGTTGGCATAGTTGCCCCAGCCCAGACCGTTGATCGCGGTGCTGATCGACGACAGGTGGTCGTACATCCGGGTGACACTGCGGGCGTCGTAACACGGTTGGGCCGCGGTGTCCTGGTCGTCCGCAGGCACCAATGCGCCGTCGGCGTCCCGCTTGAGTAGGAAGTACTCGACCTCGGCGCCGATCCACGGTTCGAATCCGGCGTCGGCGGCCTGCTGGATCATGGCCTTGAGGATGTTGCGCGGCGCGAACGGCCACGGCTCACCGTTCACGTGCGGATCGCAATGGACGAGGGCCAGGCCCTCTTTGACGAAGGGGATCGGTGTGAACGACGCAGGATCGGGCATGGCGACCAGATCGGGGTCTTTCGGTTCCTGGCCGATCGCGCCGACCGCGTAGCCGGCGAACCCGACTCCGTCGGTGGCGAGTTCGTCGACCGCTTCGACTGGCACCAGCTTCGCGCACGGCTTGCCGTTCAGGTCGACGAAGAGCGCGAGGATGAACTTGGTTCCCGCCTGGGCGGCCAACTCCGCAAGTGTGGTGGGCTTCGTCATGCCAACTCCCGACTACTGATAGGAATCATCGTTTCTCAATAGTAGACATGGGCGACTTGGGGATTGCAACAGCAGCTACGTAACTTCGGCGTTACGAGGTCGTTCACAAGCTTGTTACGCGCACCATCTCGTCTACGCAAAGAAAACGATGTCTACTGTCCCGAGACGGGCATAGCCTGTGCCCCGAACTTGCGAGGAGGCGAAATGGATACCGGAACAACAGCATTCATGCTCTGTTGCATCATTGGGCTCACCATCATGATCCCGGGGCTGGCCCTGTTCTACGGCGGCATGGTCAGTGTGAAGAGTTCGACCAACATGATGATGATGACGTACGGCGCCGTGGCGGTCGTCGGAGTGCTGTGGGTGCTGTTCGGCTTCTCCATGGCGTTCGGCACTTCCTATGGCGGATTCGTCGGGAGCTTCACCGAGTTCGCGGGGATGAAGAACCTCCTGGACCCGATGACCACCATCAACGGCCTGCCGGTCAGCTTGTTCGCGCTGTTCCAGGCGCTCTTCGCGGCGCTGACCGTGGCGATCGTCTCGGGTGCCGCCGCGGACCGGATGAAGTTCGCGGCCTGGATGACGTTCGCGACGGCGTGGGCAATTCTGGTCTACTTCCCGGTCGCCCATTGGGTTTTCGCGGTCGACGGCGTCGTCACGAGTGACGCCAAGGGCGGCTGGATCGCCAACAAGCTGCACGCCATCGACTTCGCCGGTGGCACGGCGGTCCACATCAACGCGGGCGCGGCTGCGCTCGCGGTGGCGCTGGTGCTCGGCCGCTCGGCGACCTGGTCGTCACGTAAGCCGCACAACGTGCCGCTCATCCTGCTCGGCGCCGGTCTGCTGTGGGCCGGTTGGTACGCGTTCAACGGTGGCTCGGCGCTGTCCGCCGGCAAGCCGGCGGCGATCGTCATGGTCACGTCGTTCGTCGCGACGTGTGCGGCCACGCTGGGCTGGCTCCTGGTGGAGAAGTTCAAGGACGGCCACGTCACCGGCATCGGCGCCGCCTCGGGCGCCATCACCGGTCTGGTCGCCATCACTCCCGCGTGTGGTGCCGTCACCCCGGTCGGCGCCATCTTCGTCGGCTTCATCCCGGCGGTGATCTGCCCGTTCGCCATCGGGCTCAAGCACAAGTTCGGCTATGACGACTCGACCGACGTCGTCGGCGTCCACCTCGTCGGCGGCATCGTCGGCACCCTGCTGATCGGTTTCTTCGCCAGCTCGGGCATGCCCAACGGCGTCAACGGACTGCTGTACGGCGGCGGCGCAGACCTGCTGCTCAAGCAGGCCGTCGCCGCGGGGTCGGTCCTGGCCTACTCGTTCACGGTGGCCCTCGTCATCGCGCTTGTCATCAAGAAGATGATGGGGCTGCGGATCTCGGCGGAAGAGGAGGAAGAGGGCATCGACTCGACCCTGCACCGGGACCCGGCGTACGAATTGGTCTGACCTCGACACCGCGACACCTGGTCCGAGCCCCATTGCTGGGACCAGGTGTCGCCGTCTGTATCGGTGTCTACCAGTGCACGCCGGGGATCAGCCGTACCGCGGTCTTGACCGGACGGGGCACCCGGACCTTGCCGGCTGCGAGGGGCCGCTTGGGTCGACGCGGTGTGCGCGGGCGATCCGGACGATCAACCGGCGGCTGGGTTTCGGCGACACCGCGGGCCGCTGCCGAATCCGGGTAGCCGAGGTACAACTGGTGCAGCACGCGGCGAGACAGCTTGGGTGTGAAGTAGTTTCCGAGATCACCCAGCGTGCCCATCGGGGTGTCGATCCGGGCCGGCTTCTCGACCAGGCCGCGCACCACCATTGCCGCGGCGTGCTCCGCGGTGATCGGCGGCATGGGGTTCAACCGCTTCGACGGCGCGATCATGGGGGTCTCCACCAACGGCATGTGGATGTTGGTGAACGTGATGTGGTCCGAAAGGGTCTCGGTGCCAACCACTTCCGAGAACGCGTCCAGCGCGGCCTTGCTCGGCAGATAGGCGCTGTACTTCGGGCTGTTGGCCTGCACCCCGGCGCTCGACACGTTGACCACGTGACCGAACCGGCGTTCGCGCCAGTGTGGCAGCAGCGCCAGGGTCATTCGCACGGCGCCGAAGTAGTTGACCGCCATCACGCGCTCATAGTCGTGGAAGCGGTCGGTCGAGTTGACGACCGACCGGCGGATCGAGCGGCCGGCGTTGTTCACCAGATAGTCGACGTGATCGAACTGGCCGAGGATGTCCTTGACGGTGTGTTCCACCGAACTGCCGTCGGCGACATCGCACGTGAAAGCGTAGGCCTCGCCGCCGAATTGGCGAATCTCCGCCACCAGCTCATCGAGGGCGTCGGCGCTGCGCGCCAGCGCGAACACCCGCCCGCCGCGCTCGGCGACGGCGATGGCCGAGGCCCGGCCGATACCGCTCGAGGCACCCGTGATGATCACGTTGCGCCCGACCAGCGGACCGCGCGGATCATCACGGCGGGCCCGGTCCGGGTCCAGGTGTTCGGCCCAGTACCGCCAGAGTTTCGGTGCGTAGGAAGCGAATTCGGGTAAGACGATGCCGGTGCCCTGCAATGCTGCGACAGTGGCCTCGGAGGCGAACGACGGCGCCAGGTCGACGACATCGAGCACCTCACCGGGGATGCCCAACTGGATGGCCGCCATGTTGCGCAGGACCTTGGCCCGCCCGGTGGCCTTGAGCACCGGAGCCGCAGTGGCCTTCGGCAAGGTGCCACGCAGTGGCGGCAAGCCGGCTTCCTGCGCGACGCCGCGGTAGATGTCCTTGAGCCCAATGGGATTCGGCGAGGTCAGATGGAAGGTCTGGCCGTCGCGTCCCTCGGCATGCATCAGCGCCACCAGCGCGTCGACCACGTAGTCCACCGGCACGATGTTGGTACGGCCGGTGTCGGGCACCATCATCGGCGTGAATTTCGGCAGTGCTGCCAGTCGCGACAGCACCCCGAAGAAGTAATACGGCCCGTCGACCTTGTCCATCTCGCCGGTCCGGGAGTCGCCGACGACGACGGCAGGCCGGTAGATCCGGTGCCGCAGACCCGCGGTGGCGCGCACCAGTTGCTCGGCTTCGAACTTGGTCTGGTGGTACGGCGTCGGCAGCTCCTGGGAGACATCGAAGTCGTCCTCCGTGAAAACGCCCCGGTAATTGCCGGCCACCGCGATCGACGACACGTGGTGCAGCGTCGCACCGAGGCCGCGCGTCAACTCGATCACCGCGCGAGTCCCTTCGACGTTGGCGGCCTGCTGAGTAGCGGCGTCGACGGTCATGTCATAGATCGCGGCGCAGTGCACCACATGATCGATCGGACCCAGATCAGCCAGATCGGCCAGGCCCAGACCTGCGGAGGTGAGGTCGCCGACCAGGGGTTTCGCCCGGTCACCCCAGTCCGCGGCCAGTTCTTCGAAGCGAGCCAACGAGGCCCGACGAACGAGAACGAACACTTCGGCTTCGTCGTACTGAGCCAGAATCCGGCTGACGACGCGGCGGCCAATAAACCCGGTACCGCCGGTAACGACATATCGCATGCGAGTCATCGTGAACCTGTCGCGGGTTCAGGTCAATAGCGCGTATGGTCCGAATTTGTCACACCGACTTCTGAGGGAGAACCGCCGAATGCCGATCAACCCCAATGCCATCGGAGCCAAGACCGCACCGCAGCCTTTCGAGTGGACCGAGCGCGACACCCTGCTCTACGCACTCGGAGTGGGTTGCGGGACGAAGGATTTGGCGTTCACCACGGAGAACAGCCATGGCATCGACCAGCAGGTGCTGCCCACCTACGCGGTGATCTGCTGCCCGGCCTGGGGCGCTGTCGGGGAGGTCGGCAGCTTCAACTTCGGCAAGCTGCTGCACGGCAGCCAGCAGATTCGGCTGCACGCGCCGCTGCCGCCGTCGGGCCGATTCAACGTCAGCTCCGAGGTGGTCGACATCCAGGACAAGGGCGAGGGCAAGAACGCCATCCTGACGTTCAAGGGCACCGCCACGGACGACAGCGGGAATGTGATCGCCGAATCCTGGTCGACCGCGGTGATCCGCGGTGAGGGTGGATTCGGCGGGCAGCCAGGGGAGCGGGCCGCCGCGCCGGAGATCCCGGATCGCCCGGCCGACGCCGTCGTGGCGCTGCCCACCACCGAGGATCAGCCGCTGATCTACCGGCTCTCCGGCGACCGGAACCCGCTGCACAGCGACCCGTGGTTCGCGCAGACCCTCGCCGGCTTCCCGAAGCCGATCCTGCACGGCCTGTGCACCTACGGCGTCGCCGGCCGCGTCCTGGTCACCGAGCTCGCCGGCGGTGACGCCGCCAAGATCAAGGCCGTCGGCGCGCGCTTCACATCCCCGGTGTTCCCCGGCGAGACGTTGACGACATCGGTGTGGCGCACCGAGCCTGGGCACGCGGTGTTCCGTACCGAGGCCGCTGCGGCCGACGGCAGCAACGCCCGGCTGGTGCTCGAAGACGGGACCGCGGAGTACAGCGACTGACGGTTGCGCGGCGCGGCGGCCGCGCATGCGGCGTAGCGTCATAGGTAGAGCCGCGTCAGATGTTGCTTGGCGGCTCCGCTCGAAGTCATTGGCAGCGTGGTCTCTACGTGATTCTGCCGGTGGGTGATCGCGGCACCGACCGTTAGGACTTTTCATGGGATGGCGCACCAGTGGGCTTCAGCATGCGGTGGTGACCTGATGGCGTACGTCGCGCAACGGATCCGCGCCGACAAGCCCGTCCGGCTGTGCCTGTCCGACAAGCTCGGTCGTCGGATCGACGGGGCCTGGTGGCCGTACACGGGAGTCCTGGCCGACGAATTCGGGGGCCTGATGGCGGTTCTCGATGACCGTCTCGGGAAGATCGCGGAGGTCGGCATCAACTGGTCGCCCCTGCACAATCCGCCGAACCTCAATTGGCAGGCCTGGCGTGGACGCGCGCAGCACATCATGACCGTGGAAGGGTGCGAAGCCACCGCCACCCTGTTGATCGTGCCCAGCACGACCAACAACACGCTCGCCGGCATGGTGCTGCGCCGCGCTGCCGGTCAGCCGGTAGACCCGCGTCGCGGTGAGGACGCGATGCTGGAGACCGCCGAGGAAATCCTGACAGCCGCACGGCGGCAACGTGTTTCGGGAAAGGTTCTGGACTGACGCGTGGTGCGTCAGTCCAGAATTTCCGCGGGAATCAGAGCGTGGTGACGCCGACGGCCTGCGGGCCCTTATTGCCCTGGGTGACATCGAACTTCACTCGCTGGTTCTCCTCCAGTGAGCGGAAGCCGGCGCCCAGGATTTCGGTGTGATGTACGAAAACATCGGGTGCACCGCCGTCGGGGGAGATGAAGCCGAAGCCTTTAGCGTCGTTGAACCACTTCACGGTTCCTTCGGTCATGTGACTACTACTTTCTTTTTGAACATGGATGCGAACGTCCGCATCCAAATCTGTTGTGATTCAGCGCAAGAAGCGATGAACCGCTAGTCCGCGTGCTGCGCGGCTGCGAAAATGCCCGACACCGTCGTGTGGTCATTGGGCTGCGCGGCACTCATAAGCGCGCAATGGGCTTCTGCCGGAGCCGTATCGACGGGCACGGTCAGGAGCACGATCCGGTTGCGATCGAGACCAACCACCTCAACGGTGTTGATCGGCTGGCGCTGATAGCCGTCGAGGCGCACCCGCCGCCCGCCTGCCGCGAGTTTGGTGGGGGCGGCCGACCACTCGCCGACGTTGTAGAGCACCCGGTCGATCTGTCCGAGGCGCACCGACAAGACGGCCAGCAGGTCGGGCAGCTCGGTGCTCAGGTTGCGGGTGTGCGGCCACCACGCCCCGTCGACATATCCACTGTGGGGAGCCTTGGGCTTCAACCGCAATCGTGGAGTCTGCTTCGGCGACGTGCGCTGAGCGTGGGTCGTGCGGTCATGTTGCGGCGTCATTTCGACGCTCCTGCCTTGACCGCGAATCGGTCAAACTACTTCGAATCGGCGACGGCGTGGCTTTGACCCGCCACGCGACGAAGTACCGCCGATGGACCAAGCGTACGCGGGAAACGCGCAGGACCAAAACGGTTCTCGCCTGGCCATTCGGAGTCGACTCGGTGAACGGCCGACGCTTTTGCCCGTACCCTCGGTTCGGTGAGGGCACCGCCTCGCCCGTGCATGTGTGACAATCCGTTGTCGTGCAAGCGTTGTCGCGCAGCGCGGGCGAGGCGGCCCCTACCCGGTGACGGCGCGGTCGAGTGCGGCGAGCGACTCCTCGATGAACCCGAGCGGGAACGGCGGCATGCCGCCGATCTGGTCGCGGAAGGCCTGCGGTGTCTCGGTCCAGTCGTACGTGAGGGTGACATCGGTGCCGTCGCCATTCGGGGTCAGGTCGTAGCGCCACCACCAACCGCCCGGGACGTGCTGTCCCGACTCGTCCAGACTGCCGGTCGCCCAGCCGACGGTCCTGTCGGGCTCGAAATCCGTCACCAGGTTGTACGTGACGTAGTCCCCGCCGGCCTGGTCCAGGTACATGTTCATGGCGAAGACCTGGCCGGTACCGGTGATCGGT
Organism: Mycobacterium sp. SMC-21; assembly: GCF_045310825.1. NCBI lineage: Bacteria > Bacillati > Actinomycetota > Actinomycetes > Mycobacteriales > Mycobacteriaceae > Mycobacterium > Mycobacterium sp. SMC-21. The sequence goes on along the minus strand of NZ_JBJIAO010000033.1, from coordinate 2,648 downwards.
GCGGCGTCGACGGCGTCGCGGACCCAGTCGCCCGGTTCGGTCTCCTTGTGCCGCGCCGGGTTGGCCAGCACCGCGAACACCGCCGCGGGCGGTGCGGCGATGGTGCGGGTGGCGACGAAGCGTTCCTGGGTCGTCGAGCTGCTGGTCATCGGTTCTGTCCGTTCTCTGCGTTCGATCCGTATGCGCGGGCAATGTCCTGTGAACTGGCCCATTTGGAGTATGTCGGCGACTGGGGCCAGCCTTCGGGCGAATCCTGCCACTGCTCCTGGCGGCCGTAGGGCAGAACGTCGATCAACGCGAAACTGTGGCCCAGCTGCTCGCAACCGCGGCCGTCGGTGTGCCAGGTGCGGTACACCGTATCGCCGTGTCGCAGAAACACATTGACGGCGAAACCCGTGCCGGGCGCGGCGCCCATGTCCGACCCGAAGCTGCTCTCCGACGACGAGTACCACTCCATCTTGTTGCCCACTTTGGCCTTGTAGGCCAAGGCTTCCTCGATGGGCCCGTTGGTGACGATGACGAAGCGGGCGTCGTAATTGGCCAGGAAATCGAGGCGGGTGAACTGCGAGGTGAAGCCGGTGCAACCCGAGCACTGCCACTCGGCGCCGTCGGTCCACATGTGGTTGTAGACGATCAGCTGGGACTTGCCGTCGAAGACGTCAGCCAGCCGCACCGGCCCCTCGGCGCCGATCAGGGTGTAGTCGGGCAGCTCGACCATCGGCAGCCGGCGCCGTTGTGCGGCGATGGCGTCGAATTCGCGCGTCGCGGCCTTTTCGCGGCGGCGCAGGTCGTCGAGGGCGGCCCGCCAGGTGTCCTGGTCGACCACTGGCGGCAGGGCGGTCTGCTCGGTCATGTTGCCTCCTGATGGTTGCGTTCACTGGGTAGACCGGTGCGGGCGCGAATATTCATCGCGGATCGCCGAACCAATACGTGAGTGCGTCCCGCAGCCCCGCATCCGAGGCGCCGGCCCACGCGATGTGTGCATCCGGGCGAATCAGCAGGGCGTCGGCCTGGCCCCTGAGGATGTCGACGCGATCCACCCACGGTGCCGCGACGTCGCACAGCTCGGGTGGTCCGACGAAGACAGGTCGCGCCGCGCGCAGGGCCGCCACGACGTCGTCGGGCAGGTGCGACGCGAACGTCCCGGCCAGCGGGTGCGGCTGCGCGCCGGGCATCGGATACCGGACGTCGGACGCGGCGATCATCGCGCCGACGCGCGCAAGCGCGGGCGCGTCGGAGAGCAACTCAGTGAACACTTTTCGCAGCGCCTCGTCGGCCGGGTCGTGGCCCCGCCGCAACGACACCTGGGCCTGCGCGTGCAGCAGCAGGCGTTCGCCGGCGAGGTGCCGTTCGGAGTGGTAGGTCTCGAGCAGGCCGGGCGGTGCCCAGCCATGGAGCGTGGCGGCGAGCTTCCACGCGAGGTTCACCCCGTCGAGCATCCCGGCCGATACCGCGACGCCGCCCGTCGGAATCTGGTGCGCCGTGTCACCGGCCAGCAGCACCCGGCCCGACACGTAGCGCTCGGTGTGCCGGGCCGCGTACGTGAAGCGGGTCAGCCGCTTTGGCTCGCCGAGCGGGAAGTCCACGCCGAGCACGCGACGGACGCTGGCGCGGAATTCGTCCAGCGTCATCGGGTCGTCATCGTCGTAGTCGTGGTCGGGAGCCTCGCTGGTGTACAGGCCCAACCATCCGGGCTCTGACGACGCGATGGCGAAGATGCCGCCCTCGGTCTGGCTGTAGCCCCACGGCAGGCGGCCATAGCCCGGGACGTCGTAGTCGCCGTCGTCGCGGGCGGTGATCTCGCGCGGCCACGTGACGGTGGCCATCCGGTGGATCTCGGGGTAGACGATGCCCGGGAAGCCGATGCCGGCCAGTTCCCGCACCCGGCTCCGTACCCCGTCGCAGCCCACGACGTAATGCGCGATGATGCGGTACGGACCATCCGGACCGCGGACCTCGAGATGCACGGCGTCGTCGTCCTGCTGCAGACCGACGACCTCCTGGCCGCGCCGGACCTCGACGCCGAGGCTGCGTGCGTAGTCCTGCAGGAGGGCTTCGAGCCGAGGCTGGGGGAGCCGCTGCACCTGATCGGCGACTCGTCGAGCTGGGTGAGATCGACGTGGATGCCGCCGAACGGGAGTTTGGCGGTGACGGGCGGGCCGGCCGCGTCATTGAGCAGGTCACCGAGTTCGCGGTAGCGCAGCAGGTTGAGGATCTGGCCGCCGATGCCGCCGGCTTTGGCGACCTCGCGAATGTCGGTGAGTCGCTCCAGGACAAGCGGTTTGATCCCGGTCAGGCAGAGTTCGGTGGCGAGCGTCAGACCGGTCGGTCCTGCGCCCACGATGATCACGTCAATGTTCGTCATGCGTCCCCCTCAAGACGATCGAGCTGCAGTTACGTTGCAGCCCAGCGATTCTGGAGCATGAGGGGGGGTCTTGCCACAAGCCCCGGGGTGCGCTATATGTTGAAAGTGAGGGGAGCAGGGGTTGCTTTTCTCCGTGGCGACGCGCATTACGAAATCTCCAACGGTGCCGGGTTCGACCGTTTGCACTGCAAAAGGTCAACTAAGCAGGTCGTGTCCGGGACGCGGTGTAAATACGGAGCACGGGCGTAGGTTCCGCTTCACGACCTGCAAGTCTGCGAAGAAG
>NZ_JBJIAO010000032.1:0-59335 GCF_045310825.1 Mycobacterium sp. SMC-21 | reverse complement strand
TCATTTTCGAGAGACCTCGACCTCTATCCCGGCAACGACGCGCCAACCACCTCTACACCCTCATCTGTGAAGAGCCCGATTACGCCCGGCGGGACAACTCCCGCGGACACCCGCGAGTCGGCAGAATGCCGTACGAGCTGTGAAGGATTACCTCGACTACACGGCGTTTTCCCGAACAGGCCTGATCAGGTAATTGGTTTCGGCGGAGCACTACACCGTCGACGATGCGACGTACGCCGTCGACAGCCTCGCCGTTGACTGGAACGTGCAGGCCGCGAAGTCCGCGCGAAGCTAGCTCTCCTCAAACCCAGACTGATCGAACTTCAGCGTTTTGGCGTTCTCGGCGACCGTGCGAATCTTGTTCTCGTCGAACCCGTTTGAGTCGACAGCCTCGATTTCGATTCGCACCACTAGTTCAATTCCTTGGTCGCGCAGGTTTGCGATGACCTCATCCGCGATGTTCTTGAAATCGAGCGCGATCTTGTCCGAGCTGAGGGTCTTCACGCCGTAGAAGCGGGTCTTGGCCGGCGGGAACCCGACGTCGACGCCTGGTCCCTTGGCCGGCTGCGGTTTCGTTGGCGACGGACTGGGATCCCCAGATTCGGGGGCAGGCTCTTCTTCGGCACGCTGCTTGGTGGCAACATCGGGGCGCACGAGCAGGAGCGAGTCCGTGGCAACCGGTGCGGAATTGGCATCGCCAGGAATCCACAAGCCGACGTACCGGCCGTCTTGGTAGCCGGTGGCCAACGCGAAAGCATCGGTCTCCCAGATCAGGGGAAGCTCACGGACGCCTTCTTGCAACACTTTCCGATCGCGGAGGCGCGGCATATAAGGATACTGGCAGTACAGCTCCCACAGCGCGCCGAGCGTAACGTGCCCGTCTTTCCAGATCTGTGGGACCTTGTTGATGGCAAGCCGAACGGTCACGGCGGCCTGCTGTGTTGACAGATCCCCGTCGCTGCCGAGACGACGGGACACTCGTTCGGCCAGTGACTCCGACTGTCCTTCCACCTTGGTCTCGCGCAGGATGAAAGGCGCTCCCGGATCGGGCTGTGACGGAATGAGGGCCCACGTAAATGTTTGCAGCAGACGCGATTTGACCGTCTGGTCGGCCGTTGCCTGCCGCTGGGTGGCCTGATCCTTCTGGTTCGTGGTGAGATCCAGATCGGCCTCGTTGGCCAGGACGTGGCTCCAGCCGAGGTAGTCGCGCACCGCGTTGTCGAGCTCTTCGAGTCGTGCTTCGTCGGCGGCCAGAAACACGAGCATGTTGCGGTTGGAGCGGTTCGCAGTGCCACGCTGCTCCGTTGCCTTGTGCGCGAAAGCCTTTGCCGCAGAATCGGTACCCCGCTTGTGTGCGACCTTGGGATGCAGGATCACCAGCCGGGCTTCATCGGTATCAGGAGTATCGGCATTCGATTCCGGGCACACGTGCACACCGGCGAAGTCGCCGCGGGTACGTGCTTGGGCTTGCAGACGGAGCGCGATTTCAGCCCAGACGTCTTCCTTGTGCAGGCGCTCGGCTTGGTCCTTGGCGGTACGAGTGATGTTGGCCTGCAGGTCATACCAGTACTTGCCGGACCCCAAGTAGAAGTAGGTAGCCCGATCGCCGAGCTGAGTCAGCGCGGCATGGAAGTTGCCGGGGACATCGCCGGGCACCGCGGTTCCCAGGAAGACACGTTGGGTTTCGAGCCCCTTGTGCGCCGAGCCGATCGTCGGTACGGCGCCGAAGAACACGGTTCGAGCGAGACGTTTGGTCAGGGACCGCTGACCGAACAGCGGCTTCGCAACGTCGATGCGGGCCGGTTCGGAGTTCGGGCCGTCGACATCGGCGTCGATCACGGCCTTCCACGAATCTTGGAGGTAGCTGGTCAATTCCGAGTTCACCCGTCCGACCGCCAGCGGTATCGAGCCCGGCATGATCAGCGGTGACGAGTCGTCACCGGTCCACAGCGCGTGGATCACGGTGCTCATCAGGCGCAGAACTCCACGGGTGCGCTGGAACCGCTCCAGCGACGACCACTCCTCGTAGAGACGGTCGAAGAGTTCGGGGTGAATGGGATAGGTCCGTTTGATGCGGTCCTCGTAGGCCGGCTCCCGGGATTCTCGCGGGAAGTCGTCGTTGTACTTGCGGTAGAAGTCGACATAGGCGCGCGCGGTAGCGCCGATCGATGCCAGCGCAGCCGCGTCGGGTTGTTGGAACAGTCGTTGCCGCACGATTTGATACGCCTCAAGCGATGATGCAGGACGCCACTGGTCGGCGAGACGGCCAACGACGCGCTGCAGGCGATGTAGGGCCTCCAGTCCGTTGGAGCCGCCGACTTCCTCGGCGCTTCCGGCGATGGGCTCTGAACTGTCGATGGCGTTGGAAGCCGGTATCGAAATGACCAGCAACACGCCGGACGTTCCTTTGGCGGCTTCGGTGAGCGATTGCGCGAAGGTGAACTGGTCATCGAACGTGCCACCGGCGAGGTCATCGCGTCCGACGAGTGAGCGGGCGTAGGCAACCCATTCGTCGATGAGTATGACCGCGGGGGAGTACTTCGCCAGCAGTTCGTGGAGCGCCGCGCCCGGAGGCGTTCGGTTGACATCGGCTTCGGCGACAAGTGCGTACGCCTCCGCGCCGCCCAACTGCCAGGCCAACTCGCCCCACAGGGTGTTGACGTGAGGGCCGTCCGTCTTGGGTTCGCCGGCTGGGCTGAAATGATTGCCGACGATCGCGACGCGGTTCACCATGCCGGCTTGGTAACCGTTGGTGGTCAGCAAGTCTGCGGTCTCCTGCGGGAAATCACCCACCGGAAGCCCGGCCGCGACGTGCCACAGGGCCAGCATCGAGTGCGTCTTGCCGCCGCCGAAATTGGTCTGCAGGTTGATCACCGGCGGCGCGTTGTCGTCGCCGGACAAGCGCCTGACGGCACGGCCGACGAGATCGGTCAGTCCCTCTGTCAGGTAAGTGCGTCGGAAGAACGTCACCGGGTCGGCATAGTCCGAATCCTGTTCTCCGCCGAAGGCAACCTTGTGGAGGTCAGCCGCAAATTCGGAGGACGCGAAGTTTCCCGTCGCAACATCATCGTGCGGTGGCAGCACTTCCCGCCACGGCTGGAGGCCGGCGGCCTCGGGATTGTCGACAGCCGCCTTGAGTACCTTCTTGTCGTCTTTGTCCGCGGTAACTCGGCGCAGATTGCGCTTGATGGTTTGGACTTCGTCCGCCTCGGTGCTGCCGCCGATCAACCGCAGCAGGCGCTCGGCAGTGTCCAAGGTGCGGTAGGCATCGTCGTCGCTGAACGAACCGTTGTGTGCCCACGTGTTTCGCGCCTCCCGAAGCTCAATGGCGAAGGACTCCCCGGCCCTGCCGAGCGCTTCGTTGAATGGGTACCAGCCCTTCCTGAACCCGCCGGTGATGTTGCCTTCGGTCAGCATCCGCAATTGCACCTGCGGGTCGAGTGGCTCGTATGTCTTGGTCGACGGGGCGCCGTTTTTCGAGTCCTTGTTCTGGACGAGTTTGGGCCAGGCCGCGCCGAGGGCTGGGTCGCCCTGTCCGATCACTGAGGAGATGAAGTCGTCCAAGGCAGGCGCGATGACCTCGAACATGCGGTTGATGCGGTCGCGATTGCTCAGCGCCATGTCAGTCGTCTTCCTCGTCGTAGTCCAAGGTGCCCTGTGCGCTCGTTGCCGGAGCATCGGCCCGTGCCACATCGAGAATTTCGGGCCAGCTGGTGACCAGGCTGTTGAAGCTCAGCGCGTCCTTGGTCCAGCCGTTGCTCTCGGCGATCCGGAACAGGAGGTGCGCAAGCTCTTTCACCAAATCGGCATCGATCGCTGCGTCCGGTCGGGTCAGCGCGATGCGCAGGAATTCGCCGGCGGGGGTGATGCCGTCGCCTTCCAGCTTCTTGATCAGGTGGTGCAGGACTTCCCAGTTGCTGGTGTGTAGGTCGGCGAGCACGTCGTAGTCGGAGGCCAGGTCAGACGGTTTGATCAGCTGGACCTTGCCGGCCCTGCTGATCAGGATGCCATCACGATCCATAGTGTCGACGGAAGTGTTGCGGGCGTTGGCTAGGTTGTTGGCGTCTCCGAAAGTACCTGTGTCGTAGCCATGTTGGCGATACCAGGCGATGGCGAATCGGCTTGTCGAATCGAAATCGCCCTCTTGCTCGTTGAGCACCTGATCGAGGATCTCGTTGATGCGCGCCAGCGCTGACCGCACCGACATCTTCGAGCCGCCGGGTTCGATGACGGCTGAGTATCGGGAGAACACCGCCATGCCTGGCCCGATGGCTGCCTGTGGCAGGTCGACCGGGGCGATTGCGCCTTGCTGCAGTTCTCTGAGTGCGAAGGGCAATTCGGCCTCAAGCGCGGCAATTAGGCCCCGACGGTCTATTGTCGCTGCTCCGTCTGGCCGCGGTCGAAGTGAAAGAACGATGGAGGAAGCCAGTGCATTGGAGCCGCTCGCAATCATTCGATAGCCCTGTTCACTCCGAAGTGGCCATGTCGAGGTGATCTCCCAACCCGAGCGGATCATTCCTTCGAGCAGCGTTTCCCACCCCGTCGAGGCCTCGCCGCCTTCCGTTGTCTCACTCTGTTTGAACGCGTAATAAACGGTGATCGGATAGTTGGGCGATGCGCTGACCTGCGCACGGGCGAACACTTGCCGAAATCCTTCCTCGAAGAATTCGCGTGCGCCCTGGCTGCCAGCATGTCGGTATGGGTTGGCGACGAGTTCCTCCGCCTTGGGAACCAACATTGTTGAGAGGAGATACGGGTGGATAGGCCGGACTGCGCGACGCAGCCAGATGTAGAAGTAGTCGGACAAATCCGAATAGCCGATGTTGTCGTAATACGGCGGATCCGTGGAGATGACGGCGTCGTTGTAGTTGGCACTTGTCGCGTCGACCTGTGTCACAGTCCCGTCAACTTGGGTCGGCCCGTTCTCGAAAGCATCAGTGATCCAATCGAACTGGCTGACGAAATTTCCGGTTGAACAGGAGAAGAGGTTGACCTCCGCGAAGTCCCAGGTCATCGGGATCGCTTGTCGGCCGAAGGTATTGCGTACCTTGCCCAGAGATGAATCCCAGCTCGCGATTGTCGATGAACGATCGGCGGTGCGGCTAACGCCTAGCCCCAAGTAGGTTGCGACCGCATCGGCGTAGGCCGCGGCACCGGTGCCGCCGGATTCGAGACGGTCGCCTTCGGACAAGCCTGAAGTCAGGGCATCGGCGAGTACGCGCTCGCGAGCCTCAGCAACAAGGTCGCTGCACGTGGTGAGCGCAATGAGCTGCCGCGGTGTGAATAGGTCGGCAAACGTGCTCATGCCGTAGTTCGGAGTTTTGAAGTCGCGAGGATTGTTCGGTAGTTCGCCCCCCGGTACGTCGGCGGGATGCGGAACTTGTGCGGCTACTTCGTGCTCAGGCGTCGATTCCAGATAGACGCGAGTCCGGTCGCCCTCAGCGACGGTTGCCATGAGGTGCGAGCCCATGCGCCCTCCTCGGCCCTCGGCCCGAATGTATTTCAGCTCAACTGCTGACCCGCAACCAATGCAGGTCGCCCCGCTGCGCCCAACCGTGCCGTCGGTCTCCGAGGTCGGCGCAGTCTTCGGATCGTGGCCGATGGAGAAGCTGACCTTGCCGTCGACCACGGACGGCACGACGTACGCCTCTTTGCCTTTCTTCTTACCGAGCCACCACGACCGCACCAACGGCATCGCAATACGACACGCCGGGTTGGGGCAGGTGACGGTACGTGCCCAAATCCAGGCAATGACAGTCGCTGTCGACCCATCCGGCAGGGCTGCCTTGGGGTACAGGTGCCCGATCCGCTTTTCGGCCTCATCGCGCATCCACGCCCCATAGGCCCGCACGTCGGCGGCCAGACCTTCGGCGCCTTTCCATGAGCGGATCTCGGATTCAGCGAGGCCCGGGAACACTGGCGGCCGGTCGCGGAACTTCGGCGGAATCTCGATCAGCGCCTTATTGATCAGTACCGCAACGGGATTGAGGTCCGATGCGTGCGCCTCCAGACCGAGCCGCTGTGCTTCGAGCGGTATCGTGCCGCCACCGGCGAAGGGGTCGAGAATGGGCGGCGGATTGCCGCCAGTCGATTTGAGAATCTCAGCGTGGGCCTCGGCCATCAGCGACGCATCCCACGAGTTCCTCCAAACGACTAGTCGCTGGATCAGGGCATGCAGCCGGTCGCGCTCTTTGCGTTGGAGTTCGTCGGTTGGGAATTCGTCCGGATGGGCGCTCGGATCATCGACAAGTTGAGCGAACAGCACCGCCCGCGCTGCCACGTTCGGGCGCCGGGCCCACCACAAATGCAGTGTGCGTGGGTGTGGGCGGATCGCTGGAACCTTCTCGTATGCCGACTCTCGGTTGATCGCCTCCAAAGGGAGTGCAACCTCAATGAGTTTGCGTTTGCGCACCGGCTTCGCCGTTGTATCAGCATCTGTCATCAAAATGGCTCGGTTCCCTTGTCCCACATCTTTTTCCAGTCTCCGCGCACCCCGGTCGCGTCGAAATCTCCGAGATCCGTTGAGGCGAACGGATTGTCGAGGTAGCGCACCTCGTCGTACTCAGCGCCGCGCGGGTCGACTCGCACCAGCGCAAGTCGGTACCGCGGCGCGGCATTCTTGCCGAGAATCACCTCGTTGTGGGTGACGAAGAAGTCGGTGGCGCCGTCGATGCGGGCCTTCACCTCGATGCGGTAGGTGTCGCCGTTGGCATCCGAGGACAAGATGTCAAAACCCTTGTTGTTGAAGGCTTGTTCGAACGGATCACGTCCCAGCGCTCGTTCGACACCCAGCACCAGATCGACGCCGCGGCGCTCGACTTCCTTGGTCTCCTTGGCATGCATTGGTGCAGAGGGCGGTAGCTCGTTATCTACCATGCCCACCGGAAGCACCAAGGCCGCGGTGACGATGCGCGGCGGCTTGGTCGACATCAATGCCTGCCGGTCCAGCAGCTCTAACCGTTTACGGAGCCGGGAATCAAGCTCGACCGCCTTGCGATTGAGGTTCTCCGAGGATTCCTTGGGCTTCGCCCCGCCCTGCTCCTTCTCCGACGCCACGAGCGCCTCGAGCAGTAGCCGATCGCGTTCTTCCTCGAGGCGTTTGGTCACCTGTTCGCGGGTCTTGGCGAGTTCGGCGGCACGGCGCGGCTGTACCTCTGCCAGGTATTCGGGTAGTTGGGTGGTGATGATCCAGCTGGTGGCGCGGTCTTCGGCGTCGGCAAGCCAGGACAGTTGGCGGGCTGCGGTGACTGCCGGCGTCTCCGGCGCAGCGACACAGTCCAGGTAGGGAGCGGGTCCGGCCGGCCTGACGGCGCCCTGGCTGTCCACGTATGCATAGCCGAACCGCCTGGACACCGAAGCGCCGGTAGCGTCGGTCACCTCTTCGGTGACACCCACAAGGAGCTGCGGCTCGTCCAGCGTCGCCGACACCAACACGGTCCCGTTGGTGAGAGTTTCACTGAAGCGACGGATCGCTTCGTGCATCACCGCGTCGTGGAGGGGGTGGCCTGGGGCGAGCAGATCAGCGCGGGTGAGTTCTTCGGAATGTACGTGTCCCAGGTCGAAGGTCACGCGGTCGTATCTGGTGGGAACGGGCCCGAACTTGCCGTCGCGCAAAGGTGCTGGGACGTTGGTGATTTCGTATCGGCCGCGCTCACGTTTGGTGATGCGTCCGCCGAGTCGGGTGAAGGCCGCCTTGAAGGCCATCTCGATGTAGTGGGGCTGCAACCGGCGTGCTCGCGCGTCGTCCATGGCCGCGCGCAACTTCTCCAGCTCGGCCTCGGCGAGATGGTCGGACGCCAGGGCACGTTCTTCGAGCAGTTCCTTGAGCCCGTCGGAGACGTTGTGATCGATGACTTGCTGCATCTTGGCGCGTGTCTCGGGCAGCTCGCCGTAGCGAATGGCCTCCAACAGCAGGTCGCGCAGCGGGGTCTCGTTGAACGCTTCGCCTAGTACGTCGAAAACTTTGCCGCCGTAGGCTTCCCGCTGTTCTTCGATCTTTTCGAGCAGGCGGACGAAGACGTCACCCTCGCGGGTGTTGCTGGCCACGATGTTCCACAGCCGGCAGACTTCCTCCTGGCCGATGCGGTGGATACGGCCGAACCTTTGTTCGATGCGATTCGGGTTCCAGGGCAGATCGTAATTGACCATCAGGTGCGCGGCCTGCAGGTTGAGTCCCTCGCCGGCGGCATCGGTGGCCAGGAGGATTTGGCAGTCTCGGTTCTTGGTGAATTCTTCGGTGATCTGGCGGCGCTCCCGACGCCGGACCCCACCATGAATGGCCTGCACGGCAGCAGGTTTCCCGAGCAGCGAGCGGATCCGGCCGGCCAGGTAATCGAGGGTGTCGCGATGTTCGGTGAAGATGATGAGCTTGCGCGGCCATCCGTTGGTATCCGTCGTCAGTGCCTCGTCGTGAAGGATGTTGCTCAGCTCGGTCCACTTGCGATCGGTACCGGAATCGCGAACTTGTTTGGCGGCGCGGGTCAGCTCCGACAGTTCGAGCAACTCGGCGTCGAGTTCGTCCACCGTCTGCGCTGCAGTAGCGGCATCGAGCAGTTCCTCTTCGAGCGCTTCGATCTCTTCGGAGTTGTAGTCGTCGGTGTCAAGGGCATCGACATCGACGGTCGGTTCGTTCTCGACGTAGGTGCCGTTGACGATTTCCTGCTTCTTGCGCTCGAGCCGTTCGGTTCGGCGGACCAGGCTCTTGTAGATCGCCTCGGGGCTGGACGCGAGTCGTCGTTGCAGCACGGTGAGCGCGAATCCGACTGTGTTCTTGCGCTTTCCGCCCACCCGGTCGGCGCGGTTCATGCCTTCGCGGACGTAGGCGGTGACCTGCTCGTAGAGCGAATGTTCAAGGGCGGTCAGCTCATAGGGCACTGTCTCGGCACGGCGCTCTGGGAACAGCTTCTTGCCGTCGAAGGTGAGGAGGTCCTCCTTGACCATTCGGCGCATGATGTCGGCGGTGTCGGTGGCCTTGGTGTTCCTGCCCTCGAACCGGTCACGGTCCAGCAGAGTCAGGAAGAGATTGAAGTCCTCGTTCTTGCCTGAGTGCGGCGTCGCCGTCATCAAGAGGAGATGACGCGTGATCCGGCCGAGAAGCTCGCCGAGCTGAAAACGCTTGGTCTTCTCCAGCTTTCCGCCGAAGTAGTGGGCGCCCATGCGATGCGCCTCGTCGACGATCACCAGATCCCACTCGGTCTCCGTGAGCTGAGCCTGCAGTTCCTCGTTGCGGGACAGCTGGTCCATACGGGCGATGAGCAGCGGGTTGGTCTCGAAGACGTTGAGGTCGACGTGGGCATCGATGAGCTGGTTGGTCAATAGGTTGAACCGCAGCCCGAACTTGAAGAACAGTTCGTCCTGCCACTGTTCCACCAGGCCACCCGGGGCGACGATCAGGCATTGGCGGACGTCGTCACGCAGCAGGAGTTCCTTGATGTAGAGACCCGCCATGATGGTCTTGCCGGCACCGGGATCATCGGCGAGGAGGAATCGCAGCGGCGTCCGGGGGAGGAGTTGTCCGTAGACCGCGCGGATCTGATGCGGCAGTGGACGCACGTCGCTGGTGGCCACCGCCAGCATCGGGTCGAAAAGTCCTGCGAGGCTGATTCTTTGGGCCTCGGCTACCAGTTTGTAGTCAGATGCTGATGCGTCGAATGGTCGGCTGGCCGCCGCGGCTGCACGCAGCTGGTCCTGGTCTTTCCTGAAGACGACTTGCTGACCGAGCGCACCGTTGTTGGTCCGGTACGTCAGCTCGACTGCCTCGGTGCCGTGCTGTTGGGCGGCGAGCACGGTGACGATTTCAGCGGGGATCAGTCCTTCGATGCGGAGTCCCGATTTGAGCTCTTCTAGCTGCACACGACCTCCAGGCATGACTTCTTGGAGGTGTTCGCTGTCGTCTGCAAACCGGTGTCGCCCGAGAGCGCGTTGCGCGCAGGGGTATGCCAACCGTCAGACATGTCGACTGGCCACCCCGACGCTCCCTTCGTCCGTCGGGAGAGCCATGTATAGATGGTGCAGCCGACAAGTCGGCATATTACGCCATCTATAGATGGTCGACGCCGGAATGGCGTATCGGCAGATTGCAGGGGTGCCGCAGTCCGAGATCGAGCGAAAGCTCGCTGGTGCTCTCGGTCGACGGTTGGCGGGGCTCCGGGAGGAGCGTGGACTCACTCAAGAAGCCCTGGCTGAAGCCAGCGGTATCAGCCGGAATCACTACCAGCTGCTGGAAAGCGGCATCAGCAACCGAAAGACCAAGCGCCCGGCCAATCCGCGGTTATCAACGTTGGTGGCGCTCAGCGATGCATTGGGTATGTCGGCAGCGGAGTTGGTGGCCGAAGTCTTGAGTGAGCGCGACTGAACTGGGTTCATTCCATTGGGTGGGCGCCGATCGACGCCAAGTAGCGTCTCCGATGTTCCGGCGCCCGAAGATGAGCTTGTATGGGTGCCCGGTGGCCTTGACCGGCTTGGCGCCACCGTGACACCTTCCGGACCCGTGGTTTCGAGCCCGATCCGATACCAATCCGTAAGCGAGGAGCGATTCGCTCACCCTCCGTCCGTTGGCAACAACCTACGCTGGCCGGTATGTCCAAGTCCGCACGTGGCAAGCAACCCAAGCGTCACCTTCGGTCGGTGCCGACTCCGCCTTCGATCAGACCTGAGGACCAGCCGCTGTTCCAGGCGTTGCGGTCTGCTCTGCGCTCTGACCAGCCGCTGGCACTGCTCGAACTCGTGAGTGGGCTGATCACTGCCACCGACCCACGATCTCGCAATCCTTGGGCTCGCGATGACGATGGCCCGAGTCTCGACGCGCTGGTCGACTCGCTGATCGGTACCTCTTTCGCGCAGACCACGGCCGCGCTGACTGTCATCCGCGAGATGGTGCCCGACCAGGAGATCGCGGCGCGTATTGATCGCGAATTGACTACACGCCGCCAACCGTTGCCGAATTGGCTTGGCGCGCTGGCGGATACCCGCGCCGACCCGGAAGTGTGGTTCCTGACGCACGTTCTCGGTGACGGTGACGACTATTTCTTCGGCGCGACGCTCCCCGGCGGCCGGCAGTTGACGGCGCTGGTTTATGTGGACCACAACATGGGCACGGTGGTCAAAGACGCGTTCGTCATTCCGGAAGCGATCTCAGTCGTGCTGCGGCAGCTGCAACCGTCGATTGAAGACGGGCAGACACTCTCGCGGTTCCATCCGGCCGACGCGCGGGCGATAGTCGAGAAGGCTATCGACCACGGTTCGCGACTGTTCCCGCCACCGGAATCCGATTCCTGGCCCATGTGCCGGCCACTGGTCGAATGGCTGGTCCGGATGCAGCCTGCCGGAGGCGCGGTTCCGGAACGTCATGAATGGACTGACAAGGAGAGAACGGCAATCGCCGACGATTTCTTCGCCTCGCGGTTCGGTGACGCCATGGATACCGCCGATGCGCACGGTCTGCTGGACTCGATCTTGTGGTTCGCGACCGAGTGGGGACCCGGTGACCCCTACCGGTGGAGCCCCGTCAACGTAGAGATCCTTCTCGTGGATTGGGCTCCGCGAAAGATAGTGGCGGATACGGGTTATCTCGCACAATTACCCAGTCTGTTGCGTGCCTTCATCGCCTACTGCCACCACCGCCAAGGCATCAGCGCCACCCTCACGGCCGACACCTTGGCGTCCGTCGGCAGATGGGAAGGCGAATTTCAGCGGATGATCCGGACGGATCGTCCGCAGGGTGCGGCGGCGCTGGCCGCCCGGTTGCTGGGGGAGGGCTTCGGCGGCTTCGCCGATGACGACCCAAGCTTCGCAGAGATCATGCTCGAGCGCTTGGACGCGATGGTCGGCGGCCATTTCCAGTTGCAGAATCTGACCGACGAGCCATTGGACGATGAGCCGTTTGACTGGGCGGGCATAGCCGACGACATCCGGCCCGCCGTCGAGACGGTGCTGGCCCTGTGCGACCGCTGCGCAGACGAGCTCTTCGATGTCGAGCACCGGACGGCGATGCGTCGCTTCCTGGGCCGTGCTGCGGTGGCCGATCCAGCGATCTTCCGTCGTAAGGCATCGTTGGAACGCGGAGCGGCCACCGTGGCCTGGGTGATCTGCCGAGCCAACCACTCCATCGGCCGATTCGGCACGCCCCCGGTCACTGAACTGCTGGGGTGGTTCGGGGTCAAGGGCAGTGTTTCGCAGCGTGCCGAGCCGTTGTTACGTGCGAACGGGGTTGCCCCACATTCGGCTTACGGTGACATGAGACTCGGCGCGGCGGACTTGCTGACCGCCGCGCGACGTCGATCGATCATTCAAGTGCGAGATCGCTACCAGGGGAGTGCGGGGTGAACGTGGCGGTCTTCGTCTCTACACCGAGCGTGGGGGTTGCCGAGCTTCGCTTCGGCGTGTCGGCTCGTCAGGTCCCACGGTCGGCTTGAGATGGGCCGATAGCACCGGCGATACCGCATCCCAGATGGGTATGCAGCAAGCAGACCGGGACTGGAGTGACGGCTGTGACTATTGCCGACCGGGCCGCTTTTGACTGCGCGTCAGCGCAGACAAAGTGCGAGTGGTGACCTGCGTAGACGCACACTCAATGCTCGGCGGGGGCGGGAACGGGCTTGGCGCGCAACGGGTCTGCGGCCACCGGGACCAACGGCACGGCCAGCACCGGGAACAGCGCGCACACCGCGAACGCGGCCGGGAACCCGAAGGCTCCGATCAGGGCGCCGAACACCGGCGGCACGATGCCTGCCGTCAGCAATTGCGTCGTGTTCTGCACACCCAGCGCCCGGCCACTCCAGAACGGCCCGGCGATTTCGGCAATTGCGGTGAACGACAACCCGTTATCGGTCACGGTCACCACCGACGCCACCACCATCACGAACACCGCGACGGGCCAGTGCAGGTAGTCGGTCAATGCGAGCAGGCCCATCGTGACGCCGGCCAAGACGGCGATCACGCGCACCGGGTGCAGCCGTGATCCCATCACGTCCGACCACCGGCCGGCGGCGATTCGGCCTGCGGCCCCGCACAATTGGGCCACCGTCACCATGGCGCCCGCCGCGCCGGCCGACCAGCCGTGCGCCGTCATCAACCACACCAACGAGAAGGTCCACACCAGTGACTGGGGGACAACGAGCAGGACGGACACGGCGTGGATACGGGCCAGTGCCGACGACCCGCGGTAGGGATTGGCCAGATCGGTTGCGGGAGCAGATGATCGGGGCGGCCGCGGGGGATCGATGACGCCCAGCGCGGTCACGACTGCTGCGACCAGACACGCGATCGCGGGGAACAACAGTGCGGCAGACACGCCGGATGACTCGGCCACTCGCGGAATGACCAGGGCGCCCAGCCCAACTCCCAGCGGCTGGGCGGTCTGGCGGATGCCCATCACCAACCCGCGCTGTTCGGGTGGGAACCAGCCGACCACCAACCGGCCGCTCGCGGAGTTGGAGCTCGCGGCCGCCATGCCGCCCAGCAACAGGAAGGCTCCGACGGCGACCAACGAGTCGGCCCAGGCCGCCGCGAACGCGGCCAGCGAGGTCAGTAGCGCGCCGACCGTCAGCACGAACCGTTCACCGACCCGGTCGACGACCCAGCCCCACGCGATGAGCGTCAGCACCATGCCGAAGCTCGGCATTGCCGAGACCAGTCCGGCGCGCGACAGGTCCAGCCCCCGTTCGCCGTGCAGCGTCGGGATCAGGAAGGCTGCGCCGTTGATGAAGACGTTGGCGCACATCGTCGAGCCGAGTGCGATCACCAGCATCGACCAGCGGCGGACGGCTGAGACGTTGGTGACCATGGCTTCATGGTGCCATCACGGTTCTCAAGATATGAATCTGTTTCTCAATATTTGAGAACAACTAGGGTCGGCAACATGGCTCAGCGCGCGTACTTCTCACGTTTGACGGCGGCCTTGGTGGCCGGCCTGATGCTGGTGGCGGCACCGATACCCACGGCATCGGCAGCTGCGCCGAACTGGTCGGGCCTGGACGCCCGGGCATTCGCGGACCGGGTGCCGCCGCCGGGCGGGCTCATCCGGACCGTCCCGCTGAACCCCGGGCTGTCGGTCGCCGGTGCGGCCCGCGCCTACCGAATCCTGTATTCGACCACCGACCAACACAATTCGCCGGCGGTCAGCACCGGCGTGGTGTTCGTGCCGCCCGGCGAGGCCCCGCCGGGCGGCTGGCCCGTCATCGCCTGGGCGCACGGCACCGTCGGCCTGGGCGACGACTGCACGCCCTCGGCGCAGCCGCGCAGCGCACGCGACAACGAATATCTGAGCCACTGGCTGAGTGAGGGTTACGTCGTCGTCGGTTCCGACTACACGGGTCTGGGCACCCCCGGTCTGATGAGCTACCTCAACAGCGTCGCCACCGCGCACGCCATCATCGATTCGGTGATCGCCGCGCGTCACATGAACCTGCCGCTGTCGCCGAAGTGGGCTCTGGTCGGGCAGTCGCAGGGTGGCGCGGCGGCCGTCGCGAGCGCGCGGTGGGCCACCGAATTCAGCAAGGGGAGCGGCCTCGACTACCGCGGCGTCGTGGCGACCGGCACCCCGGCGAATATCGACGACGTCATCATCACGGCAGGCCCTGACATGGTGCTGCCGCCCGGGTTGGGTCCCATCGCGTCGGCCTACACGGCCTACATCCTCGCCGGCTTCCGGGAGCTCCGCCCGGACGTCAACAGCGTGCTCACGCCTGCCGGCCTGACCGCGGCGAACCAGGCCGAGACCCTGTGCACCGCACCACTGAGCGCGGCGGTGGCCGGCCTCGCGCCGCCACAGTTCTTCTCCGCCCCACTGGCGTCGCTACCGGACATGCGCCGGGCGCTGGCCGACTTCATGGGCACGCCCATCGCGGGCTACGACCGGCCGATCTTCCTGGGCGTCGGTCTCAAGGACCGGGACGTGCCGCCGTCGTCGACCCTGAGGTTCGTCGACCAACTCAAGGCCAACGGCCAGGACGTGGCGCTGTACGTCTACCCCGAGGATGACCACTCCAGCACGGTGCTGACCTCGATGGCGGACTCCACGCCGTTCCTTCAAGCCCAGTTCGCGGGCTGACCAGCGGGCCTCATTAGGCTGGGCGGATGCGTCTAGGTCGAATTGCCAGTCCAGACGGTGTCGCTTTTGTCGTGATCGAGGGCGACCCGAACTCCGATGCGGTCTGCAAAGAAATCGCCGAGCAGTACCTGTCCCGCAACCCCACCTTCACCGGGCGCTCCTGGCCGCTGGCCGACGTCCGGCTGCTGGCGCCGATCCTGGCCAGCAAGGTGGTCTGCATGGGCAAGAACTACGCCGCGCACGCCCGCGAGATGGGCAGCGAACCGCCCGAGGACCCGGTGATCTTCCTCAAACCCAACACCGCGATCATCGGGCCGAACATCCCGATCCAGCTGCCCGCCGACGCCAACCCCGTGCACCACGAGGGCGAACTGGCGGTGGTCATCGAACGTCCGGGCAAGGACATCCCGGCGGCCAAGGCCAAGGACTACATCCTCGGCTACACGATCGCGAACGATGTCTCGGCACGTGATCAGCAGAAGAAGGACGGCCAGTGGATGCGGGCCAAGGGGCACGACACGTTCTGCCCGGTCGGCCCGTGGATCGAGACCGCCGTGGACCCGGCCGATCTGGACATCCGCACCGAGGTGAACGGCGAGAAGCGGCAGGACAGCAACACCGCGCTGCTGTTGCACGATGTCGGCGCCATCATCGAATGGGTCTCGGCCGTCATGACGCTGCTGCCCGGCGACATCATCCTCACCGGAACCCCCGAGGGCGTCGGCCCGATCGAGGACGGCGACACCGTCAGCATCACCGTCGAGGGTATCGGCACCCTCTCCAATCCTGTTGTGCGTAAAGGGAAATAACGTGAACACACCTGTCAGGGTTCGCTTCTGTCCGTCGCCGACCGGCGCGCCGCACGTCGGCCTGGTCCGCACCGCCCTCTTCAACTGGGCGTACGCGCGACACACCGGTGGCGACTTCGTCTTCCGGATCGAGGACACCGATGCTGCGCGCGACAGCGAGGAGAGCTACAACGCGATCCTCGACGCGCTGCGCTGGCTCGGGCTGAACTGGGATGAGGGGCCCGAGGTCGGCGGCCCCTACGAGCCGTACCGGCAGTCGCAGCGCGGCGACCTCTACCGCGACGTGATCGCGAAACTGCTTGCCGCGGGCGAGGTTTACGAGGCCTACTCGACGCCCGAAGAGGTCGAGGCCCGGCACCTCGCGGCGGGCCGTAACCCCAAGCTGGGCTACGACAACTACGACCGCGACCTCACCGCCGAGCAGAAGGCCGCGTTCGAGGCCGAGGGCCGAAAGCCGGTGCTGCGCCTCAAGATGCCCGACGAGGACATCTCCTGGGTGGACCTGGTGCGTGGCGAGACGACCTTCGCCGCCGGCGTGGTTCCGGACTTCGCGATCACGCGCGCGAGCGGAGAGCCGTTGTACACCTTGGTCAATCCGGTCGACGACGCGCTGATGAAGATCACCCATGTGCTGCGCGGCGAGGATCTGCTGCCGTCGACGCCGCGGCAGATCGCGCTGTACCAGGCGCTGATCCGGATCGGTGTCGCCGACGCGGTGCCGCAATTCGCCCACCTGCCAAGCGTTCTCGGTGACGGTAACAAGAAGCTGTCCAAGCGCGACCCGCAGTCCAACCTGTTCCTGCACCGCGACCGCGGATTCATCCCCGAGGGCCTGCTGAACTACCTGGCGTTGCTGGGCTGGGGCATCGCCGACGACAACGACCTCTTCAGCCTCGACGAGATGGTGGCGGCGTTCGACGTGGCCGACGTCAACTCGAACCCGGCGCGCTTCGACCAGAAGAAGGCCGACGCCATCAACGCCGAGCACATCCGCCGGCTGGCCCCGGAGGACTTCGCCGCACGGCTCAAGGCGTATCTCGACGCGCACGGCCACGACACCACGTTGAACGCCTTGGCTTTCGCCGCGGCGGCCGAGTTGATCCAGACCCGCATCGTGGTCCTCGGCGACGCGTGGGACCTCGTGAAGTTCTTCAACGACGACGCCTACGTGATCGACGAGAAGTCGGCGGCCAAGGAACTCAAGCCCGAGGCTGCCGAGGTCCTGGACGCGACGCTGAGCGCCTTGGCGGGCGTCGGCGAGTGGAACACCGCCAACATCGAGGCCGCGCTCAAGGCGGCGCTGCTGGACGGCCTGGAACTCAAGCCCCGCAAGGCGTTCGGTCCCATCCGGGTGGCGGTCACCGGCGCGACGGTCAGCCCGCCGCTGTTCGAGTCGATGGAATTGCTCGGCCGTGAGCGCAGTCTGGCGCGGTTGCAGGCGGCCCGAAACGGCCTGTGAGCGGGCGATTTAAAGGCAGGGCCAACTGTTTGGTAGTCTGCTCGTCGGCCCGGAAAGCGCAAAGCGGCGAACATCCGCTGAGGTTTCCAGGCCGAAGATGCCCGTGACCTGCGGTGATGGGCATCAAATGGGGTATGGTGTAATTGGCAACACAGCTGATTCTGGTTCAGCCATTCTAGGTTCGAGTCCTGGTACCCCAGCTGCCGGAGCGATTAGGTCAGCCAGCGCAACTGAGCTAAGCTATCGCTCCGGAAGTTCTAGCCCCCGTCGTCTAGCGGCCTAGGACGCCGCCCTCTCACGGCGGTAGCGTGGGTTCGAATCCCATCGGGGGTACGTACGAACGCCGGACCTGACAACAGGTCCGGCGTTTTGTCTTTCTCGGGGTCTCACCTGCCGCCGGCCAGGAATCCGAGATCCCGCCGGCCGCGCCCGACCGACGGCTCCGGATCGGCGCCTAGGGTGCCGTGGAGCAGTTCGTGATAAACGTCACGGAAGTCGACGGTGGTCTTCAGATCGCCGTCGGTGAGATCGGTCAGGCTCGGTGCGTCGCCGTAGAACCCGCCCTTGACGGGGGTGCCGGCGATGAACACCGGACCGGACGTGCCGTGGTCGGTGCCCTGTGAGGCGTTGGCCGCGACGCGCCGCCCGAATTCCGAGTACATCAGCACCACGACGTTGCGGCCGTACGGCGTGCCCTGGAGCTTGTGGAAGAACGGCGTCAGGGCGTCGTCGAGGGTCTTGAGCAATGCCTGCTGGGGGGCGCGCTCGTCGGCGTGTGTGTCGAAGCCCAGCAGCTGCGTCATGTACACCTGTGTGGGCAC
This sequence comes from Mycobacterium sp. SMC-21, assembly GCF_045310825.1. NCBI lineage: Bacteria > Bacillati > Actinomycetota > Actinomycetes > Mycobacteriales > Mycobacteriaceae > Mycobacterium > Mycobacterium sp. SMC-21. Next base: position 41,197 of record NZ_JBJIAO010000032.1, on the reverse strand, counting down.
CCCGGCGCGGATGCAGCGGGCCACCAGTTCCAGGTCGCTGGCCAACTGGTTGTCGGCCTGGCCGATGGTCTGCAGGCGGCCGTTGATCACCGGCGCGAAGCGGCTGTTGGTGGCGTGGTTGGCACGGTAGGACTCGCACACCTGGCTCATGGCGGTGGTGTCGTTCGGGTCGTCGGCGCTGAGCGCGGCCAAAGTGCGCGCGACGTCGGGCGGGATGGCCGGCACGAAGTCGGAAAGTGATGCCGCGACGTGCTTTTGGCCGACGGCCAGGGGCGGCAGCACGGTGCCGATGTTGACGGCCCGGATCGGGTCGTCGCCGCTGGTGTCGAGCCAGCGGCCGATCCAGCCGCTGGTGACCGCGTCGACGGGGTTGGCGGTCTGCCAGATGTCCATGGAGCGGAAGTGGCTGCGGTCGGGCCTCGGGTAGCCGACACCGCGCACGATCGCGAGCTTGTTGGACTGCCACAGCTTCGACATCCCGGTGAGCGCTGGGTTGAGCCCGAACGCCGGATCGAGGTGGAGCACTTCCTCGGGCTTGTAGGCGAGTTCGGGGCGGGCGTCGTGATAGGCGTTGTCGGCGTACGGGATAACGGTGTTGAGGCCGTCATTGCCGCCGTAGAGCGTGACGATCACCAGGATGCCCTGGTTGGTCGGCAGCGGACGGTCCTGACCTTCGCGCAGCAGATCGGGCAGCGTCACCGCGGCGACACCGCCGAGCAGACCGGCGGCGCCGGCCCCGGCGCTGGCGATCAAGAACTTGCGGCGATTGAACTCGGGCATGGGGATCTCTTCAGGACGTCACGTACTCGGGGGTGATGACGGCCGCTGCCACCAGCCGGTGTGGATCGGAGACCAACGGTTTGAGCGCGGCTGCCGAGCGATCCGACCAGGCGCCGATGCCGAACAGGTAACCGACGCCGTCGATCCGCTCACTGGACGCCATCTGCTCGACGGCGCTGATGTCGCTGAGCGCCAGCAGCCGGTTGGCGGCCCAGACCCGCGCCGCCGCACTGTTGGTCGACAACCAGAGCTGGCCGCGGGGCCAGCCGCCGACGTCCGGCGGATAGAAGGGGCGCTGACCCATCACCCGGAGCACCTGGTCGAGGTCGGCGAGGACGTGCTCGTCGTCGAGGGGAACCGCGAGCGACCGGACGATGCCCATCAGCCATTCCACGGGAGTGCTCACGACGGTGCCGGCGGCCTTGGTGAATTCGGGATCGAGCACGACGGCCTTGGTGAGCGCCTTGAGATCTCGGTTGTGGCCGTAGGCGGCGACCAGGCGGGTCACGGTGTCGGGGGAGGCCGGCTGGTCCGAAGCCAGCAGGCGCCAGAGGGTTCCGGCGACGAACGCCGCGGAGGCGGGCTGACGCAGGACGATGTTGCAGAAGTCGGTGTCGGTGAGGTTGCCGGTGACACCGAGCACGGTCTTGACGGACTCGTCATGATGCTCGGCGTAGATGACAGTGCTGCCGTCGGGCTTCAGGTGCCGCCCGGTGAGGGTCTTGGCGCCCTCTTTGACGTCGATCTCGGTGTAGCCGTTGGCATGTCCCATGGTGAAGAGCTCCATGAACTCCCGGGACAGGTTCTCGTTGGGCGCCGCGGCGGTGTTCACGTCACCGTCGAGCCAGTGCAGCATCGCACCGTCGGTGAGCATGGCCCACGCGAGGCTGCCGAAGTCACCGAGCTTGAGGGTACGCAGCTTCTCGTTCTGCTCGCCCATCAACTGGGCCGCGTTGACCTTCTCCGCCGAGGTGGCAAAGTGGTTGTGCCACAACAGCGTCAGCTTCTCGTGGACGGGCTGCTGCACGGCGGCCATGCGGCGCAACCACCACCCCGACAGTTCCTGCATGCGCGCCACGAGTTCCTGGCCGAATGTGGCGATCTCGGTGGCCGAGGCGCCCGACGGTGGGTACTGCGGGATGGCGGATTTCGGCATCGGGGTCGCGATGGCACCCGGGTCGGCGTTCGGATCGAGGCTCAGCGCCCAATCGAGATACCCCGACCAGTCCTGTTTGACGACAGCATCCACCTGGGCTCCGGTGGTTCCGAAGCCGGTGCGGCGCAGCATCCGTGCGGTTGCCAGCCACTGCGGTGGCTGCGACACGATGAAACCTACTTTCCTACAGCGGTACGTCCCCGCCGGCGCTGCCGGGGTCACTTAGGAACTTAGGTGATCGGCGCCACCGTCGTCACCGTATGCGGCGTATTCAAAGGTTTGCTGGTTCGTCTCACAGGCGGCGGGTGAGCGCTTCGGCCGCGGCCAGCAGATCGCTCGCCCAGCGCACGCCGGGGCGCCGGCCCATCCGGTCGATCGGCCCGGAGACCGACACCGCCGCGATCACCGCGCCGCGGTTGTCCCGCACCGGCGCCGAGACGCTGGCCACGCCGGGCTCACGTTCGGCGGCGCTCTGTGCCCAACCGCGCCGGCGGACCTCGGCCAGGACGCGGTCGGTGAACTTCGCCGTCGGCAGCACCGCCTGCTGGGTGGCGGGATCGCTGTACGCCAGCAGGACTTTGGCGCCGGAGCCGGCGGTCATGGGCAGCCGGCTGCCGACCGGCACGGTGTCGCGCAGGCCCGACGGTGGCTCGAGGGCCATGACGCACACCCGGGCCATGCCTTCCCGGCGATAGAGCTGCACGCTCTCGCCGGTGATCTCGCGTAGTCGGGGGAGTACCGCGCCCGCAGCGCTCAGCAGCGGATCGTTTACCTGCCCGGCCAGTTCGGTCAGTGCCGGGCCGAGCCGCCACCGTCCTTCGTTGTCGCGGGCCAGAAGTCGATGGACCTCCAGGCCCGCGGCCAGTCGGTGGGCGGTCGCCCGGGGCAGCCCGGTCCGGGTGCACAGTTCGGCCAGTCCACACGGTGACTCGGCCACTGAATGCAGCACACCCACCGCTTTGTCGAGGACGCCGATGCCGCTATCCTGTCTCACAGGGAGATACTAACGTCTCGCATTGTGAGATGGTAGGTCAGCCCTCCCGGGTATCGCGGAAGGAACTGCACAGTCATGACGAACAAGCCACGCACCATGGCGGAGAAGGTCTGGGCGGACCATGTGGTGGTCGAGGGTGCCGGTGAAGGCGCCGCCCGCGAACCCGATCTCATCTATATAGACCTTCATCTGGTGCACGAGGTCACCAGCCCGCAGGCATTCGACGGCCTGCGCCTGGCCGGTCGTCCCGTCCATCGCCCGGACCTCACCATCGCGACCGAGGACCACAACGTCCCCACGATCGACATCGACAAGCCGATCGCGGATCCGGTGTCCCGCACTCAGGTTGAGACGCTGCGGCGCAACTGTGCGGAATTCGGCATCCGCCTGCACCCGATGGGTGACGCGCAGCAGGGCATCGTGCACATCATCGGACCGCAGCTGGGTCTGACCCAGCCCGGTATGACGGTGGTGTGTGGTGACAGCCACACCTCGACGCACGGTGCCTTCGGCGCGATCGCGATGGGCATCGGCACGTCCGAGGTCGAGCATGTGCTGGCGACCCAGACGTTGCCGCTCAAGCCGTTCAAGACCATGGCGGTCAATGTCGACGGCGAACTGCCACCGGGAGTCAGTGCCAAGGACATCATTCTCGCGGTGATCGCCAAGATCGGTACCGGCGGCGGCCAGGGTCACGTCATCGAATACCGCGGCAGTGCCATCGAATCGCTGTCGATGGAAGGCCGCATGACGATCTGCAACATGAGCATCGAAGCGGGTGCCCGCGCCGGCATGGTGGCGCCCGACGAGACGACGTTCGAGTTCCTCAAGGGCCGTCCGCATGCGCCGCAGGGGGCGGATTGGGACGCGGCCGTGGCGGCCTGGACGGCGTTACGTACTGACGAGGGTGCCGAATTCGACACCGAGGTGCACATCGACGCGGCCACCCTGAGCCCGTTCGTCACCTGGGGTACCAACCCCGGGCAGGGCGTGCCGCTGTCCGCGAATGTCCCTGACCCAGAACAAATGTTCGATGAAGGTGACCGGCTGGCCGCCGAAAAGGCGTTGGCCTACATGGACCTTCGGGCCAATACGCCCATGCGGGACATCGCGGTGGACACCGTGTTCGTCGGTTCCTGCACCAACGGCCGGATCGAAGATCTGCGGGTGGTGGCCGATGTGCTGCGTGGCCGCAAGATCGCCGACGGCGTGCGGATGCTCGTGGTGCCCGGGTCGATGGCGGTGCGTGCACAGGCCGAATCCGAGGGTCTGGGAGAGGTTTTCACCGCCGCCGGCGCCGAGTGGCGGCAGGCCGGCTGCTCGATGTGTCTGGGCATGAACCCCGACCAGCTGGCTCCGGGCGAGCGCAGCGCCTCCACATCCAACCGGAATTTCGAAGGCCGCCAAGGCAAGGGCGGCCGCACCCACCTGGTGTCTCCCGCCGTCGCCGCCGCCACCGCGGTGCGCGGAACCCTGTCCTCACCCGCTGATCTGAGCTAGGAGCGCACTGTAATGGAGGCTTTCCACACCCACACCGGAATCGGCGTTCCGCTGCGCCGGTCCAATGTCGACACCGACCAGATCATCCCCGCGGTGTACCTGAAGCGGGTCACCCGAACGGGTTTCGAGGACGGACTGTTCGCCGGCTGGCGCACCGATCCGTCGTTCATCCTCAACCTCCCGCCGTTCGACCGCGGCTCGGTTCTGGTCGCCGGACCCGATTTCGGCACCGGCTCGTCGCGCGAACACGCGGTGTGGGCATTGATGGATTACGGATTCCGGGTCGTCATCTCGTCGCGCTTCGCAGATATTTTTCGGGGAAATTCTGGCAAGGCCGGATTGCTCGCCGCGGAGGTCGCACAGGACGATGTCGAACTGCTCTGGAAGCTCATCGAGCAGAATCCGGGGCTGGAAATCACTGTGAATCTTCAAGATCGGAATTTGACCGCGGGAACGGTCGTGCTGCCCTTCAAGATTGACGATTACACCGCGTGGCGGCTGCTCGAAGGACTTGACGATATAGGCCTTACGCTGCGAAAACGCGACGAGATCGAGGCTTTCGAGAAGCGTCGGCCGAGCTACAAACCGCGCACTCTGCCGGCCTGACCAAGGGGCTCCGCAGGTCCCGTCAGAGGGCCTGCGGAGCAATTTCGGCACTCGGGCGCAGCTCGAATCCCTGCCCCCGCAACCACGTTTCGAAACCTCTCAACCACCTCCCAAGTGGGCCAACCGGATTGCCGAATTTCGTCATAGCTATGCCCGAAACCGGGCGTGGCTCTTGGAAATCGGCGGGTACTGGGTTTACCGTGTGCATTAGTCGGTCCAGCCAGGGCCACTGAAATCGGAGGTTTTGGATGAACAAAGCAGAACTCATCGATGCCCTGACAGAAAAGTTGGGCACCGATCGTCGTCAGGCCACCGCGGCCGTCGAGCACATCGTGGACACCATCGTCCGCGCCGTGCACAAGGGTGAGAGCGTCACCATCACCGGCTTCGGCGTCTTCGAGCAGCGTCGCCGCGCCGCCCGCGTTGCGCGCAACCCGCGCACCGGTGAGACCGTCAAGGTGAAGCCGACGTCGGTTCCGGCTTTCCGCCCGGGCGCTCAGTTCAAGGCCGTTGTCGCTGGCCAGCAGCGTCTTTCGGCTGATGGCCCCGCCGTGAAGCGCGGCGCCACCGCAGCTCCGGCCAAGCGCGGCGCTGCCAAGAAGGCCGCCCCGGCCAAGAAGGCTGCTCCCGCCAAGAAGGCTGCCGCCACCAAGGCTCCGGCCAAGAAGGCCGCTCCCGCCAAGAAGGCCGCTCCGGCGAAGAAGGCTGCGGCTCCGGCCAAGAAGGCTGCTCCCGCCAAGAAGGCTGCACCGGCGAAGAAGGCTGCGGCTCCGGCCAAGAAGGCTGCACCGGCGAAGAAGGCTGCACCGGCGAAGAAGGCTGCGGCTCCGGCCAAGAAGGCCGCTCCCGCCAAGAAGGCCGCTCCGGCGAAGAAGGCTGCTCCCGCCAAGAAGGGCCGCCGCTAAGCCCTATCCGATAGGTCCGACTCGGACACGCCGTGGATCAATCGATCCACGGCGTGTCTGTGTGTGGAGCGCTAGCTTTTGGTCGGCAAGGGGCTGCCGATGTGATCGGCGGCGACGAGCGTGTCACCGTGCAGTGACATCACCCACATGCTGCCCTTGCGATTACGCGATTTGTCGGGCCGGATACCGCTGCGCTCGCACCACCACGAAATCAGGTCCGGGATCACCTTGCCCTGCGTGCAGATGACGGGGACCGTTTCGTCGTCGGCTTTTGCGGCGATCTTCAGCACCCGCTTGCGGGCCGCGTCGGCGTCGGCCGCGAAAGCCTCTTCGGTCAGCGTCGGTTCATCCCGTACCCGGACACCGAGCTCCTGCGCCAGCGGTTCCACGGTCTGGTGGCACCGGGTCCGCGACGCCGCATGGACCTCGCTGGCCCCGAAAGCGAGCAGTTGGCCGACAAGCGATTCCGCCTGTGCCCGGCCTTTCTTGTCGAGCGGCCGCAGCCGGTCGTCGCCCTTGTACCGAGCCTTGCGGCCCGCGGTTGCGTGCCGGACGATCAGCACGGTGCGGGTATCGGCGGGCCGACGGGTGAAGCGCCGCAGAACTTTTCGGTCATGCGGATATTGCAGCCGGAGCATGGCCTCGGCCACCGGCAGCCAGTCGAGCTTGTCGACCTCGGCATTGGGGCTGAACCCGCCGCCGGTCGTGCGGGCCGCCCAGTAGCGAACCTTCTTGGTGCCGTACTCCAGCGGATAGCTGACGGAGGCCAGCCGGCGGCCCAGCACCGACTCGTACCCGGTCTCTTCCAGGATTTCCCGTACGGCGGTAACCGGTTCGGTTTCACCGGGATCCACCTTGCCCTTGGGCAGAGACCAGTCGTCGTAGCGCGGTCGGTGGACGACGGCGATCAGTGGCGCGCCGGATTCGCCGGGGCGCCACAACACCGCCCCCGCTGCCAGCACCGGCGTCGCGCGGGTGTCATGCGCCGTCTTGTTCGGCACCTGTGCTCCTGGATGTGGTTGTCGGGATCAGGTTTTCGCGGTGCGTTGCCGCCGGGCGAAAACTACGGCGTGCGATGCCGCTCCATGATCGACACCTGGTGATCCCGGACCTTCTCGCCTTCGCGCGGCAGCGCGGTCCAGTGTCCGTCCGGACCCAGCTCCCAGCAACGGGTGGCCGGATCCATCGCGGAATCGAACACCCCGCTCAGCTCCTCGGTCAGTCTCGGGTCCTTCACCTGCGCCATCACCTCGACGCGTCGGTCGAGATTACGATGCATCATGTCGGCGCTGCCGATCCAGAATTCATTGATGGCGTTGAAGTGAATAACGCGTGAATGTTCAAGGAAGCGGCCGAGAATCGAGCGCACGACGATGTTCTCGGAGAATCCCTCGGCGCCCGGACGCAGCGCGCAGATACCCCGGACCACGACCTCGACCCGCACCCCGGCCTGCGACGCCCGATACAGCGCATCGATGACCTGTTCGTCGACCAGGGCGTTCATCTTCATCCGGATCCGGCCGTCGCCGCCGGCCCGCTTGGCCTCGATCTCGCGCTCGATGCGCTCGATGATGCCGCGCCGCACGCTGTGCGGAGCGACCAGCAGGTTGCGGTACGACACCTTGCGTGAGTAGCCGGTCAGCGAGTTGAACAGGTCGGTGAGGTCGGCGCCGATCTCCGGCGAGGCCGTCAGCAGGCCGACGTCTTCGTACAGGCGTGCGGTTTTCGGGTTGTAGTTGCCCGTGCCCACATGGCAATAGCGGCGGATGGTCGAACCTTCGCGACGCACCACCAACGCCGTCTTGCAATGGGTCTTGAGCCCGATGAGCCCGTACACCACGTGCACGCCCGCCTGCTCCAGCGCGCGGGCCCACTTGATGTTGGCCTGCTCGTCGAACCGGGCCTTGATCTCCACCAGCGCCACCACCTGCTTGCCGGCCTCGGCGGCGTCGATCAGGGCGTTGACGATGGGGGAGTCACCCGAGGTGCGGTACAGCGTCTGCTTGATGGCCAACACATTCGGGTCGGCGGCGGCCTGCTCGATGAAACGCTGCACCGTGGTGGAGAACGAGTCGTACGGGTGGTGCACCAGGACGTCGCCGTCGCGGAGCGTCGAGAAGATACTCTTCGGTGTCTCCCGCTCGCCGAACGCCGGGGGCGTGGCCGGCACGAACGGCCGGTCCTTCAGGTCGGGCCGGTCGACGCCGTAGATCTGCCACAGTGACGAAAGGTCCAGCAGTCCAGGAACTTCGATCACGTCGCCGGGGTGCACGTCGAGCTCGCGCAGCAGCAGGTCGAGCATGTTCTCGGTCATGTCGGTGGCGACTTCGAGCCGAACCGGTGAGCCGAACCGCCTGCGCGCCAGCTCGCGTTCCAGCGCCTGCAGCAGATCCTCGTCGCGATCTTCTTCGACTTCGAAGTCGGCGTTGCGGGTGATCCGGAACGCGTGGTGCTCGACGATGTCCAGCCCGGGGAACAGCACCGGCAGGAACGCCGCGATGAGTTCTTCCATCGGCAGGAACCGCACGCGCGACTTCACGCCGTCGCCCGTCGTGCCCGGCTCGGGCAGCTCCACGAACCGATCGACGTTGTCCGGCACCTTGATTCGGGCGAAGTGCTGGGTGCCGTCGTCGGGATTGCGCACGGTGATGGCGAGGTTGATGCTCAGGCCGCTCACGAAGGGGAAGGGGTGCGCGGGGTCGACGGCCAGCGGCGTCAGCACCGGGAACACCTGATCGTGGAAATACGTGGAGAGCTTGGACTGCTCGTGCTCGTCCAGCTCGCTCCAGTTGACGATCGTGATGCCCTGCTCGGCCAGTGCCGGGCGCACCACCTCTCCGAACACCGTGGCGTGTCGGGTCGAGATCTGCTGGGTGCGTTCACCGATCCGGCGCAGTTGCTCGCGCGGCGACAGCCCGTCCGCCGACCGGACCGAGAGCCCGGTCTCGTCACGGCGCTTCAGCCCGGCCACCCGGACCATGTAGAACTCATCGAGATTCGAGGCGAAGATCGCCAGGAACTTGGCCTGCTCCAACAACGGCAGCGACCGGTCGGCGGCGAGCGCCAACACCCGGGCGTTGAAGTCCAGCCAGCTCAGCTCGCGGTTGAGGTACCGGTCATCGGGTAGCGCGCCGTCCGTCGGATCCGCGGTGGCAGCGGGCAGTGTCTCCGGGTCCGAGTCGACGGGTGTGCGGTCGGTGTGTGCTGAACGGGTGTCGGCTTCGGTCACCCCGACGATCATTCCCTATCTGCTGGGTGCAGGCCACATGGTTGGTGAACGCCGGTGGTCAGCCGACGATCCGCGTCGTGGCCGGGCCGACACCGAGCCGGCGCGCCGTCTCGAGGTCGTCCGGGGTGTCGATGTCACAGCGCAGGCCCGGCCAGTCACCCGGCAGTTCCACCGCGCCCGAATCGGCATGGCGCCGTGCGGAATCGGCGCCGAACTCGGGAACGAGTGGGGCACCGAAGGCGAACAGTGCCGCGGTGCCGGTCCGGTGCCGGTCGGCGATGAAACTGCGGGCATGCCGACTGGCGCCGGCGATTGCGTCGGCCAATTCCGCGGTGCGCAGCGCAGGCAGGTCACCTTGCAGCACCGCGATGTTCGTCACCCGGTCCCGCAGGGCGCGCTCGGTGGCGGCGAGTGCGTGATTCAACGGATCGGGGTGACCGGCCGGCGTGGGGTCCAGCAGCACGCCGGCACCGAGTTCGCGCACCGCGGCGGCGGCGTCCGGGTCCGGGGTGACGACAGTCACCGAGCCGACTGCCGGCACGGCCAGGGCGGCGGTGATGGTGTCGAGCAGCATCGCGAGCACCACCTGCTCGCGCAGATCGCCGGCGAAAACCGGGGCCAGTCGGGTCTTGGCCGCGGCCAGTCGTTTCACCGCGATGATCAACCCGACGCCGGCGCCACCGTCGGCCGTCTGCACCCTCGGGTCGCCGCTCATGACCGCCATACTGCCAAAGGGCCGGCGGGGCTACTGTTGACGCGTGGTGGAGGCAGCGGTGATGGGTGCCGGCGCGTGGGGGACGGCACTGGCTAAAGTCCTGGCGGACGCGGGCAACAATGTGACGTTGTGGGCGCGCAGCGCGGAGGTGGCGCGCGAGATCAACGAGACCCACCGGAACTCGAAGTATCTCGGTGACCGGACGCTGCCGGCGTCCATCAAGGCGACGGCGGATCCCGCCGAGGCGCTGACGGGCGCCTGCACCGTGCTGCTTGCGGTGCCGTCCCAGACGCTGCGCACCAATCTGACCGCCTGGACCGGATACCTCGGTGACGACACCACGCTCGTCAGCGTGGCCAAGGGCATCGAGCTCGACAACCTGTTGCGCATGAGCCAGGTAATCGTCCAGGTCACGGGTGCCGACCCGAGCCGGGTCGCCGTCCTCAGCGGACCCAACCTGGCCAGCGAAGTGGTCGACGAGCAGCCGGCCGCCACGCTGATCGCGTGCACCGATTCGGGACGTGCGGTCGCGTTGCAGCGCGCCTTCGCCACCGGCTACTTCCGGCCGTACACCAGCGCCGACGTGATCGGCGCCGAAGTGGGCGGGGCCTGCAAGAACGTCATCGCGCTGGCCTGCGGGATGGCGGCGGGCGCCGGGTTCGGCGAGAACACGGCCGCCGCGATCATCACCCGCGGGCTGGCCGAGATCATGCGATTGGGAATCGCGCTCGGCGCCAAGGGCGTAACGCTGGCCGGACTGGCCGGCGTCGGTGATCTGGTCGCCACCTGCACCTCGCCGCAGTCCCGCAACCGCAGCTTCGGCGAGCGCCTGGCGCGCGGCGGCACCATGGAGTCGGCGACGGCCGCGGCCAGCGGCAAGGTCGCCGAGGGCGTCACGTCCTGCCAGTCGGTGCTGGCGCTGGCCGAGAGTTACGACGTCGAGATGCCGCTGACCGACGCGGTGAACCGGGTGTGCCACAAGGGTTTGTCGGTGGACCAGGCGTTCGCGTTGTTGCTCGGCCGCAGCACCAAGCCGGAGTAGGGCCGTGGACGGCCAGCTCGGCGACTCCACCCGTAGCGTCAAAGCGACTGCGTCGCAACGGGTTCCAGGGCTGCCGGTGGCGCCGCCCCCGGTTCCGGTGGCGGCGTATCACCTGTCCGACGACGAATCGGACGGTCTGGACTTCTACGGCCGCAACTCCAATCCGGCCTGGCGTCAACTGGAATCGGCCCTGGCCGAGCTGGAGGGCGCCACCTCGGCGCTGACGTTCTCCTCGGGGATGGCCGCCATATCGTCCGCGCTGCGGGTGCTGGCAACCCCCGGCACCACGCTCGTGGTCCCCGCCGACGGCTACTACCAGGTCCGCAGATACGCGGCCGAGCATCTCGCGGCCCGTGGCGTCACGGTGATCGAGGCGACCGCCGCGCAGATGTACGACGCCGCCGCGGGCGCCGACGTCGTGCTCGCCGAATCTCCCGTCAACCCGACGCTGGATGTCGTCGACCTGCACCGGTTGTCCACGATCTGCCGCTCCCGCGGCGCGACCCTCATGGTGGACAACACCGCCGCGACCCCGCTGGGGCAGCGGCCGCTGTCGCTCGGCGCGGACCTGGTGGTGGCCAGCGCGACGAAGGGGCTGTCCGGGCACAGCGACCTGCTGGCCGGCTACGTCGCCGGGTGCCATCGCGACCTCATGGCCGCCATCGAACGCGACCGCCTGCTGGCCGGCGCGATCCTCGGCCACTTCGAGGCCTGGCTGGCCCTGCGCAGCCTCGGCACCGCAGGTCTGCGGTTCGAGCGGCAGTGCGGCAACGCGCTGGCGCTGGCGATGACGCTCGACGCCCACCCCGCCGTGCGGACCGTGCGTTATCCGGGCCTGCCGACCGACCCGGCGCACCCCGTCGCCCGCGATCAGATGCGACGTTTCGGCGGCCTGATCGCGATCGAGCTGGCCGACGCCGCCGCCGTGCGGGAGCTGGTGAACCGCAGTCAGCTGCTGGTTGCCGCGACCAGTTTCGGCGGTATCCACACCTCAGTCGACAGGCGCGCACGCTGGGGCGATGCGGTGGAACCAGGTTTTGCGCGGATATCGCTCGGGATCGAGGACACCGACGACCTACTGGCCGACATCACGGGTGCACTGGGGTAGCCAGGTAGCCTCTCCAGATTGTGACTGCCCCTCAATCCTCAGCAGCCGCCGGCCGTACCCGGGTCGCCGTCGTTTACGGCGGACGCAGCTCAGAGCACGCCATCTCCTGCGTTTCGGCCGGGAGCATCCTGCGGAACCTGGACCCGGCCCGCTACGAGGTCGTCGCCGTCGGCATCACCCCGGAGGGTTCCTGGGTGCTGGGCGACGGTCGTCCGGAGACCCTCGCCATCACCGACGGGCAGCTGCCGGGTGTCACCGAGGCGTCCGGAACCGCTCTGACGCTGGCCGCCGATCCGAACCGCCGCGGCGAACTGCTGTCGCTGCAGGACGGCGTAGCGCAGGTGCTGACGGCCGTCGACGTCGTCTTCCCGGTACTGCACGGCCCGTACGGCGAGGACGGCACCATCCAGGGCCTGCTGGAACTGGCCGGGGTGCCGTACGTCGGCGCGGGTGTGCTGGCCAGCGCGGCCGGGATGGACAAGGAATTCACCAAGAAGCTGCTGGCCGCCGACGGCCTGCCGATCGGCGACCAGGTGGTGCTGCGGCCGCGCGACGCGACGCTGAGCCTCGACGACCGGGAACGGCTGGGGTTGCCGGTGTTCGTGAAGCCGGCCCGCGGCGGATCGTCCATCGGTGTCAGCCGGGTCGCGTCGTGGGACGAGCTGGATCAGGCGATCGCCTATGCGCGCCAACATGATCCGAAGGTGATCGTGGAAGCCGCGATGCCGGGCCGCGAAGTGGAATGCGGCGTGCTGGAGTACCCGGACGGCCGGATCGCGGCCAGTGAGCTGGGCGAGATTCGCGTGGGTGGCGGGTTCTACGACTTCGCCACCAAGTACCTCGAGGACGCCGCCGAACTCGACGTGCCCGCCAAGGTCGATGACGAAACCGCCGACGAGATCAGGCAATTGGCCATCCGCGCGTTCAAGGCGCTGGACTGCCAGGGCCTGGCCCGCGTCGACTTCTTCCTCACCGAGAACGGGCCGGTGATCAACGAGATCAACACCATGCCCGGCTTCACCACCATCTCGATGTACCCGCAGATGTGGGCGGCCAGTGGTGTCGACTACGCCACGCTGCTCAGCGTCATGGTCGATACCGCGGTCGGGCGGGGGACCGGTCTGCGCTAGCGGGCCGGTGCCGGGTCCAGCGGCCGGGGCGGCATCACCTTTTCGATGAGCTCGGAGATGGTCTGGATCGGTGTCGGGCCGGAGCCCTGCGGCAGCGTCAGCGCGACGTAGGTGGCCTGCGCCCCGTGGTCGACGGCGTACCAGGTGCTGGCCGAGGGGCCGCTGGCTTCGAACCACGACACCGCATTCACCATCTGCAGCGGGGCGCCGACCACGAAATCGTCGGGCCGCTCGACACCGCAGCGCAACACCACCGTGTCGATGCCGGTCGGGCCCAGCCACGCGGCGGCGCCGGGCGGGGCGGGGTCCGCGAGCGTCGCCCGCCGGAAATCGCCCATGGTGTCGGGCAGCGCCGCGAGGAGTGCCCGGCACTGGTCGCTGTCGGCCTGCGGCGCCGGCGCGCCGGCGAGCGGGAGCGCAACGGGCTTGTCCGCGGGCGCCTGCCGCAGTGCCGCATACGCGAGCAGACCGACGATAGCGGCGACCGCCACGACGACAGCCGCGATGATGGCGCCGCGGGGCGGCCCATCCGGATCGCCGGCCAGGGCGCTGTGGTCGCCGGGTTCGGTCATGACGGCAACTCTAGAGCGCCCGTCGCCCCGGGCGGCCGACGGCGGTCGTGCGCCATAGACTCCACCACCATGAGCAGCGCGGAATCCCGGGAGACCCTGGCGGGGCTCGGTGAGTTCGCGGTGATCGGGCGGATAACCGCTCGCCGCACCCAGCCCGCCGAGGTCGTCGTCGGTCCGGGTGACGACGCCGCGCTGCTGACGGCCGCCGACGGCCGGGTCGTGGTGTCGACCGACATGCTGGTCGAGGGCCGGCATTTCCGGCTGGACTGGTCCACACCGCATGATGTGGGCCGCAAGGCAATCGCGCAGAACGCCGCGGACATCGAGGCCATGGGCGGCCGGGCCTACGCGTTCGTCGTCGGCTTCGGGGCGCCCGTGGACACCGAGGCCGCCGACGCGCAGCGGTTGTCTGACGGAATGTGGTCGGAGGCAACGAAATTCGGTGCCGGAATCGTGGGCGGTGACCTGGTGGCCGCACCGCAGTGGGTGGTCTCGGTGACGGTGCTGGGCGACCTGGGTGGCCGCGCGCCCGTGCTGCTGTCCGGTGCGCAACCGGGGGACACCGTCGCGGTGATCGGTGACCTGGGCTGGTCTGGAGCCGGATATACCTTGTGGCGCAAAGGTATCCACGAGTTCGACGAGTTGCGCCGACGGCATCTGGTGCCGCACGTGGCGTACGGACAGGGGGCGGCCGCCGCGGCGGCGGGCGCGACCGCGTTGACAGATGTGTCCGACGGGCTGGTCGCCGACCTCGGTCACATCGCGTCGGCCTCCGGCGTCGCCGTAGACCTGTCCATGGCCGCGCTCGAGGCCGACGTGGCGACGCTGACGCCGGCGGCCGCGATGGTCGGTGGCGACGCCCGTGACTGGGTGCTCGGCGGCGGTGAGGACCACGTGCTGGTCGGCACTTTCGGTGGCGCACTGCCGGCGGGGTGGCGGGCGATCGGAACCGTCGGGCCCGGCGAAGCGCGCGTGACGGTCGACGGCGCGTCATGGCATGGAGCCGGCGGATGGGAATCGTTCGGTCAGTAAGGTACTGGCGTGAGCGCCCGACCCCTGCACGACCTGATCGACCCCGGCTGGGCCACGGCCCTGGCACCCGTCGCCCCGCAGATCACCGCGATGGGTGAATTCCTGCGCGCCGAGAACGCGGCCGGTCACGGCTATCTGCCGGCGGGGGAGAATGTGTTGCGCGCCTTCACGTTCCCCTTCGACGAGGTGCGGGTGCTGATCGTCGGCCAGGACCCCTATCCGACCCCAGGGCATGCCGTCGGGCTGAGTTTCTCGGTGGCGCCCGACGTGCGGCCGCTGCCGCGCAGTCTGTCCAACATCTTCACCGAGTACACCGCGGACCTGGGATACGAGCCGCCCAGTTGCGGCGACCTGAGCCCGTGGTCGAAGCAGGGCGTCATGATGCTGAACAGGGTGCTGACGGTCCGGCCGGGCAATCCCGCGTCGCACCGCGGGAAAGGCTGGGAAGCTGTCACCGAATGCGCCATCAATGCCCTGATCGCGCGGCCGCAGCCGCTGGTTGCGGTGTTGTGGGGCCGCGACGCGCAGACCCTCAAGCCCATGCTCACCGGCGAACGCTGCGCGAGCATCGAATCGGTGCACCCGTCACCGTTGTCGGCGTCGCGCGGTTTCTTCGGGTCGCGGCCCTTCAGCCGGGCCAACGAGCTGCTGGCCGGCCTCGGTGCGGACCCGATCGACTGGCGCCTGCCCTAGTGAAGACACACGAAAGCGCTGCACGGGGTTCGTGCAGCGCTCAGGTGTGAAGCTTTCAGTTGTCAGGCGGAATCAATCCGCCCGGCGGTAGCCCAAACTAGCCGCGGGTGACCTTGCCGGCCTTGAGGCAGGAGGTGCAGGCGTTGACGCGCTTGCGGTTGCCGCCCGGACGATCCACGGCACGCACGGTCTGGATGTTCGGATCCCAGCGGCGGTTGGTCCGACGGTGGGAGTGCGAGACGGACATACCGAAGCCCGGTCCCTTTCCGCAGATGTCGCACACGGCGGCCATGAAGAACTCCTCGAAAATCAGTACTTGGGGTCTGAGTCCGACGGCCACAGCGTTGTGCGGCGCGAACAGACAACCTGACCAGGATACCGGGCCGCCCGACGATCACCAAAATGGGTCTGGTGGCTGCTGTTCCAGGGGAGTTGGTCAGGAGATTTGTCGGGGCCTGTGGCTAGGCTGGCGGAGCACTGAGGGTCGAGGGCGGACGCGATGGAGGTCACATGTCAGCTGGCGTGGGTCGCATACCCCGTCCGCTGGATGGGATCGCATTACGTGACTGGGCGCACACCGCGGTCCTGCACCTGATCGCCCACACGGACGAGATCAATCGGCTGAACGTCTATCCCGTCGCCGACTCCGACACCGGCACCAACATGTTGTTCACCATGCGCGCCGCCGCCGCGCAGGCCGACGAGGCCGTGAAGGCGGCGGGCAACGACGTGGTGGCGGTGTCGGCCGCATTGTCGGCGGGGGCGCTGCACGGCGCCCGGGGCAACTCGGGCGTCATCCTGTCGCAGATCCTGCGCGGCGTGGCCGACGTGGTTGCCGAGGCCGCGTTGCAGCGCGGCGAGGACAGGGAGTGCGGCGAGATCACTGCGCCGGAATTCACCGCGGCCCTGCACCACGCCCAGGTGCTGGCCGTCGCGTCGGTCGGGCAGACCGTGCCCGGCACCATCGTCTCGGTGCTGCAGGCGGCCGCATTGGAAGCCGAGAAGCACGACGGCGTGACGGACCTCGCGACCATCGCGGCGACGGTCGCGGATGCCGCCGCGGCAGCGCTCGACCGCACCACCGACCAGCTCGACGTGCTCGCCGAAGCGGGTGTCGTCGACGCCGGCGGGCGCGGTCTGCTGGTCCTGCTCGACGCCCTGACCGCGACACTGTCCGGCGGCTCCCCGCCGCGGCCGCAATACCAACCGGGACACCCGCGGGCAGAGCACGGCGACGGCCACCACGATCACGACCATCATGACCACCACGAAATCAACGGCGCGCCACCACAATTCGAGGTGATGTACCTGCTGGGTGACTGCGACCCGGACAACGTCGAGGTGTTGCGGGCCCGGCTGGTGCGGCTCGGTGAATCCGTTGCCATCGCCACCGCCGTCGCCGGCGGCCAATACAGCGTGCACGTACACGCCGACGACGCCGGCGCCGCGATCGAGGCCGCTCTCGATCTGGGCGCTGTCAGCAGGATTCAGGTCACCGCGCTGCTCGGGGCCGCCGGGGCCCGGCCGTCGGGCGGCTGGAGCCGCGACCGTGCCGTGCTGGCGATCGTCGACGGCGACGGCGCGGGGGAGTTGTTCGGCGGCGAGGGTGCGCACGTGCTGCGGCCCGACGGCGGACCGGTCAGCGCGCAGCAGTTCCTCGCCGGGCTGGTCGGCACGGGTGCCGCGCAGATCATGGTGTTGCCCAACGGTTTTCTGGCCGCCGAGGAATTGGTGGCCGGTTGCGCCACGGCGATCAGCTGGGGCATGGACGTCGTGCCGGTACCGGCCGGATCCATGGTGCAGGGACTGGCCGCGCTGGCCGTGCACGACCCCACCCGGCAGGCCGTCGACGACGGTTACAACATGGCGCGCGCCGCGGCGGGCGCCCGGCACGGCTCGGTACGGATCGCCACCGAGGCGGCGCTGACCTGGGCCGGCCGGTGCCGCCCGGGCGACGGACTGGGCATCGCCGGTGACGAGGTGCTGATCGTCGGGCACGACCTGGTCAGTGCCGCCAGCGGGCTCATCGACCTGCTGCTGTCGTCGGGCGGAGAACTGGTCACGGTGCTGACCGGCGCCGGCGTCGACGCCGAGGTGGGCGTCGCGCTGGCCGAGCATGTGCGCCAGGAACACCTGGCGGCCGAGTTGGTGACCTATCACACCGGTCACCGCGGCGATGCGCTTCTGATAGGGGTGGAGTAGCGGTGGTCGCGCTGACCGACTCACTGGTGCACGTACTGGGCGCGAAATCGGCTGCGCCGCTGGAAGAATTCCTCGGTATCCGCACCGTCAACGATCTGTTGCGGCACTACCCGCGCAAGTACAGCCAGGGCATGACGGTGCTCGGCGAGGACACCGAGCTGCCGGAAGAAGGCGACCACGTCACGTTCGTCGACGTCATCACCAAAGCGGAGACGCGCTGGACCAACCGGGCGCCCAAGCGCGAATACCTGGTGGTGACCTTGGGCAACCGCAACCCGAAGGTCACCGCAACCTTCTTCAACGCCAAGTTCCTCAAGAAGTCACTCGTCGAGGGCACCCGCGTGATGCTGTCGGGCGTGGTCGGATTCTACGGGCGCACAATGCAATTGACGCATCCCGCGCACCTCGTGCTGGGTTCCGGGGCCGGCCGCACGTTCGGTTCGCCGGCGCTGAAGAAGATCGCCGACGCCTCCGAGAAGATGCACGGCGAACTCCAGATGTCGGCGTTCGAGCGGGAGTTCTTCCCGATCTACTCGGCGTGCGCGAAGGTGCAGAGCTGGGACATCTACGCGTGCATCCTGCAGGTCCTCGCCGTGCTGGACCCGATAGCCGATCCGCTGCCGGAATCCATCCGGGCGCAGCGGGGCCTGATCTCGGAGGACCAGGCGCTGCGCGACATTCACCTCGGCGAGCGCGAAGCCGATCGCGAACAGGCCAGGGAGCGGCTGACTTTCGACGAGGCCGCCGGGCTGCAGTGGGCGCTGGCCGCCCGCCGGCACGGCACCCAATCACAGTCCGGTCCGCCGGCACCGCCGATCGACACCGGTCTCGCGGCCGCCCTGCGTGACCGGCTGCCGTTCGAACTGACCGCGGGTCAACGTGACGTGCTCGAGGTGCTGTCGGCAGAGTTGTCCGAGTCGAGGCCGATGAATCGGATGCTGCAGGGTGAGGTCGGCTCGGGCAAGACCATCGTCTCTCTGATCGCCATGCTGCAGATGGTCGACGCCGGATACCAGTGCGCGCTGCTCGCGCCGACGGAAGTGCTTGCCGTGCAACACGCGCGGTCGGTTCGCGACGTGCTGGGACCGCTCGCCATGGCGGGCCAGCTCGGTGCCCCCGATGATGCAACCTCGGTGGCGCTGCTGACCGGGTCCATGACCGCGCAGCAGAAGCGCCAGGTGCGCGAGGAAGTGTCGAGCGGGCGGGCCGGCATCGTGATCGGCACCCACGCCCTGCTGCAGGACGCCGTGGAATTCGACCGGCTCGGCATGGTGGTGGTCGACGAGCAGCACCGGTTCGGGGTGGAGCAGCGAGATCGGTTGCGTGCCAAGGCCCCCGACGGTCTGACGCCACACCTGCTGGTCATGACCGCCACCCCGATCCCGCGCACCGTGGCGCTGACGGTGTACGGGGACCTGGAGACCTCCACCATGCGGGAGCTGCCGCGCGGCCGGCAGCCGATCGACACCAAGACCATCTTCGTCACCCAGAAACCGGCGTGGCTCGACCGGGCGTGGGCCCGCATCCGTGAAGAGGTCGCGGCGGGACGGCAGGCCTACGTGGTGGCCTCCCGGATCGACGAGAACGACAAGACGGGCGACGAGAAGAATCAGGCCGGACCGCCGCCGGTGACGGTCGTCGAGCTGTACAACAAGCTGCGGGCCGGGCCACTGAAGGACCTCAAGCTGGGGCTCATGCACGGCCGGCTGCCCGGTGACGAGAAGGACGCCATCATGTCGGCCTTCCGCGCCGGACAGATCGACGTGCTGGTGTGCACCACCGTCATCGAGGTCGGCGTCGACGTGCCCAACTCGACGGTCATGGTCGTGATGGACGCGGACCGCTTCGGCATCAGCCAGCTGCACCAGCTGCGCGGCCGCATCGGCCGCGGCTCGCACGCCAGCTTGTGCCTGCTCGCGACGAAGCTGCCGCCGGGATCGAAAGCCGGTGCCCGGCTGGAGGCGGTGGCCGGCACCCTCGATGGCTTCGAACTGGCCGATCTCGACCTGCAGGAGCGCCGCGAAGGCGACGTCCTCGGTCTCAACCAATCCGGACGGGCCGGGCATCTGCGGTTCCTGTCGCTGGCCGATCACCAGGAAGTCATCGAGTCGGCCCGCGCCTTCTGTCAGGCGGCCTACGCGCAGAATCCGGATGATCCGGGCATGTCCGCACTCGCCGCCCAATTCGTCGACACCGATCGCGTCGAGTACCTGGACAAGGCGTGAAGCGCCTGCTGTGGTTGGTGGCGGCCGTGGTGCTGGCGGTGGTGGTGGCCATCCAGGTCGGCACGGCCGACGAACCGGCGGCGGTCGCCGATGGTGTCGACGGCGCCGTCGTCCCGACCATCGCTCCCGGCACCGACATCCTGGCGGGCCTGGCCGTCATCCCGCGGCGGGTGCGTGACCCGAACTACCGGCGCGCGGCGTTCGGCGAGTCCTGGACCGACGACACTTCGGCGCCCGAGGGCCACAACGGCTGCGACACCCGCAACGACATCCTGAACCGGGATCTCACCGACAAGACCGTCGTGTCGATCAAGCGCTGCCCGCAGGCGGTGAAGACCGGCGTCCTCCGCGACCCCTACACCAATGACACCATCGCCTTCACCCGGGGTAACCAGATCGGCGCTGCGGTGCAGATCGACCACATCGTGCCGCTCGCGCTGGCCTGGGACCTCGGCGCCAGGGACTGGAATGACGAACTCCGGCTGCGGTTCGCCAACGATCCGGCGAATCTGCTCGCGGTCTCGGGAAAAGCGAACCAGGACAAGGGCGACAAGCAGCCCTCGGACTGGATGCCGCCGAACCACGGCTTCTGGTGCCAGTACGCCGTGCAGTACATCGCGGTGCTGCGTGGCTATGGGCTGCCCGTGGACGCGCCGTCGGTGCCCGTCCTGCGCGATGCCGCGGCCACCTGTCCGGTGAACTAGGTCGGCTGGTTCCAGTACATCGCCGAGATTCCGCGATTTTGTTGCCGGTATGAGCGATTCCGCACAAAAAAGAGCAGGGAATCGTTTGCTGGTATTCCTGAGATCGGTGGAACCGCTAATTTCGAGCCGAAGCCGTGGGAATTGCGCAGATATTGGTTGCCGAGCTACCACGTCTCGGCAACCAATATCTGCTCATACGACCACGGCGAAATGACCGATGGCGGGGCGACTGAATTTCGGGTCGAAATGCCGTCAATTCAGCAATCGGTCAACAATTCGCCGCAGCCTGATGCCAAATTCGCTCCTGTCTGTTGCGGTATCCGTCAGCGGCGTCCGAAAATGCCGCCGATCGTCTTCAGGGTGCCGTTGAGTGCGCCGGCGACGGTCTTGGTGGTGCCATCGAGTGCGCCCGCGGCCGTCTTGGTGGTGTTGTGCAGTCCGCCCGCGACGGTCTTGGTGGTGCCGTCGAGGTCGGCGGCGACGGTGTGGGTGGTGCCGTTGAGGTCAGCGGCCAGCGTCTTGGTGGTGCCGTGGAGGGCACCGGCCACTGTCTTCACCGTGCCGTCGAGTGCGCCCGCGATGCCGCCCACCGGGCTGCCCGCGGCTGCCGCCCTCGCGCTGGAGGTGGGTGCGTTGCTGTGGCCCGCCACACCGGTGGTGGAGGTGTCGGCCTGTGCTGTGCCCGCTCCGAATGTGAATAGCAATGCGCCCATGCCAATTGTTGCCGCACCCAATAGCAAGCGTTGGGAGAAGCGACCAATTGTCGGAGCCGTTAATTGCGAAGTGCTCTTGAATGAATGAACCATTTCTCGAACCCCCTGCTCGATGATGTCTGGTTGCGCCGGAATAAATGGACGCAATATCAAATTAACGCACCGGGGGTAATAGTGGGATAGTTAACACGAATCAATTGCTGCGAGTTTTTCCACAAGCGACCCACGTGACCCACTGGGCACATCTGTGACAGGGCAGCCCAGGCGCCCGTCGCCACTACCCAAAATCGTTCGCGCCAAACACAAATGGTCGTCCTCCCCGATGGGAGAACGACCACTTGTGTCGGTATCGGTTGATGAACCGCCGGTGCCTCAGATGCCGGTGTAGGTGGCGGGGTCCGGGCGGTAGCGGGTGCCGTCGTCCAACCCGTTCAGGGCGTCCATGTGCTCGGCGGCCAGCTCGAAGCCGAACACGTCGAGGTTCTCGGCGATGCGCTCCGGCGACGACGAGCGGGGGATGACCGAGTTGCCGAGCTGCAGGCTCCACCGGATCAGCACCTGGGCCGGGGTCTTGCCGTACTCGGCGGCGACGGACTGCACGGTCGGGTGGGTCAGCAGGTTGCCGACGCCCAGCGGGCTGTAGGCCTGCGTGACGATGCCGCGCTCGGCGTGCACCGCGCGCAGCGCCGACTGGTTGAGCAGGGGGTGCAGCTCGATCTGGTTGACCACCGGGCTGACGTAGCTCAGGTCGATGATGGTCGACAGGTCCTCGTCCGAGAAGTTGCAGACGCCGATGGACTTCGCGGTGCCGTCGTTGTGCAGCTTGATCAGGGCGCCCCAGCTGTCCACGTACTTGCTGATGTCGCCGGCGGGCCAGTGGATCATGTACAGGTCCACGTATTCCATGCCCAGCTTCTCCAGGCTGACCTTGAAGGCGTCCTGACCGGCCTGGAAACCCTGGTCGGCGTTGGCCAGCTTGGTCGTCACGAAGATCTCGGCGCGCGGGATACCCGACGACGCGATGGCCCGCCCGACGGCTTCCTCGTTGCCGTAGACCGCGGCGGTGTCGATCAGGCGGATGCCCATCTCGAGCGCGGCCGATACGGCGCGCTCGGTGTCGGCGTCCGACAGCTCGCCGACACCGAGACCGAGCGCCGGGATCGTGTTGTCGTCGTGGAGCGCCACATTGGGAATCTCTGCGGAGGCCATGTCACCTACCCTGTGAAGTTGAATGTTCGTGGATCCGGGCCCAGGCGGGTGCCGTTGTCGAGGGTCGCGATGGACGCGATGTCCGCTTCGCTCAGCTCGAAATCAAACACGTCGAAATTGCTCGCAATCCGGTCTGGGTTCACCGATTTCGGGATGACGATATTACCCAGCTGTATATGCCACCTAATCAGCACCTGTGCTGGCGTTTTTCCGTGTCGCTCCGCGATGGTGGTGACGATCGGGTCCGCGAGCAGGGAACCCTGGCCCAGCGGGCTCCAGGCCTCGGTGGCGATGCCGTAGCGGGCGTGCGTTTCCCGCAGCTCGGCCTGCGGCAGCCGCGGATGCAGCTCGATCTGGTTCACCGCGGGCACGATCCCGGTGGCGTCGATGAGCAGTTTGAGATGCTCGGGCTCGAAGTTGCTGACGCCGATCGCGCGGATCCGGCCCTGGTCACGCAGATGGGCGAAAGCCTTGAACGTGTCGATGAACAGGTTCTGGGCGGGCGTCGGCCAGTGGATCAGGTACAGGTCGAGGTAATCGAGCCCCAACCGCGCCATGCTGGCGTCGAACGCGGCGAGGGTCTTCTCATAACCCTGGTCGGAGTTCCACAGCTTGGTGACGACGAAGACGTCCTCGCGCGGAATGCCGGAGGCCGCGACGGCCCGGCCGACGCCGTCCTCGTTGCCGTAGGCCGCGGCGGTGTCGATATGGCGATATCCGGCGTGCAATGCTGCACTGACGGCGCGTTCGGTGTCCTCGGCCGGTGTCTGCCACACCCCGAGACCCACCACGGGAATGGACGTACCGTCGTTGAGCGTCAGTGTTGGACTCGGAGCACCTGAAGGATCAGCCATGACAATGAGCATGCCAGGCGACGCTGAGCTGTCGGCAGCGACAACCGACGCCGAACTGGTCGTCCGGCCCGAGCATCCGGTCGGACGGCCCAACCGCCTGCGCCTGGCGGTCCTGACCCGGGCCGGCGGCATCGCCCTCCGCATCCTCCCCAAGATTCCCGACCGGCTGAAGCGCGTGCTGCTCGGCGGGCGTCGCGTCACGATCGACGGCAACACCCTGGACACCACCCTGCAGCTGATGCTGGCGGCGCAGAACGCCACCGGCGCCGGGGGCCTGGTCGTGAGCAGCGACATCAACGTCTCGCGCACT
Source organism: Mycobacterium sp. SMC-21 (assembly GCF_045310825.1). NCBI lineage: Bacteria > Bacillati > Actinomycetota > Actinomycetes > Mycobacteriales > Mycobacteriaceae > Mycobacterium > Mycobacterium sp. SMC-21. The sequence goes on along the minus strand of NZ_JBJIAO010000032.1, from coordinate 17,518 downwards.
CAGCTGCTGGCGTTGTCGCAGTACCTCGACCCGGCCATCGCCGTGACGACGACCGACTTCACGGTTCCCGGTCCGGTCGAACCCCTGCGCGCCCGGCACTACCGGGCCGACACCACCGGGCCCACGCCGCTGCTGGTCTTCTTCCACGGTGGCGGATTCGTCGTCGGCGGCATCGAGTCGCATGACGGGCTGTGCCGCCTGATCAGCCGGGACGCCGGCGTACACGTCGTCTCCGTCGAGTACCGGCTGGCCCCCGAGCACCCGGCTCCGGCCGCCTCCGACGACTGCTACGCCACCTATCTCTGGTGTGTGGAGAACGCGGCGCGGCTGGGCGCCGACCCGGCAAGGATCGCCGTGGGTGGCGACAGCGCCGGCGGCAACCTGGCGGCCGTCGTCTCCCAGCTGGCCCGGAACAACCGCGCGCCGCTGCCGGCCCTGCAGCTGCTGATCTATCCGGTCACGAATTTCGCGGGCGACACCCGGTCGAAGGTGCTGTTCGCCGACGGCTACTTCCTGAGCAAGGTCGACATGGACTGGTTCCGGGCCAACTACCTCGCCGAATCGACGCTCGATCCGGCGGACCCGCGCGTGTCGCCGCTGCTGGCCGAGGATCTGTCGGGCCTGCCGCCCGCGCTGGTGCTCACCGGTGGGTTCGATCCGCTGCGCGACGAAGGCGACGCCTACGCCGCGGCACTGGCCGCCGCCGGCGTGCCGGTGGACCACCGCAGGTACGGATCCCTGGTCCACGCCTTCGCGAACTTCTTCCCGCTCGGCGGCGACAGCGCGGTCGCGACGGCGGACTTCATCTCCGCGTTCCGGGCACACCTCACCCGCTGAGGTACGGCTCCGGCCGAGTTCGGGGACGGCGTCGGTACCCTTGACGCCGTGCCGTCGAAATCGTCGAAGTCATCGAAGAACGCCAGCTATGACCTGAAGGCTGCGGACCGCAAGCGGGACTGGGTGGTCAAGGGCGGGCTGACCGCGCTTGTCATCATCTTCGCGGTGGTACTGGTGGCGTACATCGTCATGAACGGCAAGCCCAAGGCGGACCCGCACAAGGTGCAGGCGGTCCAGATCGCGGCGAGCAACGTCGTCACCAACCCCGGCACCAAGGACCCGAAGGTCACCCTCGCGATCTACGAGGATTTCCTCTGCCCGGTCTGCGGCGTCTTCGAGAAGACGTACGGCCCGACCATCGCCAAGCTGATCGACAACGGCGACATCGCCGTCGACTACAACATCGTCTCGATCATCGGCCGTGGTGACCCGAAGTCGTACTCGACGCGCGCCGGCGCCATGGCGTACTGCGTCGCCGACGAGGACAAGGCCGCGTTCCGGCGCTTCCACGAAGCGCTGTACAAGAACCAGCCCGAGGAGACCGCGGCGACGTTCCCCGACAACGCCAAGCTGCTCGAGTACGCACGCCAGTCCGGTGTCGCCGTCGGCCCGAACGATCCGGTCAGCAAGTGCGTCGAGAACGGCGTCTACACCGAGATGGTCAACAACATGGCCCGCAACGCCGAGATTCAGGGCACCCCGACCATCAAGATCAACGGCACCGAGACCAGCCTGGTCCCGAACGGCGACCCGAACAGCCTGATCGAGAAGATCAAGGCCGTCGCGCCGGATCTGCCGAACCTGCCCGCCGCACCGGCAGCCCCCGCCGCTCCGGCCCCGGGCGCCCCGGCACCGCAGCCCGCTCCGGCACCGCACCAGTGACCGACGTCGACACGTCCCAGCGGCAGGTGGGGGTGGCGGTCAGCCGCCCCGCCGCCGTCTGGATTCTCCTCGCCGGCATCATCGGCGAGGTCGCCGCGTTCGTGCTGACGGTCGAGAAGGTCCGGCAGCTGCAGAACCCGTCGTACGTCCCGTCGTGCAGCATCAACCCGGTGCTGTCCTGCGGGTCGGTGATGCTGACCAAGCAGGCCTCGCTGTTCGGATTCCCGAACCCGCTCCTGGGCATCGCCGCCTTCAGCGTCGTAATCGTGACCGGCGTGCTCGCCGTCGCGGGCGTGCGGCTGCCGCGGTGGTACTGGGCGGGTCTGGCCGGTGGCACGCTGCTGGGTGCGGTGTTCGTGCACTGGCTGATCTACCAGAGCCTGTACGAGATCGGCGCCCTGTGCCCGTACTGCATGGTGGTCTGGGTCGTCACCATGGCGCTGCTGGTCGTGGTGGCGTCAATTGCGTTGCGGCCCTTGGCCGCTGGCAACAAAGTGGCGGACACCCTGTACCAGTGGCGGTGGCCGCTGTACGCCGTGTGGATCACCGCGATCGCCCTGCTGATCCTTGATCGATTCTGGAGTTATTGGTCCACGCTGATCTAGTGCTTCAGCTGGCCGTAACCGCTAGGGTCACTGGGTGATTTCCAAACTCCTGGTGGCCAACCGCGGTGAGATCGCGATCCGGGCCTTTCGCGCAGCCAACGAACTGGGTATCGCCACCGTCGCGGTGTACCCGTTCGAAGACCGCAACTCGCTGCATCGGCTCAAGGCTGACGAGTCGTATCAGATCGGGGAGAAAGGCCATCCGGTCCGGGCGTACCTGAACGTCGACGACATCGTCGCCACCGCGTTGGCATGCGGCGCCGACGCGATCTACCCGGGCTACGGCTTCCTGTCGGAGAACCCCGAACTGGCGGCCGCGTGCGCCGCCGCGGGCATCACATTCGTCGGACCCAGCTCCGACATTCTCGAACTGACCGGCAACAAGGCGCGCGCCATCGAATCGGCCCGCGCCGCGGGGCTGCCCGTGCTGGCCTCGTCGGAGCCGTCGTCGTCGGTCGACGACCTCCTCGCCGCCGCCGAGCAGATGCAGTTCCCGTTGTTCGTCAAGGCCGTCGCCGGTGGTGGCGGCCGCGGTATGCGCCGCGTGGCCGACCCGGCCGACCTGCGCGAGGCCATCGAAGCGGCGTCCCGCGAAGCCGATTCGGCGTTCGGTGACCCGACGGTGTTCCTGGAGCAGGCCGTCGTCAACCCGCGGCACATCGAGGTGCAGATCCTCGCCGACACCCACGGCAACGTCATGCACCTGTTCGAGCGCGACTGCAGCGTCCAGCGCCGGCACCAGAAGGTCATCGAGCTGGCGCCCGCGCCGAACCTGGATCCCGAACTGCGGGAGCGCATGTGCAACGACGCTGTGGCCTTCGCGCGGCAGATCGGCTACACGTGCGCCGGCACCGTCGAGTTCCTCGTCGATCAGCGCGGCCAGCACGTGTTCATCGAGATGAACCCGCGCATCCAGGTCGAGCACACCGTCACCGAGGAGATCACCGCGGTCGACCTCGTCGCGTCGCAGTTGTGTATCGCCTCCGGCTCGTCGCTCGAGGAGCTGGGTCTGAGCCAGGAGACCATGCAGGCCCGCGGCGCCGCGCTCCAGTGCCGCATCACCACCGAGGATCCCGCCAACGGCTTCCGGCCCGACACCGGCCGCATCACCGCCTACCGCACCCCGGGTGGCGCCGGCATCCGGCTCGACGGCGGCACCAACCTCGGTGCCGAGGTGTCGGCCCACTTCGACTCCATGCTGGTCAAATTGACCTGTCGCGGAAGGGATTTGACGACGGCCGTGGCGCGCGCCAAGCGGGCCCTGGCCGAGTTCCGCATCCGCGGCGTCTCGACGAACATCCCATTCCTGCAGGCGGTGCTCGACGACCCCGACTTCGTCGCCGGCAAGGTGACGACGTCGTTCATCGACGAGCGTCCGCAGCTGCTGACCGCGCGCAGCAGCGCCGACCGCGGTACCAAGATCCTCAACTACCTAGCCGATGTGACGGTCAACCAGCCGCACGGGCCGCGGCCGGCGGCGGTGTACCCGCGCGACAAGCTGCCCGCCGTCGACCTGAAGGCGGCGCCGCCCGCGGGGTCGAAGCAGCGGCTGGACGAGCTGGGGCCCGAGGGCTTCGCGCGCTGGCTGCGTGACACCCCCGCCGTGGGCGTCACCGACACCACCTTCCGCGACGCGCACCAGTCGCTGCTCGCCACCCGCGTGCGGTCCACGGGTCTGCTGGAGATCGCGCCCTACATCGCCCGATCGACGCCGCAGCTGCTGTCGGTCGAGTGCTGGGGTGGTGCCACATACGATGTGGGGCTTCGCTTCCTGAAGGAGGATCCGTGGGAGCGCCTGGCCGCACTGCGTGAGGCGATGCCCAACATCTGTCTGCAGATGCTGCTGCGCGGCCGCAACACCGTCGGCTACACGCCGTACCCGGAGCTGGTGACATCGGCGTTCGTCGAAGAGGCCACGGCGACGGGCATCGACATCTTCCGGATCTTCGACGCGCTCAACAACGTCTCGTCGATGCGTCCCGCCATCGAGGCGGTGCGCGAAACCGGTTCCGCGGTGGCCGAAGTCGCGATGTCCTACACCGGCGACCTGATGAATCCCGGCGAGACGATCTACACGCTGGACTACTGGCTCAAGCTCGCCGACGAGATCGTCGAAGCCGGTGCGCACGTGCTGGCCATCAAGGACATGGCCGGCCTGCTGCGACCGCCGGCCGCGGCAAAACTGGTGTCGGCGTTGAAGTCTCGCTTCGACCTGCCGGTGCACGTGCACACCCACGACACCCCGGGCGGGCAGCTGGCGACGTACATGGCCGCCTGGCAGGCCGGCGCCGACGCGGTCGACGGTGCCTCGGCGCCGCTGGCCGGGACCACCAGCCAGCCCGCGCTGTCGTCCATCGTCGCGGCGGCCGCGCACACGCAGTACGACACCGGGCTGTCGCTGGAGGCGGTCTGCGACCTCGAGCCGTACTGGGAGGCGCTGCGCCGGGTCTACGCGCCGTTCGAGTCCGGCCTGCCGGCGCCGACCGGCCGCGTCTACACCCACGAAATCCCCGGTGGCCAGCTGAGCAACCTGCGCCAGCAGGCCATCGCGCTGGGCCTGGGGGACCAGTTCGAGGAGATCGAGAACGCCTACGCCGGTGCCGACCGCATCCTCGGCCGCCTGGTGAAGGTGACACCGTCGAGCAAGGTGGTCGGTGACCTGGCCCTGTCGCTGGTCGGTGCGCACGTCACCGCCGATGACTTCGCGGCCGACCCGTCGCGCTACGACATCCCGGACAGTGTCATCGGATTCCTGCGCGGCGAGCTGGGTGACCCGCCCGGCGGCTGGCCGGAGCCGTTGCGCAGCAAGGCATTGGAGGGCCGCGGCCCGGCCCGGCCCGAGCAGCAGCTGACCGCGGAGGACGAGGCCCAGCTGGCGACCCCCGGCCCTGTGCGCCAGGGTGCCCTGAACCGGCTGCTGTTCCCCGGCCCGACGAAGGAGTTCCTGGCGCACCGCGAGGAGTACGGCGACACCTCGAGGCTGAGTGCCAACCAGTTCTTCTACGGCCTGCGCCGCGGTGAAGAGCACCGCGTGCAGCTGGAGAAGGGTGTCGAGCTGCTCATCGGCCTGGAAGCGGTGTCCGAGCCCGACGAGCGCGGCATGCGTACCGTGTTGTGCCTGATCAATGGACAGCTGCGGCCCGTGCTGGTGCGTGACCGCGCCATCGCCGCGGACGTGCCGGCCGCCGAGAAGGCCGATCGCACCAACCCGGACCATGTCGCCGCCCCGTTCGCGGGTGTCGTCACGGTCGGTGTCGCGGTCGGTGACCAGGTCGACGCGGGCCAGACCATCGCCACCATCGAGGCCATGAAGATGGAGGCGGCCATCACCGCACCCAAGGCCGGTACCGTCGCGCGGATCGCCGTCACCCCCACCGCGGGCGTGGAAGGTGGCGATCTGCTCGTGGTGATCAGCTGACCCGGATCATCGGCGGCCGCCACGGCGGCCGCCGGATCTCGGTGCCCGCCAAAGGGACTCGGCCGACGACGGATCGGGTCCGCGAGTCGCTGTTCAACGTGCTGGCGGCCCGGGTGGACTTCGACGGGGCCCGGGTGCTCGACCTGTACGCCGGATCGGGGGCGCTCGGATTGGAGGCGCTGTCGCGCGGTGCGGCGTCGGCCCTGTTCGTGGAGGCCGACCGGCGCGCCGCGGCGGTGATCTCGCGCAACATCGCCGAACTCGGGGTCGACGGCGCCGTCGTGCGGTGCGGGACGGCGTCCAGCGTGACGGCGACGACGGCGCCGCGGCCGGTGGACCTGGTGTTCGCGGACCCGCCCTACGACGTGCCGGCCGCCGACGTGGAAGCCGTTGTCGGGCAACTCGTTTCGGGCGGCTGGCTGGCCGAGGGTGCCGTCGCGGTGATCGAGCGCCCGGCGTCCGGCCCAGCGCTCGTCTGGCCGGCCGGCTGGACCGTGCTGAAGGAGCGGCGCTACGGCGACACCCGACTGGAAATGGCGGAGTGGGCCGGCTGACCAGTCGGGCCTGAGCCGGCTGCGCCTTGTACCGTCATGGGCTATGAGTGGTGCGGTCTGCCCGGGATCCTTCGATCCGATAACCCTTGGTCACCTCGATGTCTTCGAGCGGGCGGCGGCCCAGTTCGACGAGGTGGTGGTGGCGGTGCTGGTGAACCCCAACAAGAAGGGCATGTTCACCGCCGAGGAACGCATCGCGATGATCACCGAGGCGACGTCGCACCTGCCGAACCTGCGCGCCGAGGCCGGGTCGGGGCTCGTCGTCGACTTCGCCCGGGCGCGCGGGCTGACGGCCATCGTCAAGGGCCTGCGCACCGGGACCGACTTCGAGTACGAGCTGCAGATGGCGCAGATGAACCGGCACGTCGCCGGCGTCGATACCTTCTTCGTCGCGACCAAGCCGCAGTTCTCGTTCGTGTCGTCGTCGTTGGCCAAGGAGGTGGCGGCCCTCGGCGGCGATGTCACGGACCTGCTGCCCGCGGTGGTGAACAAGCGCCTGCAGGCCAAGCTGGCCGGATAGGTCGCGACACACCGGTCGGCAAAGCCGAGTCACACGAGTAACAACAGGCACACTGGTAACAACCAACTACGCCTGGAGGATGTTGCCGTGTACCGAGTATTTGAGGCGCTGGACGAGCTCGGCGCGATCGTGGAAGAGGCACGCGGAGTGCCGATGACCGCGGGCTGCATGGTGCCGCGGGGCGATGTTCTGGAACTGCTCGACGACATCAAGGACGCGATCCCGGGCGAACTGGACGACGCCCAGGACGTCCTCGACGCGCGCGACGGGATGCTGCGCGAGGCCAAGCAGCATGCCGACTCGATGGTGTCGTCGGCCACGGCCGAGGCGGATTCGCTGGTCAACCACGCCCGTGCCGAAGCGGACCGGCTGCTGGCCGACGCGAAGGCGCAGGCCGACCGGATGGTCTCCGAGGCGCGTGCGCACAGCGAGCGCATGGTCGTCGAGGCCCGCGAAGAGGCCAACCGGATCGCCAGCACCGCCAAGCGTGAGTACGAGGCCAGCACGAACCGGGCCAAGGCCGAGGTCGACCGGCTGCTCGAGAGCGGCAACCTGTCCTACGAGAAGGCCGTGCAGGAGGGCATCAAGGAGCAGCAGCGCCTGGTGTCCGAGACCGAGGTGGTTCAGACCGCCCACGCCGAGGCCACCCGCATGATCGATTCCGCGCACGCCGAGGCCGACCGCCTGCGGGGCGAGTGCGACATCTACGTCGACACCAAGCTCGCCGAGTTCGAGGAGCACCTCCAGGGCACCCTGCGCTCGGTCAGCCGGGGCCGGCACCAGCTGCGCACCGCCGCCGGCACGCACGACTACGCCCAGCGCTGAACCGCTTTGCGGGAATGGCGTCCGGTCGACGATCGGCGCCGACGTAGGATTGAGCAATGCCTGGCCCGAGTCCGCTGACCATTGACATTGCCCGATTGGGCCGCCGGCCCGGGTCGATGATCACGCACGTCGAAACCGTGCCCAGTCCCGAGCGGATCGGCCTGGATCTGATGGCGATCGCGCCCGGTGCGCCCATCGAACTCGATCTGCAACTGCAGTCGGTGTCCGAGGGCGTGCTGGTGACGGGATCGGTGTCCGCGCCGACCACCGGCGAGTGCTCGCGGTGCCTCAACCCGCTGTCCGGCCACGTCACCGTCGACCTCACCGAGCTGTTCGCGTATCCCGACAGCACGACCGAGGCCACCACCGAGGAAGACGAGGTCGGCCATGTCGTCGACGACGCCGTCGATCTCGAACAGTCGATCATCGACGAGGTGGGGCTGACGCTGCCGTTCTCGCCGTTGTGCACGCCGGACTGCCCGGGACTGTGCCCGGATTGCGGGGTGCGCCTGCTCGACGCCGAACCGGGCCATCACCACGACAAGATCGACCCGCGGTGGGCGAAGTTGTCGGCGCTGCTGCCGGAGACCTCCGACGCCGACGGGTCCTCGTCGGAGGACGGTTCGTGACGGTAGATCGTGCGCCGCTGCTGGCAGCGCTGGGCGTGCAGTTGCCCGACGATCTGCTGACCGTGGCGCTCACCCACCGCAGCTACGCGTACGAGAACGGCGGTCTGCCGACCAACGAGCGGCTGGAGTTCCTGGGCGACGCCGTGCTCGGGTTGGTGATCACCGCCGAGATTTTCCGCCGGTACCCGGACCGCAGCGAAGGCGAGCTGGCCAAGCTCAAGTCCGCGGTGGTCAACACCCAGGCGCTGGCCGAGATCGCGCGCAGCCTCACTCCCGACGGGCTGGGCAGCTACCTGCTGCTGGGCCGCGGCGAGATGGCCAGCGGCGGCGCCCAGAAGGCGAACCTGCTGGCCGACGGACTCGAATCCCTGCTCGGTGCCACGTATGTCGAGCACGGCCATGAGGTGGCCCAGACCGTGGTGATGGGGCTGTTCAGCGCCGCGCTCGACACCGCGGCGAGCCTCGGTGCGGGTCTGGACTGGAAGACCAGCCTGCAGGAGTTGTCCGCGGCCCGCCGGATCGGCGTCCCGTCCTACGTCGTGACGTCCACCGGTCCGGAGCACGACAAGGAGTTCACCGCGCGCGCGGTGGTCGGCGGCGTCGACTACGGCGAAGGCACGGGGCGCACCAAGAAGGAAGCCGAACAGCACGCCGCCGCGGCCGCATACCAGGCGCTGGAGGCCAGTCCCGCGGTCGATCCCGACGCTGACGCCGTCAGCAATGCCTGAGCTGCCCGAGGTCGAGGTCGTCCGCCGCGGCCTCGAAACACATGTCGTGGCAAAGGGTTTCACCACGGTACGGGTGCTGCACCCGCGCGCGGTGCGACGGCACGACAACGGTCCGGCGGATCTGGCCGGTCGGCTGGCCGGGCGCCGGATCACCGGGACGGGCCGCCGCGGAAAGTACCTGTGGCTGACCCTCGACGGTGACGAGGCGCTGGTGGTGCACCTGGGCATGAGCGGCCAGATGCTGATCGGGCCGCCGGCGCGGCCGTCGCACCTGCGCATCGCGGCCGTGCTCGACGACGGTACCGAGCTGAGTTTCGTCGACCAACGGACGTTCGGTGGCTGGCAGGTGTGCGATCTGGTCGAGGTCGACGGCAGCGTCGTGCCCGTGCCGGTGGCGCACATCGCCCGGGATCCGCTGGATCCCGCATTCGATCCGGACGCCGTGGTGAATGTGTTGCGCCGCAAGGACTCCGAGATCAAGCGCCAGCTGCTGGACCAAACCGTGGTGTCCGGTGTCGGCAACATCTACGCCGACGAATCGCTGTGGCGGGCGCAGGTCAACGGGTTTCGCCCGGCCTCGGCGTTGGCACGCCGCCGGCTCGGGGAGCTCCTGGTCCACGCGGCGGATGTGATGAATTCGGCTCTGGCACAGGGCGGTACGTCGTTCGACTCGCTGTACGTCAACGTCAATGGCGAGTCCGGGTACTTCGACCGCTCACTGGACGCCTACGGCCAGGAAGGAGAGCCGTGCCGCCGCTGTGGCACGGCGATCCGGCGGGAGAAATTCATGAACCGCTCGTCGTACTACTGCCCGAAATGTCAACCGCGGCCCCGCATCCCGCGCCCGATCTGACGTCCCGGGCTACTTCAGCCCGGGAATGCCCTTGAACTTCGGCGAATCGGTCATGCAGAACTTCCACTCGCCGCCTTCTTTGCGCAGCGGGACGTTCGTGACCCCGGTGGACGAGCTGACGTTCACCGTCGCCCGATCTCCGTTGACGTCGATGTCGGTGATCTCCGCGCGTTTGGTCGAACCGGGGCCGGCGTCGCCGTCGCTGCCCTTGCCGAACTTGCCCGCGATCGAGGGCACCTTGTCGTACAGCTTCACGTCGTTCGCGCAGGAGTGCGCCTTGAAGTCGTCGAAGGTCTCGATCTGCGACGTCATCAGGTCGCGGATCTTCTCCTCGTCCGACGACGACCCGCCGCCGATCGTCACCTCGCTACTGCCGGACGCCGAATCCGAGCCGGAGTCGGAGCGCGTGGCCACCGCCGCGAAGACGACGCCGATCACGAGGACGACGGCGAAGATCCCGGCGCCGATGAGCGCCCATTTGCGGGTGTTGTTGGGCGGGGTGGGCGGCGGGAACCCCGGTTGCCCCGGGAATCCCGGCCCCATCGGGTAGCCGGGCGGCGGTCCGTAGACCGGTTGACCGTAGGCGGGCTGCCCGTACTGCGGCTGTCCATACGCCGGCTGTCCGTACGCGGGTTGGCCGTACGTGGGTTGGCCGTAGGCCGGCTGCCCGTAGGCCGGTGGACCGTACGCGGGCTGGCCGTATCCCTCGGTCGGCTGCTGTGGCGGCTGCCAGGGCTGGGCGCCCGGATCAGAGCCGGACGGGGGATAGGTCATGTCTACGCGCTCCCTGTGGACTGTGCTTGGTGTCCAACGTAACACCAGCGCCACTACCCGAAATGCCAACAGCGGCCGGGTAAGTCACAGGTCGGTTACTTCATGCCGGGCAGGTTCTGGAGCTGCTTCAACTGCGGTGAATCGGTGAAGCAGATTTTCCACTCGCCGCTTTCCTTGCGGAAGTAGAGCGTGCCGGAACGCTCCAGGCCGGTGCTCGACGTCGCGGTGACCTCCGCGGTGGCGGTATCCCCGGTCACGTTGACGCTGTCGACGGTCGCCTTGCCCTTGGCGCCCGTCGGATTGGTGCCCGTGCTGTCGGCGATGCCGGGGAACTTGCTGAAGAACTTCTGGTCGTTCTCGCACGAGCGTTCCTTGATTGACGACGGACCCGAGCTCATGAGGCTGCGGATCTGGTCCTCGTCGGAGTTGCCGCCCAGCGCGCTCAGCCCACCTCCGGAATTCGAGACCAGAACCACGGCGAGCACGATGCCGACGACGATGATGGCCGCGAGGCCACCGATCAGCGCCCACTTGGGACCGTTCGATTTGGGTTGCGGCGCCCCAGGGAAACCCGGGCCCATCGGATATCCCGGCGGCTGTCCGTATCCAGGCTGGCCGTAGGCCGGTTGGCCGTACGCCGGCTGACCATATGCGGGTTGTCCATAGGCGGGCTGGGACGGGCCGTATCCCGGCTGGCCGTAGCCGCTCGGCGGGAACCCGGGTGCCGGCTGCTGCGGCTGCTGCCACGGCTGACCGCCTGGCTGCGGCCCGAGCGGGGGATAGGTCATGTCTGGTCGCTCCCTGTGAACTGTGCTTGCCGTCCAAGTTAACACCGCTGGGCCGTCTACCACCGGAAACGCCGGTCAGCCTCGGGCGTTACCTCATCCCGGGCAGCTGCTGAAGTTTCTTCATCTCCGGGGAGTCGGTCAGGCAGTACTTCCACTCGCCGCTTTCCTTGCGGAAATAGATCGTGGTGGTTGCCTCACGTCCGCTTTCCGCGCGCGTGGTGACGTTCACGGTGGCACGCTCGCCCGTCACGTCGACACTGTTGACGGTGACCTTCACCTTCGGTCCGACGGGCGCCTTCTTGCCGTCGGAGAGGCCGGGGAACTTGCTGAAGAATTTGTTGTCGGCGTCGCACCGGTGGTCCTTCAACGCCGTCGGATCGCTCAGCAGGCTGCGAATCCGGTCCTCGTCGGAGTTACCGCCCAGCGCGCTGAGCCCACCGCCGGAGCCCGAGGTCCACAGCACCACGCCGATCACGATGGCGATGACCGCCAGCAGGGCCAGCCCGCCGAACAGCAGCTTCTTGTTGTTGTTCGGGGTGGGCGCGCCGGGATGGCCGGGTCCCGGCGGAAAGCCCGGCGCCTGGCCGTATCCGGGCCCCATCGGATAGCCGGGTGCCGGTCCGTACCCGGCCGGTTGTCCGTAGCCGGGGGCCTGCCCATACCCGGGCGCCTGCCCGTAGCCGGCCGGCGGATAGCCGGGTGCCGGCTGCTGCGGTGGCTGCCACGGCTGGCCGCCCGACTGCGGCCCGAACGGCGGATAGGTCATGTTTGGTCGCTCCTTGTGAACGCCGGATACGGCAGAGAGGCCCGTCGACATCGGACGGGAGCGGCGACAAGCCGCGTCGCCCGATCAGCGGGTGCCGGGCAGATTCTTGAACACGGGATTGTCGGTGGAGCAGAACTTCCACTCGCCGCCTTCTTTGCGCAGGTAGATGGCTACCTGAGAGGAGCCCGGCGCCTGGACCGTGGCCCGGTCGCCGGTGACGGTGATGTCGAGGGTCTTCATGCTCTCCGGGTCGCCCGAGACCTTCGGCATCGGCATACTCCCGAAGGCGCCGCCGCCCGCCTGGCCGAAGAACTTGCGGTCGCCGGCGCACGAGATCGACGCCATGTCGCCGCCACCGAACGAGGCCAGGAACTGGCGAATCTCGTCTTCGTCGGAACCGCCACCAGCGGACGCTCCCGGCGCTGTGGCCTCGTCCGTCGAACCTGTGCTGCCCGCCGCACCCTTGCGCTTGCCGGACTGACTGCTCGCGGACGTGGACTGGTCGTCGTCGGAGGAACTGGTCAGCGCGTAGACGCCCACGCCGCCGAGGACCAGAACCAGCACCACCGCGCCGACGATCAGAAGCCACTTGCCCGGACCGCCGGAGTTCGGCGGTGTGGCACCGGGATGGCCGTAGGGCATCGGCTGGCCGGGCATCGGACCGTATCCAGGCGGGCCATAGGCGGGATAGCCAGGAGCAACCGGCTGGCCGACACCGTACGGACCCTGCTGCGGGTACCCGGACGGGCCTGGATATGGGCCCTGCGGTGGGTACGTCATGTGATCTCTCCCCCCGAGAGTTGTGTGGACCCTGACATTACCTGGGCCTCAACGAGGTTCCCCGCAGGAACAATGGCGTCGGCACGGTACAAATGAGCCATGACGGAACTGTGGGTCGAACGGACCGGGGTGCGCCGCTATACCGGGCACAGCTCGCGAGGAGCCGAGGTCCTCGTCGGGTCCGAGGACGTCGAGGGCGTCTTCACCCCAGGGGAATTGCTCAAGATCGCGTTGGCGGCGTGCAGCGGTATGAGCAGTGACGCGCCGTTGCGCGCCCGGCTCGGCGACGACTACCAGACCACCATCCGGGTGTCGGGCCCGCCGGACCGCGAGAACGAGGTCTACCCGCTGCTGGAGGAGTCCATGGAGTTGGACCTCTCGAGCCTGTCCGAGGACGAGATCAAGCGGCTCAAGATCGTCGTCGAGCGAGCCATCGACAAGGTCTGCACGGTGGGCCGCACGCTCAAGGCGGGCACCGAGGTCACCTTCGGGTTCGCCGGCAAGTGAGCGAGGCAGTTCGGCTGTCGGCCTGGGTGCACGGCCAGGTGCAGGGCGTCGGGTTCCGGTGGTGGACCCGGGCCCGCGCGCTGGAGTTGGGCCTCACGGGCTACGCCAGCAACAAGCCGGACGGCCGCGTGCACGTCGTCGCGCAGGGGCCGCGTGCCGATTGCGAGCGGCTGCTGGCACTCCTGCGCAGCGGTACCACCCCTGGCACGGTGACGACGGTGGTCGACGACTGGGCCGCTGCGGGCGACCCGATCGAGGGATTTTCTGAGCGTTAGAAGCCCAGGGGTCCCCGGCATTTAACCGGCGCGACGGTAGGGTTTCACCCCATGCATCTGAAGAGTCTGACGCTGAAGGGCTTCAAGTCCTTCGCGTCGCCGACGACTCTTCGCTTCGAACCCGGCATCACCTGCGTGGTGGGGCCGAACGGTTCGGGCAAATCGAACGTCGTCGACGCCCTGACCTGGGTGATGGGTGAGCAGGGCGCCAAGACCCTGCGCGGCGGCAAGATGGAAGACGTCATCTTTGCCGGCACGTCGTCGCGGGCCCCGCTGGGCCGGGCCGAGGTGACCCTGACCATCGACAACTCGGACAACGCCCTGCCGATCGAGTACTCCGAGGTTTCGATCACGCGGCGTGTATTCCGCGACGGCGCGAGCGAGTACGAGATCAACGGCAGCAGCTGCCGGCTAATGGATGTGCAGGAACTGCTTTCCGACTCCGGTATCGGCCGCGAGATGCACGTCATCGTCGGTCAGGGAAAGCTCTCGGAAATCCTGGAATCGCGCCCCGAGGACCGTCGTGCCTTCATCGAGGAGGCCGCCGGTGTGCTCAAGCACCGTCGGCGCAAGGAGAAGGCGGTCCGCAAGCTCGACGCCATGCAGGCCAACCTGGCGCGCCTGACCGACCTGACCACCGAACTGCGCCGTCAGCTCAAGCCGCTGGGCCGGCAGGCCGAGATGGCGCGGCGCGCGCAGACCATCCAGGCCGATCTGCGTGACGCCCGGCTGCGCCTGGCCGCCGACGATCTGGTGACCCGCCAGGCCGAGTTCGACGACACCAACCAGACCGAGACCGCGCTGCGGCGTGAGCACGGCGAGGTGACCGAGCGTCTCGAAGCAGCATCGGCCGAACTGGCGGGACACGAAGCGGCGGTATCGGGCCTGTCCGGCCGCGCCGAGGCGGCGCAGCAGACCTGGTTCCGGCTGTCCGCGCTCGCCGAGCGGGTCAGCGCCACGGTGCGTATCGCCACCGAACGTACGAACCTGCTGGACTCTGATCCGGAGGTGTCGACCGGGCCGGACCCGGACGCGCTGGACGCCGAGGCCGACGCCGTCGCCGAGCATGAGGAACAACTGCTCGCCGAGCTCGCCGAATCCCGGACCCGGCTGGAGGCGGCGCGCGGTGCGCTGGCCGAATGCGAACGCGCCGCGGCCGATGCCGAACGTGCCCAGATGGCGGCGGCTCGGGCCGAGGCGGACCGGCGGGAAGGGCTCGCCCGGTTGTCCGGGCAGGTCGACACCATGCGCACCCGTATCGAATCGATCGACGAGGCCGCGGTACGGCTGACCGGCGGCATCGAGGAGGCGGCCGCCCGCGTCGAGCAGGCGAAAGCCGAGTTCGAACTCGTGCAGAGCAAGGTCGGTGAGCTCGATGCCGGCGAGTACGGGCTCGATGAGCATCACGATCGCACCATCAACGCCATGTTGCAGGCCGACGAACGCGTCGACGAATTGCAGGCCGCCGAGCGCGCCGCGGAGAAGCAGGTGGCCTCGCTGCGCGCACGTATCGACGCCCTGTCGGTGACCCTCGACCTCAAAGACGGATCGGCGTGGTTGCAGGAAAACCATGACGGCGCAGGCCTTTTCGGCTCGGTGGCCGAATTGGTGCGGGTGCAGTCGGGGCACGAGGCAGCCATCGCCGCGGTGCTGGGTGCCGCCGCCGACGCGCTCGCGGCCGAAAGTTTCGATGCCGCACGCGCCGCGGTCGACGCGCTCAAGAAGGGTGACGGTGGCCGTGCGGCCATCGTGCTCGGTGACTGGCCCGTCGAAAACGCTTCGCCGCGTGGGGATTTGCCGTCCGGCGCCCAGTGGGCGCTGGATCTGGTCGAAGTACCGGCTCGGCTCTCGGGTGCGATGCACGCCATGCTGGCGCGGGTCGCCGTGGTCGCGGATCTACCTGCGGCGCTGGAGCTGGTCGCGGCGCGACCGGACCTGCAGGCCGTCACGGCCGACGGCGACCTGGTCGGTGCCGGGTGGGTCAATGGCGGCTCCGACCGCAAGCCGAGCGCGCTCGAGATCACCGCGGAGATCGACAAGGCGCGCGCCGCGTTGGTCGAGGCCGAACGCCAGACCAGCGAATACGGCGCCGCGCTGTCCGGTGCCCTCGCCGAACAGAAGGCGCGGCGCGACGCCGTCGAACATGCGCTGGCCGCACTGCACGAGTCCGACGCCGCGATCTCGGCGATCTACGAGCAACTGGCCCGGCTCGGGCACGAGGCCCGGACCGCCGAGGCCGAATGGCAACAGCTGCTCCGGCAGCGCGACGAACTGGACGCCGGCCGCAGCCGCACGCTGGCCGAGCTGGCCGAGCTGGAAGACCGGTTCCACAACGCGCAGCAGGAGCCGATGTTCGATGTCGAGTTCGTCGACCGGTCCGAGACGACGGCGGCCGCCGAAGAGGCGCGCGCAG
Source organism: Mycobacterium sp. SMC-21 (assembly GCF_045310825.1). NCBI lineage: Bacteria > Bacillati > Actinomycetota > Actinomycetes > Mycobacteriales > Mycobacteriaceae > Mycobacterium > Mycobacterium sp. SMC-21. Next base: position 1,364 of record NZ_JBJIAO010000032.1, on the reverse strand, counting down.
TCGAGGTGGAAGCCCGGCTGGCAGTGCGGACGGCGGAGGAACGCGCGAATGCCGTTCGCGGGCGGGCGGATTCGCTGCGCCGGGCCGCGGCCGCCGAGCGTGAGGCCCGAGTGCGGGCGGCGCGGGCCCGCGAAGCCCGGGAGAACGCGGCGAAGGTCGCGGCCGCTGTCGCCGATTCCGGCCGGCTGGTGGCCGAAAAGCTCGCTGCCACAGTGAGTCTGGCGGCACGCAAGCGTGATGCACTGGCCGCCGAGCGGGCTCAGCGTTCCGAGGGTCTGACGCGGGTCAGGGCGGAAGTGTCCGAACTCAGCGCCCGCGCCGGCGCGCTGACCGAGGCGCTGCACCGCGACGAGGTCGCCAAAGCGCAAGCGGCCCTTCGCATCGAGCAACTCGAACAGCAGGTGCTGGAGCAGTTCGGTATGGCCGTTGCCGACCTGGTCGCCGAATATGGACCGGACGTGCCGCTGCCGCCGACCGAACTCGAGATGGCCGAGTACGAGCAGGCCAAGGAGCGTGGTGAGCAGGTCAGCGCGCCCACGCCGATGGCGTTCGACCGGCCCACCCAGGAGCGCCGCGCGAAGAAGGCCGAGAAGGAACTGGCCGAGCTCGGTCGGGTCAATCCGCTGGCGCTTGAGGAGTTCGCCGCGCTCGAGGAGCGCTACAACTTCCTGTCCACCCAGCTGGAGGACGTCAAGGGCGCCCGCAAGGACTTGATGGACGTCATCGCCGACGTCGATGAGCGCATCCTGCGGGTGTTCACCGAGGCCTACGCCGATGTGGAGCAGGAATTCACGCAGGTCTTCTCGACGCTGTTCCCCGGCGGCGAGGGCCGGCTGCTGCTGACCAACCCAAGCGACATGCTCACCACCGGCATCGAGGTCGAGGCCCGGCCACCGGGCAAGAAGGTCAAGCGGTTGTCGCTGCTGTCGGGCGGTGAGAAGTCACTGACCGCGGTGGCGATGCTGGTGGCGATCTTCCGGGCGCGGCCGTCACCCTTCTACGTCATGGACGAGGTCGAGGCCGCGCTGGACGACGTGAACCTGCGCCGTCTGATCAGTCTGTTCGAGCAGCTGCGGGAGAAGTCGCAGCTGATCGTCATCACCCACCAGAAGCCGACCATGGAGGTCGCCGACGCGCTCTACGGCGTCACCATGCAGGGCGACGGCATCACCCAGGTGATCTCGCAGCGCATGCGCGGCCAGGAGTTGGTTTCCAGCCAGTCATAGGCGGGGTTCGGCGTGGCCCTTTTGTGGCACGTGTCGGTCCTTGATGGCATGTTCGAACACATGTGGCGCTCCACGGGTTTTCGTGGGCGCCTTTGCGCTGTTCAGGGGCTATTTTAGGTTGTGCGCCTGGGGTTTTGA
>NZ_JBJIAO010000031.1:0-63009 GCF_045310825.1 Mycobacterium sp. SMC-21 | reverse complement strand
TCATCTTCGAGAGACCTCGACCCCTATCCCGGCAACGACGCGCCGATGACCTCTACACCCTCAACTGCGAAGAGCCCATAATCATCGTCCGGATCTATTTCCGGAGTTTCATACATTGAATCAAGAGCTGCAAGCGCATCAACAACAAACTCGCGGAGAACTTGTTGCTGCCTTTCGATCATCATAGGCAGATATTAGCCGTTGCACTTGGAAGCGTCGGCCGTCCTGCATTTTCAACATTCCGCCGAGACGCCCAGCACTTCACAATTAGGACAGACCTCGGATTCCGACGGCCGTTGGGGCCTAGAACGATACTTCTATCGCCACCTTTCAGATACCAGCTGGAAATCAGAATCGCTGCGAGATTCGAGTTGACCAGATTCAACGGGTAGTCACCCAGATGGAAGCGTGCGCAAGCTCGTCTCGTCAGCCGCCACGCTCGACGTAGGACGCTAACCCGGCAGGTAGATCAGCCGGGCCATCACCACCGTGATCACCATCGTCAGCGCCAGCAGGGGCACGCCGACCTTCGCGTAATCCGAGAACCGGTAGCCGCCGGGCTCCATCACCAGCATGTTGGTCGGCGACGACACCGGCGTCACGAACGCGGCCGAACAGGCGATGGCGACCGTCATCGCGAATCCCTGCGGCGAGACGTGCAGTGCCTGCGCCGCTTCGATGGCCACCGGCGCGATCAGCACGGCGGTCGCGGAGTTCGAGATGAACAAGGCGACCACCGCCGTCACCAGGAACACCACCGCGAGCATGCCGGTCGGACCGAGACTGCCCAGCGTGTCGACCAGGTGACCGGCGATCAGCGTCGTCGTCCCGGTTTTGGCCAGCGCCGTGGCCAACGGCAACATCCCGGCGATCAGGACCAGCGTGCTCCAGCTGATCAACCGGTAGATGCTGTCGACGCGAACGCAGCCCGACCCGACCATGGCCAGTGCCCCGAGCAGCGCCGCATCGGCGCTGGGCAGCCAGCCGAACGCCATGCACGTGACCATCGCGATGAGGATGACCACCGCGGCACGGGCCCGGCCCGGCGCCACCAATCGCTGCTGATACTCAGCGGGCAGGTTCAACAGGATGAAGTTCCGGCGCGAATCGCTGAGCCGTTCGATGTCGTCCCAATTGCCGCCCACCAACATCGCGTCACCGAAGTCGAGGGTGCGTCCGGGCAGGTCCGCCGTGATGCTCTGGCCGCGGTGCCGGACCGCCAGGACCGTCACGTTATGGGCAGCGGCCAGATCGAGCTCGCCGAGCGTCATGCCGATCGACTTCGACTCGGGTGCCAGCATCACCTCGGCCACTCCGACGTTCTGCAGCACTTCGCGGCGCTCGTCTTCGGCCCGCGGGCCGGTGACCTGACAGCGCAGGTCGGCCGCCACCGCGGCGGTCTGCTGTTCATCGACGAGCGTGAAGACCAGATCGCCTGCCTCGAAGACGGTTTCCGGCCGCGCCGACAGGTATTGCGCCGGGCCGCGGGTGTGCTTCTCGAAGCCGAGAAGATCGAGGCCGTAACGCTCGCGCAGCGGTTGGCGTTGCGCCGCAACCGATTGCCCCACCAGTGGTGAGTCAGCGGATACGTGCAGCAGGTGCCAGCGGGGCCGCAGCCCGTAGGACGCGATGACGTCGAAGGTGGAGGGTTGCTGTGCGTCGGCCACTCCGGTCCGGTTGCGGCTCAAGAGGTTACGCCCGACCAGGAGCATGAAAACAAGACTGACCGCGAGCGTGACGACACCGAACGGCGTGAAGCCGAAGAAGCCGAGCGTCGGCGTGATGCCGCGCTGGCTGAGGATGCCCTCGATGATGATGTTCGGCGACGACGCGATCGACGTCATCATGCCGCTGATCATGACGGCGACGCACAAGGGCATGAGCATGCGTTTGCGGTTCAAACCCGTTGCGGCCGTGACCGTCAGCACCACGGGGATCAGCATCGAGACGATCGCCGACGAGTTCATGACCGACCCGATACCGGCCGACAGGACCATGATCAGCGCGACCAGCCGCGACTCGCTGCGGCCGCCGACCTTGACGACGAACTCACCGAGCCGCTGCGTGATCCCGGTGTTGACCAAGCCCGCGCTGACGATGAATATGCCGGCCAATAGAATCACCACGGGCGAACCGAAGCCGGCCAGCGCCTCGGTCGGCGTCAGCACGCCGGTGCTCATCAAGGCGACGACGACCAGTACCCCGACGATGTCGGCGCGCGGACGGCCCCACACGAACAGGCCGATGGCGCCGGCCAGGATGCCGACGACGATCCACATCTGATGAGTCACTGGCGAACCTGAACGACGCCGACCGATACGAACACCCTTGATCAATAACATTCGCCGCCACGGATCGGTCGGAGATGCCCCGAATCCGGAGCGCACGTCGCCGCCACGCTATTGCCCCAGCACGCATTCGACCGTCGAAAAACTACGCATTGTTCAGGAATTTCCGCAGTCGTACAGTCAATCTGGCAACCACATTTCTGGAGGTCCAGACATGCCTGTGGACGAAGACAAGCTGAACCAATTTCTCGGCATGGCGATCGGCGACATGGGTGCCGCGATCAGTGCCGGCCTGGTCCTGATCGGGGACCGGCTCGGGCTGTACAAGGCCCTGGCGGCTGGGCCGCTCACGGCCACGCAGCTGGCCGAGAAGACCGGCACCGTGGAGCGGTACGTGCGCGAGTGGCTGGCCAACCAGGCCGCCGGCGGCTACGTCCAGTTCGATCCGGACAGCGGCATGTGGTCGATGAGCCCGGAGCAGGCCGCCTGCCTCGCTGATCCGAACGGTCCCGTCGACATCCCCGGCGCCTACAACATCGTCGAAGCGGTGTTCCACGTCCTCGACCGCACGACCGAGAACTTCAAAACCGGCGCCGGCCTGGAATGGGGCGAGCACCATCCGTGCCTGTTCGCCGGCACGGAGCGATTCTTCCGCGCCGGCTACAACGCCGAACTCGTCGGCTCCTGGCTGCCGGCACTGGACGGCGCGATCGAACGCCTCGAGTCCGGTGCCAAGGCGGCCGACGTCGGCTGCGGCCACGGCGTCAGCACGATCCTGATGGCGAAGACCTATCCGAACTCGACGTTCATCGGTTATGACTACCACCCCGAGTCGATACACGTCGCGACCGAACGCGCGGCGGAAGCCGGGGTGACGAACGCGCGCTTCGAGGTCGCCGATGCAACAAGCTACGCGGACAACGGTTTTGACCTGATCGCGTTCTTCGACTGCCTGCACGACATGGGCGATCCGGTCGGCGCCATGCGGCACACCCGGGCCGCGCTCAACGACGACGGCATCGCGATGATCGTCGAGCCGTTCGCCGGGGATCACGTGCAGGACAACATGAATCCGATCGGCCGCATGATGTACGGCGCGTCATCGCAAATCTGTGTCCCGGTGTCACTCGCCCGCAACGGGCCGGCGCTCGGCGCGCAGGCCGGCGAGGCCAGGCTGCGCGACGTCGTCGTCGACAAGAGCGGCTTCACGCGGTTCCGGCGTGCCACCGAGACGCCGTTCAACCTCGTCTTCGAAGCGCGGCCGTAACGGCGTCAGGGAATCAGGATGTAGCTCATCCCGGGGATGTGCTGGGTGTCGCGGGTCCACCAGGCGAACGGCCCGCCGTGGGACTCGTTGTTCATCTCGGTGATGTTGATCCAGCGGCCGGACACCGAATTCACCCAGGCCACGTGGCCGTACTGGCTCACCCCGGGCAGTTCGGCGGGGTACACCGCGATGGACCGGGCCTGCGGTTCGTCCACGACCGTCCAGCCGCGGGACCGTGCCGCGTCCGCCCAGACCTTGGCGTTGCCGTGGATGTCCGGGTAGTAGCCCACGTTCTGGAAGGCCATCTGCAGCGCACCCCACGTGCACTGGCCCGGCCAGCCGGAGTTCGAGGCCTGTACCGCGCCCATGGTCCGGGCGGGGCCGGCGTACTGCTGGCCGGCGGGCTGACCGGTCTGCTGACCGTAGGACATGGGGTCGACGTACGACGCCGAGTCGGCGTTGCTCGGGGGCGCCGCCGCCACCCCCGCGCCCGCGATCAGAGCGGCCGCGAGCATGACACCCGCATACGACTTGAAGCTCATTGCGTACATCCGTCCCCCCGATCAAGCGAACGAACCGATGCTTGGATCAAATCACAATTCGGTCACGATTAGACACGAATTCAAAAACATAGCTTGGCAAACTGTCAAGTTTTGCTCAAGACATGCTGATCACAGGGCCGCGGTCAGTTACCGGTTCAGGCGGAATTGCAGGTTGTTGCGCACCGCGGGCCATTCGACATCGAGGATCGAATACACCACGGTGTCCCGGCGGGAGCCGTCACTGAGCAACTGATGTGAGCGCAGTACCCCGTCGAGCTTGGCTCCGAGCCGCTCAATTGCCGCGCGACTCGCCGAGTTGAAGAAGTGGGTTCGCAGCTCCACTGCTATACAGTCGAGCGCTTCAAAAGCGTGCCAGAGCAGCAGCAGCTTGGCTTCGGTATTCACGCCGGTCCGCCGAACCGACTCCACGTACCAGGTGGCGCCGATCTCCAGGCGCCGGTTGGGACCGTCCACATTGAGATAGCTGGACGACCCGATGAGCCGGCCGTCGAGCGCGCGCACGACGAACGTCAGCCCGGTATCTGGATGCTGCACCGCCAACCGGGCCTGCACCCATTCCGCTGCCGTCGCCGGCGAGGGCGCGGACGTGAACCACAACCGGCCCAGGTCTTCATCGGCGGCGGCCGCGGCGATCTCGGGGATGTGATCGGTGGTGAGCGGCTCCAGCGTCACCCACCGCTGCCCCGTCAGCACGACGGGCTCGACGAATCCCATCACGACCGCCAGGCGACGACGGAGGCCAGCACCGACAGCACGATCGCCAGCACCGCCGACACCAGACCGATGTACAGCCCGTACGACGCGACCACCGGGCTGTGCACGTACAGCACGTGATACCAGACCCCGAGCGCCGCCAGCCCGGCCGAAAGCACCAGGGCCACAACGGAAGCCGCGCGCGACGAGAGCCGGCGCGCGGCCATCGTGGCCGCCACGAGCAGGCATGAGGACAACAGGACCATCAGCTGCCCGACACCGAAACCCGGTGGCGGAACAGTGATGTGCCCGACCTTCCCGCCGATGGCGTTCGCGTGCCCCGCCGGGCTCGACAGCCACGGCAACCAGGCACTGACCAACAGCACCAACGCGCACAGCGCGACGATCCAGGCGGGCCGCAACCGTTCCATGACAAGAGCGTATAGACCGTCCGGCAGGCCGACGCAGCTGATCAGCCGTAGCCTCAAGTGCCATGACCGATCTCCCCGATTGGGCGCGGCAGCTCGACCTGTCGCCGCATCCGGAAGGCGGCTGGTACCGCGAGACCTGGCGCAGCGACCTGACCGTCCCCCAATCCGCGCTGCCCGCGCAGTATTCCGGCCCGCGCAGCGCCGGGACCGCGATCCTGTTCCTGCTGATGCCCGGGCAGCAGTCCGCCTGGCACACCGTGCACAGCGCCGAGCTGTGGCTGTTCCACCGCGGCAGTCCGCTGGTGCTGGAGGTCGGGCCGGAGCAGGCGACCGCGGACACCGTGCTGCTCGGGGCGGACGTCGCGGCGGGCGAACGGCCACAGGCGCTGGTCCCGCCGGGGCACTGGCAGCGGGCGCGCCCCCGTGACGACGAGCCCACCCTGGTGAGCTGTGTCGTGGTGCCCGGCTTCGACTTCGCCGACTTCGCGCTGGTTGGTCAGTAGGGCACATGCAGGGGCACGTCATCGTCTGCGGCACCGACGCGCTGGCCAACCGGATCGCCGAGGGTCTGCAGGCGGCGGGTGCCACCGTCGTGACGATCCACGAACCCGCCGGCCTCAAGGCGGCCATCGTCACCAGCGCCGCCGCCATCGTGTGCGCCGGCGACGACGACGCCGTCAACCTCGAAATCGCGCTGCTGGCAAGGGAACTCAACCCCACAGTCCGGGTGGTGACCCGGCTGGCCAACAGCGTGCTGCGCGCCGCGGTGGCGCAGGACAACGGACCGGGCGCAGTTCTCGACGTCGCCGACCTGGCCGCGCCGTCGGTCGTCGAGGCCTGCCTGGCCCGCACCACCCACACCATCTCGGTGGCCGGCGTGGACTACGTCATCTCCGGCACCGACGCCCCGCGCGACGCCACACTGCGGGAGATGTTCGGTGACCTGGCGCCCGTCGCCGTCGTCCGCGGGGAGAACTCGGACGCGCCTGGCGAGGTGACGCCTTGCCCCGGTAGGGATTTCGAGGTGCGCGCCGGCGACTGGACCGCCGTGATCGGCACCGCCGACGAACTCGCGGACGCCGGCATCACGGTGCCGCGTCCGCTGAGCAACCGAACCCACCGCCCATGGCCGCGGCGCGTGATCGACACGCTGCGCGTCCTGCGCGACGACATCAACCCCATCTTCTGGTGGGCCCTGGGCACGTCGATGTCGCTGCTGCTCGGGTCGACGGTGCTGCTGCGCTTCGCGTATCACAACCCGGCCGGCATGAGCTGGATCGATGCGCTGTACTTCTCGACCGAGACCATCGCGACGGTCGGCTACGGCGATTTCAGCTTCATGCATCAACCAACCTGGTTGCGGCTGTGGGGCATTGGGCTCATGTTCGCCGGCGTCACCACCACCGCGATCCTGGTCGCGTTCGTCGCCGACGCGCTGCTGTCCCGTCGGCTCGGCAACTCGTCGGGGCGCCGGCGGGTGCAGCACCTGCGCAACCACATCGTCGTGGTGGGCCTCGGCTCGTTCGGTATCCGGGTGGTCAGCGACCTGGTTGCGGCCGGCTACGACGTCGCCGTCATCGAACGGGACGAGACCAACCGGTTCCTGGCCCAGGCCGCCCAGCTGGATGTCCCGGTGATCTTCGGCGACGCGACCCTGCGCCAGACCCTCGAGCTCGCCCGCCTGGACCGGGCGCGCGCCATCGCGGTGCTGACGCAGGACGACATGGTCAACATCGAGACCGGCATCGTGCTGCGCGAGATGCTCAGTCCCCGGGTGCTGCCGGAGATCGACCGGCCCGACGTCCCACTGGTGCTGCGGATCTACGACCGCACCCTCGGAGCGGCGGTGGCGGGGCGCTTCGGCTTCGCGCACGTCCGGTCGACCGTCGAGCTGGCGGCCCCGTGGTTCGTCGGCGCGGCGATGGGGCTACAGGTGTTGGGCACCTTCTCGATGGGCCAGCAGTCGTTCTTGGTGGGCGGTGTCCACATCGACGCGGGCAGCGCGCTCGACGGGATGCGGATGGCGGAGGTGCCGACGCAGATTCGGGTCATCGCCATCGCGCGGGCGGGCACCACGCTGCCGCGACCGCGGCGCGACGCCCAACTGTGCGCCGGCGACACCGCGTATCTGGTCGGTCCGTACCGCGAACTGATCGAGACGCTGCTGACCGGTCAGCGGACGCCGTAGCGCCACGTCAGGCCGCGATCATCAGGTCGATGGACAGCTGGTCGCAGATGGCGTGGGTGGTGGGCCAGTCACCGCGCTGCGTCGCGCGGGCCAGTTCCTCGGTCAATGGGCTCTGCACATCCAGTTCGGCGAGCCAGCCCGCGACCGTCGCCGCCAAGCGGTCCGCCGTGACGCCTACGGCGTGACGATCGTGGAGCTGGTCGACGATCTCGTAGGTCGGCCCATCGGTGATAGTCGCGGGGTGCTGGTGCCGCCAGTGGATGTTCATATCGGTAGGAGCACCGAGCGGGCCGGATCGGGACAGTTTTTTGCGCCGAAAATGAGCTTGTGTCCGAGAATCCGCGGGATCTTCGGACACAAGCTCAGGCTCGCCGCTCAGTCCTTCAGCGACGACAGGTTGAACGCCGCGCCCGTCGGGTCGGTGACGGCCGCCAGCCGGCCGTACGGGGTGTCCTCGGCGGCGCGCACCACGGAGCCGCCGTTGGCGGTGATCAGTTCGATGGTCTTGTCGACGTCGTCGCTGCCGAGGAAGACGTTCCACGTGGAACGGTCCAGGCCGGGAATGACGGAGCCGTCCATGACGCCGATCAGCGGCTCGCCATCGAAGATGGCGTTGCTGTATCGGAACTCGGGGCTGTCGGCCTCGACCTGCAGCTCCCAGCCGAACACCGTCGTGTAGAACTCGGTGGCCTTGGCGAAGTCGGTCGTGGTCAGCTGGAACCACACCGGGGCGCCGGCCTCCTCGTACGCCTCGAAGCCCTGGTGCCCGGTCGGCTGCCACAGGCCGAAGAAGGCGCCCGTCGGGTCGGTCAGCATGGCCATCCAGCCCTTCTCGGGCACCTCCATGGCCGGGATGCAGTTGGTGGCGCCGGCGGCGACGGCAGCGTCGACGGTGGCCCGGATGTCAGCGGTGTGCAGGTACACGGTCCACGCGTCGGGGGCGTTCCACGCCGGGTCGCTCGCCATCATGCCGCCGACGTAGCGGCCGTCGCGCCGGGCGTTGATGTAGCCCCCGTAGTCGGGTCCCGGGTTTTCGTAGTCCCAGCCCAGCACGGTGCGGTAAAACGCCTGGGCGCCGGCCACATCCGAGGTGGCGAGGTCGATCCAGATGGGCGCGCCCAGTGGGGTCGCGGTACGAGTGGCCATGGTGTTCTCCCTAGACGAATGACTGGGTGGTCACCGATACAGACAAGCACCCCGCCGAAAACTCATCGCGGCGGCGTCGACAAGAAAGCCGACATGAAAAAGGTGGCGAGAATTCGAGAATTCTCGCCACCTTCGTCTGACGGGCCTACACCGACGCGAACAGCGCCTTGAACTTCTCCAGTGACTGGTGGATGTCGGACCGCAGTGCAGCCGCCACCACCATGCCGATGGGGCCGAACAGGGCCGGGCCACCGAGGTGGATGTCGAACGCCACGTTCGAACCGTCGCCGGCCGGCGTGATCTTGGCCATCAACTTGACCCTGACGCCACCCTTACCGACGCCGTTGAGGGTCAACGATCCCGGCGGGTTGTAGTGCACGATGGTCCAGTCGACCCGGTTCAGCATGCCCTTGACCTCGACGACGGACGAGATCTGCGTGCCCTTCCCCAGGGTCTCGGGCAACGGGCTGCGCCACATCCGGTGGATGGACAGCCAGTCGTCATACCGGGAGAGGTCCGACGCTGCCTCCCAGGCCTTTTCGGGCGACAGCGGTACTTCGATGGAACTTGCGAGTTTTGCCATGACTACTGCTGTTCTTGCGTCCCCTCGGCAGGAGCCTCAGCAGCAGGCTGGTCTCCTGCGACGGCCTTCTTCGCCGCTTCCTGGGCGCTGTCGACAGCGCCCTTGAACTTGCCTTCGGTCTTCTCGTCGACGATGTCGCCGACCTTCTCGATAGCGGCCTCGACCTTGTCGGCGTTCTGCGCCGCCAGGTCCTTCACCTTGTCCAGAAATCCCATGATTCCCACCCTATCTATTGCCGGATTGTCCGGTGAACGTGCTCATTCTTCATTGCTCTTCGGTTCGCCACAACCGTCGCGGCTCGCCCAGCCAGCGGCCCTGCAGCCACCACAACACCTCGATCGCACCGGCGCCCACCAGCCCGATTCCGACGGCCGCCGAGGTCAGCGCCAGGTTCGACGGGTCGAGCATGAACTGTTGCTGCGCCCAGGGAATCGAAAAAATCACCACATATGCCAACGCCGACGCGGCGACCAGCGCGACACGCCACCACTGGTACGGCCGTGCCACCACCGCCAGCACCCACACCGCCGACACCAGCAGCGTGATCAGCGCCGCGGTGGACGCCTGGTTCTGCTCGACCGCGTCCGCGTACTTCCCGTGATAGGCCAGCAGGTAGGAGGCGAACGTCGCGGCACCCACCACCAGGCCCGACGGCAGCGCGGCCGTCATCACCCGGCGCACGAAACCATGGTGTGCGCGTTCATTGTTCGGCGCCAGCGACAGGATGAACGCCGGAATGCCGATGGTGAACCACGCCGCGATGGTGACGTGAATGGGCTGGAACGGATACAGCACGGGCTCGGTGCCGAAGAACCTGGCGGACAGACCCGCCAGGCCCACCAGAACCGCCAACAGCACCGAGTAGACCGTCTTGGTGAGGAACAGGTTCGAGACGCGCTCGATGTTGCCGATCACCCGGCGGCCCTCCCCCACCACATACGGCAGGGTGGCGAACTTGTTGTCCAGCAACACGATCTGCGCGACGGCCCGCGTCGCCGAGCTGCCCGATCCCATCGCGACACCGATGTCGGCGTCCTTGAGGGCCAGCACGTCGTTGACGCCGTCGCCGGTCATCGCGACGGTGTGGCCACGCGACTGCAGGGCATGCACCATGGCGCGCTTCTGGTCCGGCCGGACCCGGCCGAACGTGGTGTATTCACTGACGGTTTCGGCCAACTGTTCCGGATCGTCCGGGAGCCGACGGGCGTCGAGGGTCTCGCCGTCCAGCCCCAGCGAACCGGCCACCGCACCCACCGACACCGCGTTGTCGCCCGAGATCACCTTGACCGAGACATGTTGCTGCGCAAAGTAGTCCAGCGTTTCACCGGCATCGGGACGGACACGCTGCTCCAGTGTCACCAGCGCCGCGGGAGTGACGGCACCGGGCGCGTCGGGGGCGTCGACGGAGCGGTCCGAGGAGCCGAGCAGCAACACCCGCAGGCCCTGCGCGCCGATCTGTTCGGCCTGCTCGGCTTCGGGGGAACCGGCCTCGAGCAGGACGTCGGGCGCGCCGAGCACCCAGTTGCCGTGCTCGCCGTAGGACACCCCGCTCCATTTGGTCGCCGATTTGAACGGCGCGCTGGCGGTCTGCGTCCAGCCCGGCGGCAGCTTGTACGCCTCGGCGATGGCGGCCATGCTGGCGTTGGGCCGTACGTCGTCGGCCGCCATCTGCGCGAGTACCGACGCGGCGTCGTCCGTGGTGAAGGTGCTGAGATCGCTTACCCGCATACCGTTTTCGGTCAGGGTCCCGGTCTTGTCGGCGCACACCACGTCGACGCGGGCCAGACCTTCGATGGCCGGCAGCTCCTGCACCAGGCACTGCCGCCGGCCCAGGCGGACCACGCCGACGGCGAACGCCAGCGACGTCATCAGCACCAGGCCTTCGGGCACCATCGGCACCAGGGCGCCGACCGTCCGCAGCACCGACTCCTTCCAGCCCACGCCCGTGACGGTGAACAGCTGGGTGTAGATGATGAGCGCCCCAGCCGGCCAGAGCAGGTAGGTGATGAACCGCAGAATGGTGTTGATACCGCTGCGCAGCTCGGACTTGACGAGAGTGAATTTGCTTGCCTCGGCGGCCAATTGGGCTGCGTATGCCGCGCGTCCGACCTTCGTGGCGCGGTAGGAACCGCTACCGGCGACGACGAAGCTGCCCGACATGACGGTGTCGCCGGTGCCCTTGTCGATGGCGTCGGCCTCACCGGTGAGCAGTGACTCGTCGACCTCGAGGTTGGCCGCTTCCAGCACGACGCCGTCGACCACGATCTGGTCGCCCGGGCCGAGCTCGATGACGTCGTCGAGCACCACCTCGCCCGCGGGTCGTTCCTGGGTACCGGACTGCCTGCGTACCAACGGTTTTGCCTGCCCGACGATGGCCAGCCGGTCGAGGGTCTGCTTGGCCCGCAGCTCCTGGATGATGCCGATGGCGCTGTTGGCGACGATCAGCAACCCGAACAGCCCGTTGATGACCGAGCCCGTCGCCAGGACGATCAGGAACAGCGTGCCGAGAATCGCGTTGATTCGCGTGAAGACGTTGGCGCGGATGATCTCCGAGACACTGCGGGCCGCCCGCGTCGGGACGTCGTTGGTCTGGCCGGCGGCGACGCGCTGGGCGACGTCGGCATCCGACAGACCGGCGAGATCCGTCGTGACGCTGCGTTCCGGATCGTCGACAGTCACCCGTCATCCCCCTTTTACGTCGGGATTTGTGCACGAAAATCCGCGGCAGGCGCGGAAAATCGTGCACAAATCGCTATTGAGACGGCCGCCACCACTCATCAAGGCCCGGCAACCGCGCCGGCTCCACCCGTTGGCCCGGCATCGGGACGGCCACGTCCACCGATTCGTCACGGGCGGCGATGATCATCCGCTCGACCGGCTCGGACCACGGGTGTGGCGCCAGGCGGAACGTCGCCCAGTGGATCGGCACCAGCAGGCCGCTGTCGGTCACGTCGCGATGCGCCCGCACCGCGAACTCGGGATTCATGTGGATGTCCGGCCAGCCCGGGTGGTACGCGCCGATGGGCATGAGGGTCAGGTCGAACGGCCCGTGGTCGGCGCCGATGTCCCCGAAGCTCTTGGTGTAGCCGGTGTCGCCGCCGAAGAACGCCCGGTGCTGCGGGCCGATCAACGCCCACGACGCCCACAGCGTGGTGTTGCGCGTCAGGAACCGTCCCGAGAAGTGCCGGGCCGGGGTGCAGACCAGGGTCAGCTCGCCGAGCGTGGCGCTCTGGTTCCAGTCGAGTTCGACGATGCGCGCGGCCGGGATGCCCCAGAACCGCAGATGCGCGCCGATCCCCAGCGGCACGAAGAACTTGGCCCGCTGCATGCCGGCCAGTTGTGTGACGGTGTCGATGTCGAGGTGGTCGTAGTGGTCGTGGCTGATGATCACCGCGTCGACGGCCGGCAGTGCCTCCAGCGGCGCCGGCACCTCGTGGAGCCGCTGCGGACCCACCCGGCGCGACGGCGAGCAGCGTCGGCTCCACACCGGGTCCGCCAGCACGCGGTAGCCGTCGATCTCGATCAGCGCCGAGGAGTGCCCGTACCAGGTAACCGCGAGGTCCCCGGCGGGGAGCCCGGGATCGGGCACCACCAGCGGGATGGGCATCGGCGGACGCTGGACCGCGCTGCTGGTCAGCAGTTCACGGACCAGGCCGGCCTGCTGTTCGCGCGTCAGCTCGGTACCGGACGGCGGCTCGAGGTTGACGAACACGCCGTCGTGATAATTGGGCGAATCGGCGGCCACCGCGTTGATGTCCGCGGGGCCGGCGCCGAGTGCGGCCGGCGTGCCGTTGAGCGCCCGCAAGACCCAGCCACCGGCTGCCAGCGCCGCCGTTCCCCACATCAGCCGCAGTGCCCGTCGTAGCATCAGGCGCCCTGGAACCGCGGCGCCCGCTTCTCGAACCGGGCCACCTGCGCCTCGATCACATCCGGGCTGGCCCAGGCCTTGTTGAACATGCGGGTGTGTTCGCCGCGCACGTTGTCGTAGGCACCGTCGTCGTTCAGCACGCGCTTGGAGTGCGCCAGCGACAGCGGCGCGTAGCCGGCGATCTCGGCGGCCCAGGCCTGGGCGTCGGCCAGCGTGCCGGTGCGGTTGACCATGCCGGTCTGCAACGCGGTCTCCAGTTCGAGACGCTCGGCGGCGAGCAACATGGCGCGGGCGCGGCCGTGGCCGACCAGGGACGTCAGCCGGCGGATGCTCCAGTTGTCCAGGGCCAGACCGTATTTGGCGATGGGGAACTGGAAGAACACGCCCGGCGCGGCAACCCGCAGGTCGCAGATCATGGCGAGGATGACGCCGGCGCCGATCGCGGGGCCGTTGAGCGCCGCGATGATCGGGATCGGGCTCGCGTCGATCGCCAGGTTCAGGGCCAGGGCCTTGTCCGGCAGTTCCTTGGCGACGCCCTCGGCGTCGGACAGGTCGGCGCCCGCGCTGAACACGGTGCCCTGCCCGGTCAGCACGATGGCGCGGGTGTCCGACGGCGAGGCCTTCTCGATTTCTTCGCGGACGCCGTCGACGAGCGCGGCGTTCAGCGCGTTGCGCCGCTCCGGGCGCTGCATTTCCAGGGTCAGGACATTGCCGTCCCGCGTCACTCCGATCATTGGGCCAGCCTATGCGGTGCCACGATCGAGCGCCGAGCCGCGTTGCGGAGTGCCGCCGGTGTTCAGGTGCGACGATGGGGCGCGTGCCGCCCACTGCGCCCGAACAACCCAGGGCGAATCAGTTCGCTCATCTGTTGACGCTCGTCGCGGCCAACGCGATTCCCGCGGTCGGCTGGTTCACGCAGGAGTGGTCCGCGGCGACGACGTTGATCGTCTACTGGTTCGAGACCGTCGCCGGGTTGCTGTTCATCTACGTCCGCGGCGTCCTGCAGCAGCGGTGGAACCCGCGCCGCGGCCATTTCCGGTACGAAGCGCCGCAGTCGAAGGGGCCCGTGCGGACGCGAGGAGCAATCGAGTCACGAGCCAAGCCCGGTTCCTTCATCAAGGGGTTCTTCTTCATCAACGCGGTGTTCTGTGCGGCGCACGGCGTCTTCATCGCCGTGATCCTGTTGATCCTCACGCACAACGGGAACGCCGAGCTGGTGGGCCTCGACTGGCGCAGCGCGGGCATCGGCTGCCTGCAGATGCTCGTCATCGTCGCGGTCGATTTCCTCGTGGATGTGCCGTACCTGCGGCGCTGGTCGTTCGGTCTGCTCGAGCAGACCGCCAACCGCAGCTTCGGGCGGGTCGGCGTGGTGCATCTCGCGCTGATCTTCGGCATCTTCGCCGCCGCGGTGACCAACTCACCGGCCCGCATGTTCGGGGTGTTCGTCGTGCTGAAGACGCTGTACTCCCTGGCCTCGGCACTGCCGATGTACGAGCCGGCCACCCCGCCGAAGTGGCTGAGCGGGGCGATGAACCGGATCCGGCGCGAGCCCGAGGGACAGCGGTTCGAAGACATGTGGGTGAAGGATCAGGCCGCCGAGGTCAGGCGCCGGACACGAAACGACGAAGTGTGGACCGGGGCCGGACGGTAGCCGACTAGCCTGACCCGGGTGAGTCGGACCGGAGCCCGTCAGTTCTTCGACGCCATCCTCGACGACGGATCGTTCCGCAGCTGGGACGGACCGCCCCTGGAGGTGGCCGTCACCGACGATTACCGCGCCGAACTGGCCGACGCGACGCTGCGCACCGGACTGGACGAGTCCGTCCTGACCGGCGAGGGCACCGTCTCCGGCCGGCGGGTGGCCGTGGTGGCCTGCGAATTCGACTTTCTGGCCGGCTCGATCGGGGTGGCCGCGGCCGAGCGGATCACCGCTTCCGTGCAGCGCGCGACGGCGCTCGGATTGCCGCTGATCGCCTCGCCGTCGTCGGGTGGGACGCGCATGCAGGAAGGCACCGTCGCGTTCCTGCAGATGGTGAAGATCGCCGCGGCCGTCGAGCTGCACAAGAAAGCGCACCTGCCGTACCTGGTGTATCTACGGCACCCGACGACCGGCGGGGTGTTCGCGTCCTGGGGATCGCTCGGGCACCTCACCGCCGCCGAGCCGGGCGCGCTCGTCGGGTTCCTCGGGCCGCGGGTGTACGAGCACCTCTACGGCGAGCCGTTCCCCGAAGGGGTGCAGACCGCCGAACACCTCTTCGCCCACGGTGTCATCGACAGCGTCGTGCCGCTCGAGAAGCTGCGCGGTGTCGTCAATCGCGTGCTGACGGTGGTCGCCGACCCGCCCGACCCAGGGATTTGTGCACGAAAATCCGCGGTGGGCGCGGAAAATCGTGCACAAATCCCTGAGGTGCCGGCGTGGGAGTCGGTGGCGGCGTCGCGGCGCGCGGACCGGCCCGGCGTGGACTACCTGCTGGCGCACGGGGCCACGGACCGGGTGCTGTTGTCCGGGACCGGGCGCGGCGAATCGGGGACGACGCTGCTGGCGCTGGCCCGGTTCGGCGGGCAGCCCGCCGTGGTGGTCGGTCAGCGTCGCGTGATCGGCGGCCTCGTCGGGCCGCGCGCGCTGCGGGAGGCCCGCCGCGGCATGGCGCTGGCGGCCGGCTTGCAACTGCCGCTGGTGCTCGTGATCGACACCGCCGGCCCCGCACTGTCGCAGCAGGCCGAGGAGGACGGGCTCGCCGGGGAGATCGCGCTGTGCCTCGCCGAACTCGTCACGCTCGATACGCCGACGGTGTCGGTGCTGCTGGGTCAGGGCAGCGGTGGCCCGGCGCTGGCGATGGTGCCGGCCGACCGGGTGCTGGCCGCCCAGCACGGCTGGCTGGCTCCGCTGCCACCGGAAGGCGCCAGCGCCATCGTCTACCGCGACGTCGACCATGCCCCGGAACTTGCTGCCGCCCAAGGGGTTCGGTCGGCCGATCTGCTCAAGACCGGCATCGTCGACGTCATCGTGTCCGAGGAAGTCGACGCCGCCGACGACCCGGCCGGGTTCACGGAGCGGATGTCTGCCGCCATCGCCGCCGAACTGCATGCGCTGCACACCGTGCCCGCGGCCCAGCGGCTCGGGGTGCGGCTGCAGCGCTACCGGCGGATCGGCGTCCCCGACAGCTGATCAGGCCTCGTCGAGATAGCGCTGCAGCGTCGGTGCGAGCCAGTGGACGAGGTCGTCGTCACTCATCGCGACGATGGGTGGCAGCTTCAGCACGAAGCGGCACATCGCCATGCCGAGCACCTGCGTGGCGATCAGCCCGGCGCAGCGTGCGGGATCGGTGGGCCTGAGCCGCGCAATGGCGGGGCGCAACTGGTCGGCGAAGATGCTCTGCATGCGCTGCGCCGCATCGGCATTCGTGGTCGAGGAGCGCAGCAGCACGATCAGTCCCTCGTCCTGCGTCCAGCGGTCGAGGAAATGCGCGACCAGCGCGGCCCCGAGTTCGGTCTTCGGGACGTTGGACAGGTCGGGGAAGCGCAGGTCGAATTCGGCTGCGGCGGCGAACAATTGGTCCTTGTTGCCGAAGTACCGCATCACCATCGACGGGTCGATGTGCGCGTCGGCGGCGATGGCCCTGATGGTCGCCGCCTGGTAACCGGTCGTGGCGAACCGCTCCCGGGCGGCGGCCAGGATCACGGCCTTGGTCTCTTCTGACGATCTGCGCATGCCAACAACTGTATGCCAACACATGTTGACTTCGGTGCCGAAACGCGTAACCATGGTTATGCCAACAACTGTTGGCATACGCGGAAGGAGACGCAGATGACCGACACCGATGTCCTGATCGTCGGAGCAGGCCCCACCGGACTGGCCCTTGCCGCCGCGCTGCAGGCCCGCGGTGTCGACGCCCTGGTGGTCGACCGCCTGGCCGCGGGCGCCAACACGTCACGCGCCGCAGTGGTGAACGCCCGCACGCTGGAGGTGCTCGAAGAACTGGCCGTCTCCGAACGCCTGGTTGAGCTGGGCATTCCAGCTCCGCGGTTCACCATCCGCGATGGCCACCGGACCCTGATCCCGGTCGACTTCAGCACGCTGCCGACCCGCTACCCCTACAGCCTGATGGTGCCGCAGTGCACCACCGAGCAGGTGCTGCTCGACCGCCTGGCCGAGCTCGGCGGCAAGGTGATCCGGCCGAAGACGCTGACCGGCGTGACGCAGGACGCCCGCGGCGTCACGGCGCAGTTCGAGGACGGCGACGTCATCCGGGCGCGGTACCTCGTCGGCGCCGACGGCATGCACAGCGTCGTGCGGGAGCAGGCTGGAATCGGGTTCAGCGGCGGGCAGTACGGGCAGTCGTTCGCCCTGGCCGACGTCCGCCTCAGCGGCGACGTCACCGACGACGAGGTGATCCTGTTCTGGGCGTCCACCGGGCTGACGGTCGTCGCGCCGCTACCCGGCGGCACGTACCGGATCGTGGCGCCCGTCGACTCGGCGCCCGAGGAACCGTCGGTCGCCTTCGTCCAGAACCTGCTCGACACCCGCGCCTTCGGGCCCGGCCGGGTGACGGTGACCGGCGTCGAGTGGGGCTCCCGGTTCCGGGTGCACCACCGGGTCGCCGACAGCTACCGGGCCGGCCGGGTACTGCTCGCCGGCGACGCCGCCCACGTCCACAGCCCCGCCGGCGGCCAGGGCATGAACCTGGGTATCCAGGACGCGCTCGCGTTGAGTGCAGCCCTGGCAACTGCTTTGGCGACGGGACGCGACGCGGTACTCGACGACTACAGCGCGGCCCGACGCCCCCTGGCGCAGCAAGTCGTGACGCTGACCGACCGCCTGACCCGGCTGGCCACCTTGCCCGCACCGGTCCGCCCCATCCGGAACCTGGCGATCGGGCTGGCGGGCCGCGTTCCTGCCGTGCGAAATCAGTTGGCGTGGCGGCTTTCCGGGCTCTCCAACCGCTGAGCGGTCCCCGACAGCGGAAAGCCGGGCCTGGTCTTCGGGGGTGACCAGGCCCGGCAGCTCATTTCCCGCTCAGCCGTTGCAGCAGTGCGACTTCTTCGGTGACGGCGGCACATTCAGCGCCGGATTGCGATCGAAGAAGCTGACCGGCTTGAGCTTGAATCCGGCGTAGTCCACCGGCATCACGGGCCAGTCCTCGGGCCGCGGGAAGTGCGTCAGCCCGAAGGTGTGCCACACCACGATGTCCTCGCCCTCGATGTTGCGGTCCTGCGCGACGTACGACGGCAAGCCGGCATCGCCCGGGTGCTGGTTGACGAACTGACCGGCCGGATACCGCTCTGCCGGATCGTATTTCGTCACCCACAGGTGCTTGGTCGCGAAGGCCGCGCGCTTGGCGATGGAGCTCGACGGATCGGCCAGCAAGGTGGGCTGCCCCTCGGGATGCAGCGCATAGCCGACGTTCTGGCCCAGCCGGTTCTGCTTGGTCGGGTTCGTGATGTGCCAGACCCGGGCCTTGAGGTTGTCGGCGGTGCGCATGGCTTCGAGCTCGTGCGTCAGCTTGGTCTTCTGCGGGCGGAAGGCGTTGCCCCACGGGTTCTCCGGTCCCATCGGGACACCGACGGCGTCCACTTCCTCGACAGTGTTGGTCAGTCCGTCGACCGCCATGTCCAACCGTGCCGAGAACATGTGCTGATGGAACGGCGCGCCCAGGCCCGGCGCCATCTCGGTGGAAAAGCCCTCCGGCCCACGGTAAGCCGATGCGAACACGATGCCGGTGGCCTTGGCCTCCAACTCGATGGTGCCGTCGAGGTAGAGGTACCAGTAGAAGCCGTAGTCGTAGTTGCCGATGGTCAGAAAGAACGAGATCACCAGACGCCGCGACCGCCGGACCTCGGCCATGCCGTTGAACATGTCGGTGTGCTTCCACAGCACGCCGTAGTCCTCCTCATGCAGGCAGATCGCGTTCTTCATCAGCTTGGGCTCGCCGTTCTCGTCGGCGATGGTGACGTCGAAGTACTTGATCTCGCCGAGGCAGTCGCAGCCCAGTTCGAGGGCATTGGTGTACCGGCCGAACAGGTACTCCCCCTGGTCGAAGTAGTTCTGCCAGTAGCGGACCGGTGACGGATCGGCATACGGCACCACCATCTCGGCGATGGACGCGCGGTACACCACCGGCCGCCCGTCGATCGACAGCTGGTGCAGCGTCAGGCCCTCACGCACATCGAAGCCGAAGCGGAAAGACCAATCGGCCCAAGTGATCTGGTTGCCGTCGACGGTGAAGCTCGCGCCCTCGGGCTGGGTGATCTCGATGGGCTTGAGGTCGGTGCGGGCCGGGACGGCATGCGGCGCGGCATCCCACTCGCCGCGTTCGGTGGGCAGCGGCAGCTCGATCTCGTCGATCACCTTGACGACCTTGCGGCCCGTGAGGTCCACGTAGGCGACGACGCCGTCGATCGGGTGCGCCCACGGCAGGTCGGCGGCGTCGTACTGGTAGAACGCCAGCACCCGGACGATGCGCCGGCCGACCTCGTCCTCGTGACCGAAGACGCCGGCCGACAGCGGAACCGCCCGCACGTCAGCCGGATTCAGCTTGCGTTTGGTCATGGCCTCGATCCATTCGGGACAGTCGAGCAGGAACGCCTCGATGTCCTCGAACTCCTGGTCCAGGATCGGCACATGGCCGTCGCAGGTGCTGTCGATCGCCACCTCACTGACGACGCGGCCCTCGGTCACCGACACCACCAGATCGGAGCCCTGGCCGGTGGCGCGGTCCAGCAGCAGCACCCGGGCGCGGCGGTCCATGGCGGCACCGGGGCGGAAGGCCAGCACCTCGCTCTTGTGCGGCTCCTCCAGTGCGACGAACACGAAGCGGACGCTGTCACCGAGCAGGCCGTGCGCGTCGACGATGCGGCGTGCGGCGCGGATCTCGTCGGCGCTCAGCGGGGTGAGCGGGTGGTCCGGAACTGTGGTCACCTGCGGTTCAATAGTGGCAGTCATCGTGCGATCTCCTTTGCGATATCAGGGTTTTCGTTCTGTTGAGCTCCGGCGTGCGGTCGCATCACCGCGACCGCGATGCCGCCGGCGAAGGCACCGACCAGCAGGACGCCGATGATCGCGGCCAAGGTTCCGGAACCACCGACCAGCAGCGGCAGGTTGACCGCGGTCATCACCGACAGCACTGCCAGACCGGCGAAGCCGAGGCTCGGCGCGATCACGGTGTGCCACGGCCGGGTGTCGAGTCGGGTGCGGCGGAAGTAGACGACGACGGCCGCGGATGTCAGGGTCATCAGCACGACGATCCCCACCGACGCGGCGCCCACGAACCACGTGAACACCTGGGTCACCGGGTCCAGGCCGGCCAGGACCGAGGCCGCGACCAGCACCAGCGCCGAGAGGGTCTGGGCGAACGAGGCGACGTGCGGGGAATCGTGCCGCGGGTGGGAGCGGCCGCAGCGCCCGGGCAGTGCCCGGCTGTTGCCGAGCGAGAAGATGTAGCGGGCCAGCACATTGTGGAAGGACAGCAGCGCCGCGAAAAGGCTGGTGATCAAGAAGATCTGGACCAGGTCGCCGGCCACCGCACCGACGTAGTGGGTCGCGGTCTCGGTGAGCATGGTCGCGGGATTCTTCGTCGCCTCGTCGACCGCGCCGGCGTCACCCCACGCGCTGACGAGCGCCCAGCTGCTGAGCGCGTAGAAGCCACCGATCAGCAGCAGCGCGGCGTACGTCGCCCGCGGGATGGTCCGCACCGGGTCACGGGCCTCGTCGCGGAACACCGCCGTCGCCTCGAAACCGATGTAGCCGGCCAGCGCGAAGATCAGGGCGATGCCCGGCGCCCCGGAGAAGAAGTTGCCCGAGTGCAGCACGGCCGTCGAAAGCCCTTGTGCGCCGCCATGTCCGATGACCGCGGCGTTGATCACCAGCACGATGCCGACCTCGCAGACCAGGAGGACACCGAGCACCTTGCCCGACAGCTCGATGTGCCGGTAACCCAGGAATCCGGTGACCGCCATCATCAGCAGCGCGTAGAGATACCACGGCACGACGGGTCCGCCGTGGGCGGTGACGAGCTCGTTGATGGACGCACCGATGTAGCCGTACACCCCGACCTGGACCGCGGTGTAGGAGAGCAGCGCCAGGAACGCGGCACCGAGCCCGGCATGCCGGCCGAAGCCGTGCGCGATGTAGGTGTAGAACGCGCCGGCGCCCGAGATGTGGCGGGCCATGGCGGTGAACCCGACCGCGAACAGCAGCAGCACCGCGGTGCAGACGACGTACGAACCCGGGTAGGCCGCCCCGTTGCCGGCGGCGATGCCGATCGGGAAGGTGCCGGCGACGACGGTCAGCGGAGCGGCGGCGGCGACGACCATGAACACGATCGCCACCGGGCCGAGCCGGCCCGTCAATCGATTGGGCTGAGCACCGGTGCTTCGACCGGCATCGAGAACTGCGTCAGTTGTCATGACAGCACCTTCGCTGGAATTGAATGTAAATTGGTTGCGGTGCGGTAAGGCTTGAGTGAGTTCAAATGAGAATTGCCGAATGGGCGAATTCTCATTTGGCACCCGAATTCACAGCGCGATGTTGATGGCCTTCGTCTGGGTGTATTCGGCAATGGCGCCCTCACCGAGTTCACGGCCCCAGCCCGATTGTTTGTAGCCGCCGAACGGCAGCGCCGTATCGAACGCGTTGTGGCAGTTGACCCACACCGTGCCGGCCTTGATCTGCTGCGCCACCCGGTGCGCGGTCGAGACGTCGCGCGTCCACACGCTGGCGGCCAGCCCGTAGGGGGTGTCGTTGGCGGCTTCGCGCACGCCGCGGTCGCGGTTGAAGGGCACGGCCACGGCGACCGGCCCGAAGATCTCCTCCTGGTAGACGTTGAAGTCGCGGTGCACGTCGACCAGCAGCGTGGGCTGCACGTAGAAGCCGCTCTCGCCGTGCCGGCCGCCGCCGGCCAGGGCCCGTGCGCCCTGCGCGATGCCGTCGTCGAGGTAGCCGGTGACCTTGGTGAGCTGCTCGCGCGAGACCAGCGGGCCGATGTCGTTGGTGGGGTCCAGCCCGGGCCCGATCCGCAGGCCGGCCGCGTGCTCGGCGACGCCCTGGGTGAACTCGTCGAAGATGGCGTCCTCGACCAGCAGCCGGGTGCCGGCCGTGCAGGTCTGGCCGTGGTTGAACAGGAAGCCGCCGGCCACGCCGGGAATCGCGGCTTCGAGATCGGCGTCGGCGAACACCACCTGCGGGCTCTTGCCGCCCAGTTCCAGCGAGACCTTCTTGAGGTTGCCCGAGGCGGCGTTGACGATCTTCTTGCCCACCTCGGTGGAGCCGGTGAAGGCCACCTTGTCGACGCCGTCGTGTGCCGAGAGTGCCGCGCCGACGTCACCGAAGCCGGTCAGCAGGTTGAACACCCCGGCCGGGACGCCGGCCTCGGCGATGACCTCGGCGAGCAGCACCGCGGTCAGCGGCGTCTGCTCGGCGGGCTTGAGGATGACGGTGTTCCCGCAGGCCAGGGCCGGTGCGACTTTGAACGCGGCCATGACCAGCGGGAAGTTCCATGGGGTGATCTGGGCACAGACGCCGACGGGTTCACGCAGCGTGAAGGCGTGGAACTTGGCGCCCGGCGCCCACGGCACCGATACCGGCACGGTGCGGCCCTCGATCTTGGTGGCCCAGCCGGCGTAGTAGTAGAAGATCTCCGCGGCCCAGGTGACATCGACGGCTTTCGCGACGGCGACGGACTTGCCGTTGTCGATGCTCTCGAGTTCGGCGAACTGATCGGCCCGGGCCGTGATGCCCTCGGCGATGCGCCAGATCATGCGCTGCCGCTCGGCGGGCGTCATGGTCGGCCACGGGCCGTCCTCGAAAGCCCGGCGTGCCGCCCGCACTGCCCGCTCGACGTCTTCGGCGTCGCTGTGCGGGACCGTCGTGATGACCTGCTCGGTGGCGGGGTCGACGGTGTCGAACCGCCGGCCGGACGCCGATTCGACCCACTGTCCGTCGACGTACATCTGCTGCGGACGGGAAATGAAATCGGCGGTCCGCGGGTCCAGATAGGTACTGAGCGTGGCTGTCATGGAAATCATGTTTACGCACTGATGTGGTGCGCGTCACCACTAATTCCGAATGGGTATTTCGCGAATTCGGATTCTCATTTGAAATGGCTCCGGCATTCTCATTCGGGCCGCTCGATAATCGCAGTTCGTGTCGATTTCCGGACCCGCTGTCGGCCGCACCGAGGCCGGCCGGGCCTCCGATTCTCATTTGAAGATTTTCGATGTTTACCCGACAACGCTGCCGAGGTCGGCGGCCATCGGCTACCTTCCGACAAATGGGCCCCACCCGAACCATCCGGAGCCGCTCGCCGGTCGCCGGGCTTCAGCGCGCGCAGCTGACGTTCACCCAGGTTCTCGGGCAGTCGGTGTCGGCGGTGGCGCCGTCGGCCGTGATGGTCACGCTGCCCGCGCTGGTCCTGCCGGCGGCCGGCCACACCACGATCGCGGTGTTCATCCTGACCGCGCTCATGATGACCGCGGTCGGGTACTGCATCACGCAGTTCTCCACGCGCATGGTCGCGGTGAGCGGGCTGTACAGCTACACCGTCAAGGGCCTCGGCCCGGTTCCCGGTGTCGCGGCGGGCTGGTCGCTGGTCGTCGGCTACGCCGCGGCCGCGATGGCGAGCGCGCTCGGCGCGGCCGGCTACCTGGCGACGCTCTTGGGCCGCGTCGGGGTGCCGGCAGGCAAACCCGTCATCGCCGGCCTGACCGTACTGGTCGGCGCCGCGGCACTGATCCTCATGGTGCGGGGCATCAGGCTGTCGGCGCGCATCTCGCTCGCCGTCGAGCTGTTCGCGATCGTGGTCGCCGGGGTGGTGTTGATGATCGCCTTCGGCGGGGCCGTGACCGGTAGCTCCGCATCACCGAAAGCCGTTGCGGATGCGCCACATTCCGCGCTGGGGTTCGCGCTGCTGCTCGCGATCACCTCGTACGTGGGCTTCGAGAGCGCCAGTACCGTGGCCCGCGAGGCGCAGCGCCCGTTCGTCACCGTCAGCCGGGCCATCCGTTGGACGCCGCTGGCCCTGGGGGCGCTGTACACGTTCGCCGCCGTCCTGCAGACCACCGGCACGATCCAGACCCGCACCGGGTCGACACCCATCGTGCTCTCCCTCCCCGACTCGGCCGACACCTTGGCCGGCGCGCTGTCCGTCGCGATGGAAGTCGGCATCACCGCGTCCTGGATCGCATGCGTGATCGGCTCCACCACCGCGCTGTCCCGGACGCTGTTCGCGATGGGACGCGAGGGCCTGCTGCCGGACGCCCTCGGCCACGCTCACCCGCGCTATCGCACCCCGCACGTCGCGCTCACCGTCGCGATGCCGGTGATCGTCGCGGTGCCGGTCGCCTATCTGTTCGCCGCAGAGTCCAGCCGTGACGTCCTCGTCGGGCTGCTGGCGGTGTCGGCCCACGGCTACATCGTGGCGTATCTGCTGGTGTGTCTGGCCACTCCGGCATTTCTGCGCCGGATCGGCGAGCTCACCACCGTGCCACTGGTCGTCGGACTGGCCACCGCCGCCACCATGATCGCGATCATCGTCTGGGCCGCGCTGACCGTGGCATCGCCGGTGTGGATCGCCACCGCCGTCTACTCCGCGCTGCTGGCACTGGGTTTGGCGGCATTCCTGGCCCGCCGCCGCCAGATTCCCGATCTCGCCGAACGGGTCGGGGTGTTCGACGAAACGGTCGCCGGTGACGTCTTCGCCGACTACAACCCGTGGGAGGTGCGCCGGTGAGCCCCGCCGACGGTGCGCTGTCGGGTCGCCAGCCCAAGGCCGTCCAGAGCGCCCTTCAGGTGCTCGAGGCCGTGGCGCTGGCGGGCACCGGGGTCACCGCGAAAGACATCGCCGAGCACCTGTCCATGCCGTCGGCCACCACCTACCGGCTGCTGAATCTCCTTGTCGCCGACGGCTACATCGTTCGGCTGCCGGACCTGTCGGGGTTCGCGCTGGGCCCGCGGATGGGCCTGCTGATCGATGCCGCGGTCTCCCCCACCGTGTGCACCAAGGCCCGCGAGACGCTGGCCGAGCTGCGGCTGTCGGTGCGCTTCGGGGTGCACCTGTTCTACTTCACGAACACCTCGGTGCGCCTCGCCGACGCCGACGGCGAATACCCGCCGCCCGCAGACGAATCGGTGCTCAACCGGCACCTGCACGCCAGTGCCGTCGGCAAGCTGCTGCTCGCGGAGAAGCACGATGCCGAGACGCTGCTCGCCCTCAACCCGGCGACGCTCACCGACCGCACCATCACCTCGAAATCCGCTCTGGCCGAACAGCTCGCCGAGGTCCGGGAGCGCGGCTACGCCGTCCAGACCGGGGAGCTGCGGGCCGATTCGGCGTGTGTCGCGGTGCCGGTCCGGTCGACCACCGCCACCTTGGTGGCCGCGGTGGCCATGTCGGGACGGGCCGAGCAGGAGCAGCTCCTGCGGAAGCAGATTCCGGTGTTGCAGGACTGCGCAACCCAATTGGCGCCGCTGCTGGCGTGAGGCCGATCAGAAAGGAATCGCGGCGATCATCGCCCCGGCCCCGGTGACCAGGCTGTCCTTCTTCAGCGTCGTGCCGAAGTACTTCGCGTGCGGGTCGACCACCACCCGCTGGTCGTCATGATGCAGCGCCAGCACCTCCCGGGCCATCCGGGAGAACGGGATCTTCTCTGGTCCACCGATATTGATCACATGGTTGCGCGGCGGCTCGATCGCGACCTCGGCCAGGTAGGCCGCCACCTCGTCGGCCGCGATCGGTTGAATCAGCGCATCCGGCACCCGCACATCGTGCTCGTCGCCCTCATCGGTGTCGATCTCGACGACCATCGACTCGACGATCGCCTTCGCGAACTCATGGAACTGCGTGGCACGCACGATCGTGTAGGGCAACCCGGACGCCTCGATGATCCGCTCTTGCGCGACCTTCGCCCGCATGTAGCCACTGTCCGGCAGGGCGTCGACGCCCACGATCGACAGTGCGACATAGTGGCCGACCCCCGCCGCCTGTGCCGCGGCCACCAGATTGGTGGTCGACCGGACGAAGAAATCCATCACGTCCTCGTCGGCGAAGGACGGCGAGTTCGTGACGTCGACGAGGGCGTCGGCGCCCGCCAAGGCCTTGGCGAGGCCTGCCCCGCTGAGCACATCGACACCGGAGCGCCGGGACGCGGCGACCACGTCCTCGCCTTCCCGCGTCAGGAGATCGACGAGCAGGGTCCCGATGAGGCCACTGGCCCCGATCACTGTCACCTTCACTGTGCCAACACCTTTCGCCGTCGCCACGCCGACACGGGAGCCGGACCTGTCAGCCTACGTCGCATGCCGTGCCGCAGGTTGTGAAACCGGCATCCGGGGACATCTCGGCGGTCTGCGCGTTCGGCCCGGCGCGGATCCGCCACCGCTGCGGCCGGCTCTCGTATTGCGGAACGACGCAACACAATTGGTGCCCCCGCTCATGTGACAGCGCGGGGCACCGGCTGCGAGGCCACACCTGAGCGTTTGCGGTATTGACGCACACGTCGGTACTGTGCGACAGTCGGCGAGGACGAATCGGGATACGCACAGCAATGCAATGCATCGGACGGCCAGCGTGGTAAATCGGCTGCTTACAGTGCATCAATTGGTCGTTCTGCTGCAGTCCGCAAATCAAGTCGAGTTGCTGCTCACCGCGGCGGCGGGGACGGCGTCGATCGTCACGGCGGTACGCGGCCCGGCGGACGATGTTGCTGGCATCGCTCCGGAACGTCGGCACACGGCGTTGTGTACCTGCAAGGACGGCGACACCTCGCACTGCCCCGCACGCGATTCACTGTGAGCCGTAGGTGGGCGCGGCACCACCGGCACCGCGCCCACTTCCATCAGCCGCTGATCGCCTCGGCGACCTTCACCCCGACCAGCACCACAGCCACCAGCAGGTAACCGCGCAATGCGACCATGCCGGCCACCCGCAGCGGCGACCAGGCGGGCCGGTCCAGGGTGTCCAGCGCGGGCGTACGGAAGCTGTCCCGCTCCTGGTTCCGCAGCGCCTTCCGGACGGTGCGGTCGTCGGGTTGGTCGTCCAGGTCCTCCACCTGCTCCGGGTCCAGACCGCCCAGCTCCGCGGCCACGTCGACAGCCGCCTGCTTCCGTTGCCGGTGCCGCGACCGCGCCGTCGCACCGGCGATGACCCCGCCGCCGAGCATGCCGACACCGACTCCGGCCCCGAAGCCCCACTCGAGTTGCGCGGCAGTCAGATTCGGGAAGAACGTCGCCGCCGTCAGGGCCAGCGACAGCAGCACCAGCGCCCACACGATCACGCCGGCCATGATGTTCTGCCGCATGGTGTTGACCCACGGGCCCAGCACGGCCTTGTCGTTGCACAGCAGCACCAGGAACACCGTCGCCGACGGCAGCAGCACCCCGGCCAGCGCCTGCACACCCTGGGTCAGCAGACCCAGCACGTGATCCGGGCTGAACGACACCGCGGCCGCCACCGCGAGCAGTGCCGCGTAGCCCAGATAGAAGGCGGGCGCCTCGCTGACTTTCCAGTGCAGCGAGTGCCGCTTGCCCATGGTGTCGCCCAGGGCGTAGGTGGTGGCGAGGCCGACGGCGTTGGCCCCGATGAGCGAGGCGTCCAGCAGCAGGATGGCGAAAAGCGCACCCGCGGTGGGCGACACGTGCCGGCCCAGCTGCGTTGCCACGTCACCGGCGTCGGTGAAGTTGCCGGCCGCGGCACTGCCGCCGAGCCCGAACGCGGCGGCGGCCATGATCGCGACCGCACCCACCATCACCACGACGATGCCGATCCACAGATCGATCCGCTCGTAGCGAATCCACTTGGGGGTCAACCGCTTGTCGACGATGTTGGACTGCTGGAAGAACAACTGCCACGGCGCGACGGTGGTGCCGACGATCGCCACGATCAGCAGCAAGAGCGTCGAGTTGAGGCCGCCCGGGAATGACGGGATCAGGCCCCTCGCGGTTTCGGTCGCGGACGGGTGCACGATGAACGCCAGCGGGAAGATCACGATGTTGATCGCGATCAACGCGAAAATGAAACGCTCCCAACGGCGGAACGAACCACCGGCCACCACGGCGAACAGCAGCACCGCCGCGAGCGGCACCGAGATCGCCTTGGGCAGCCCGAAGTAGTTCAACGCCATGGACACCCCGACAAATTCGGTGACGATGGTCAACGCGTTGACGATGAACAGATCGCCAACGCTGAAGGCGCCCCAGAACTTGCCGAACCGCGCGAAGATCAGGCGGGCGTGCCCCACCCCGGCGACGGCGCCGAGCCGGACCACCATCTCCTGGTTGACGTACAGCACCGGAATCAGCAGCGCCAGTGTCCACATGAGGGCCATGCCGTAGTTCTGGCCGGCCTGGGCGTAGGTCGCGACGCCGCCGGCGTCGTTGTCGCCGACCATGACGATGAGGCCGGGTCCCATCACCACGAGCAGCATCTTCAAGCGCTGCCAGCGGCTGCGGCCGGTGGTGGTCTCGTCGGTACGGATGGTGCCGAGCGCGCCGACGATGTCGCCGACGTGCGCGGTGTCGAGCACCGCGGTGCTCGGTGAATCA
Organism: Mycobacterium sp. SMC-21; assembly: GCF_045310825.1. Lineage (NCBI taxonomy): Bacteria > Bacillati > Actinomycetota > Actinomycetes > Mycobacteriales > Mycobacteriaceae > Mycobacterium > Mycobacterium sp. SMC-21. The sequence goes on along the minus strand of NZ_JBJIAO010000031.1, from coordinate 34,447 downwards.
CGTTGCCGCGCTGATGTTTCGCCGGCGGGCCGCGGGGTACGGGAAAACAGGGCCATGTCGAGATTCCTCCCGGGAAAATGGCAGCACAACAGGGGTCCGCCCACCGGAATCGGTGGGCGGACCGTGCGGCCGAACGGATCAGAAGTTGGGGTGCGCCCCGAGAGACGCCGAGATCACCGCGAGCGGCGTGTGCGACAACTGCAGGTTGTGCCGTTCCTGCGGGGTCAGGTGCGTGCGGCTGTGCACCAGCCGGGCAATGCGGCGGACGGTGCGGTTGCGAAATACGGTCATGACAGAGCTCCTGTCGGGATCGGACTCCCGTGGCCTGTCGGTCAGGCGGAACCGGCCGGTCGGCAGGATAACGGGAGTGCTCGGATGCTGGTGTCTACGTGGTGTTTTCGTCCCAAACTGGAACTGTCGCCATCGCCAGATCTCACGTCGTACCTCACCTCCTAGCCGTCGGGCCCACCTCGGGGCAGCTATCCCATGACAACACAAAAGGGAGATGGCAGCGAACCTATACCCATTAAAAGGCTGTTAAAACCAGGCGCTGCCGCACCCCTCTCGTCAGAGCTTCGGCACTGGACGACGTAATCCACCGCGGTGGATAGCCACTTTGGGTAACCCCTTAATCCGGGGAGACCTGTCCTGACCCTGGGCGTCTCTCGACGTCGTCGGATCAGTGGCTTCTGTTCGTCCAGGAGCCTCGCCTAGCGAGGTGCTGACGTAGCCAAGGTAACCCGGGCGCGTAGACCCGTCAACTCGATTGGTCGGGCCATTCCCCACGAGCGTGCCAACAGGTCGCGATTTCGTCGAAGATCGCGATCTGTACGCACATTCGTAGCGAGGGCCGACGCGGCGTCGCCACGAATGTGCAACCAGATCGCCAAAATTGCCGGAAGCAGGGCCTGGCTGCACATTCGCGGCGAGAACCGCGCGCTAAGGCTGCTCGAGACCGAAGATGCGGATGCTCTCGGCGCGCATGTCGACCTTGCGGACCTTGCCGGTGATGGTCATCGGGAACTCGTCGACGATGTGTACGTAGCGCGGAATCTTGAAGTGCGCCAGCCGATCCGCGGTGAATTCGCGGATGGCGGCGGCGTCCAGCGGCGCCGCGCCGGGCCGCAGCCGCAGCCACGCGCAGATCTCCTCGCCGTAGCGGGCGTCGGGCACGCCGATCACCTGGGCATCCTCGATGTCGGGGTGCGTGTACAGGAACTCCTCGATCTCGCGCGGGTACACATTCTCCCCACCGCGGATCACCATGTCCTTGATGCGGCCGACGATGGCGCAGTAGCCGTCGGCCCGCATCACCGCGAGATCACCGGTGTGCATCCAGCCCTCGGAATCGATGGCCTCCCGGGTCTTTTCGTCGTTGTTCCAGTAGCCCAACATGACCGAATAGCCGCGCGTGCAGAACTCCCCCGGCTCGCCGCGCTCCACCGTCTCGCCGGTTTCCGGGTTGACGACCTTGACCTCGAGATGCGGATGCGCCCGGCCGATGGTCGCGGTGCGGCGGTCCAGGTCGTCGTCGATCAGCGTCTGGCACGACACCGGCGACGTCTCCGTCATGCCGTAGCAGATCGCGACCTCGGCCATGTGCATGTCGGAGACGCAGTGCTTCATCACCTCGACGGGGCACACCGATCCGGCCATGATGCCGGTACGCAGGCTCGACAGGTCCCGCCCGGCGAACGACGGATGGTTCTGCATCGCGATGAACATCGTCGGCACGCCGTAGACGCCGGCGCACTGCTCGGCCTCGATGGCATCGAGGGTGGCCGCCGGGTCGAACCCGGGGGCCGGGATCACCACGGCCGCACCATGACTCATGCAGCCGAGCACCCCCATCACCATGCCGAAGCAGTGGTAGAACGGCACCGGGACACACAACCGCTCCCCCGCCCGCAGGTTGATGCCCTCCGTGGTGAAGTAGCCGTTGTTCAGGATGTTGCGGTGCGACAGCGTCGCACCTTTCGGGAACCCGGTTGTGCCCGAGGTGTATTGGATGTTGATCGGGTCGGTGTTGGACAGGGCGGCATGCCGGGCCGCCAGGGCGTCGGCCCCGACCGCCGCGCTGTCGGCACGCAACCGCTCCCAGTCCGGGCCGTCCAGGAAGACGACGTCAGTCAGGTCCGGAACCTGCGGACGGACCTCGTCGATCATCGCCGCGTAGTCGGACGTCTTGAACGACGTCGCCGAGATCAGCATCCGCATCCCGGATTGGTTGAGCGCGTAGGCAAGTTCGTGCACCCGGTACGCCGGATTAACGTTGACCAGGATGGCGCCGATCTTGGCCGTCGCCAGTTGCGTCACGATCCACTGCGCACAGTTCGGCGACCAGACACCCACCCGGTCGCCCTTCTCGATGCCGCGGGCCATCAGGCCGCGGGCGATCAGGCCGACCTCGGCGTTGAGTTCGGCATACGTGTACCGCAGTCCCTGCCCACGGTCGACCAACGCGAGCGTGTCCGGATGGGCCGCTACGGTGCGCTCGAAGTTGGCCCCGATGGTCTCCTCCAGGATCGGGGTGTCGGTGGGGCCCGCGTCGTAGCTCAGCATCAGTTCACCAAATCCTCATAGCGGTATTCCGATGCGATCGGGGTGCCGGCCGCATGCGCTTGATCTTCGCGCTTGCGCAGGTCAACGCGCCGGATCTTGCCGGAAATGGTCTTGGGCAGATCAAAGAATTCCACCCGCCGAACCTTGAGGTACGGCGCCAGGTGGTCCCGCGCGAATTCCATGATCGCCCGCGCGGTGTCCGCATCGGCACTCCAGCCCGCGGCCAGGCTGACGTACGCCTTCGGCACGGCGAGCCGGGTGTCGTCGGGCTGCGGCACCACCGCGGCTTCCACCACCGCGGGATGCTCGATGAGCACGCTCTCCAATTCGAAGGGCGACACCTTGTAGTCCGACGACTTGAACACGTCATCGGTGCGGCCGATGTACGTGATGTAGCCGTCGCTGTCGCGGGAGGCCACGTCACCGGTGTGGTAGTAACCGCCGGCCATGACGGCCGCATTGCGTTGCGGGTCACCGAGATAGCCGGTCATCAGGTTGAGCGGCCGCGCGCCGAGCTCGAGGCAGATCTCGCCCTCGTCGGCCGGCTCGCCGGTCACCGGGTCGACCAACACCACGGGCGCACCCGGCATCGGCCGGCCCATCGATCCGGCCTTGACCGGCTGGCCCGGGGTGTTGCCGACGAGCAGAGTGGTCTCGGTCTGGCCGAAGCCGTCCCGGATGGTCAGGCCCCAGGCATCCTGCACCTTGGCGATGACATCGGGGTTCAGCGGTTCACCCGCGCCCAGAATCTCGCGCAGCCCTTCGGGTTTGGTGCCGAGGTCGGCCTGGATCAACATCCGCCACACGGTCGGCGGCGCGCAGAAGGTGTTGACGCCGGCGCGGCGCAGCTGTGCCATGAGCGCGGCGGCGTCGAAGCGGCTGTAGTTGTAGACGAAGATCGTCGCCTCGGCGATCCACGGCGCGAACACACAACTCCAGGCGTGCTTGGCCCAGCCCGGCGAGCTGATCGCCAGATGGACGTCGCCGGGCGTCACCCCGATCCAGGCCATCGTGGACAGGTGGCCGACGGGATACGAAATCTGCGAGTGCTCAACGAGTTTGGGCTTACTGGTGGTGCCCGAGGTGAAGTAGACCAGCAGCGGGTCGTCGACGTCGGTGACGGCACGGAACGGCCCCGCCGAAACCGCTTGGTACGCATCTGCGTAGCGGTGCCAGCCGGGCACCGCATCCCCGACGACGATGCCGGTATACTGCCCGTCGACGGACGCGAACTTGTCCGCGTCCGTGGCATTGGTTACCACGAAGCCCGCGCCGCCGCGGGTGATCCGGTCGGCCAGGTCGGCCGGGCCCAGTGCCCCGGTCGTCGGCATCACCACCGCGCCGAGCTTGGCCACCGCCAGCATCGACTCCCACAGCTCGACCTGGTTGCCCAGCATGACGATGACGCGGTCGCCCTTTCCCACGCCCAGCGACTGCAGCCACGTCGCGACCTGGTCAGACCGGTCGGCCATCTCGGCGAACGTGTAGCGCTGCTCGTCACCGCCTTCTTCGGTGATCCAGAGCGCCGTCTGCCCGGCCCGTTCGGGGCTGCGGGCGATGACGTCGAACCAGTCGGTGGCCCAGTTGAACGTGCCGGTCAGCCGCGGCCAGCTGAACGAATCGACGGCCTGCGAGTAGTCACCGATCGACGCCACGAGCCGGTCCCGGGCCGCTCGGTACTGCTCGGTGTTGGTGGTGATCACAGCCTCTGTCGCCATGAACGTAGGATCTACGTCACACCCATCCGCCCGCTACCCCCGAAAGAGGGTACTGACCGTGACGACCGGCCCGTCTCTGCTGCGCCCGCGTGATACCGACGCGGTCCGCGCTGAGCTGCGACGTCTCGGCTCCGAGGGTGCGGTGCCGGTGATGTTCGGCGGCGAGGTGCACGACGACGCGCTGCTGATCACGGAGTTCTACGGCACCCGCGGCGGCGGTCTCCGCGGGTTGACGGTGCGCTCGATGTGCGGGCTCGGCGGGGCCAGCATGGTCTCGGGTCAGCCGCTCGCGGTGACCGACTACCGGCACGCACCGTCCATCACCCACGACTACGACATGCCCGTGCTGTCGGAGGGCATCCGGTCGGTGCTGGCGGTACCGGTCGTGGTCGATGGCCGGGCCCGGGCGGTGCTCTACGGCGCCTACCGGTCCAGCGCACCGTTCGGCGGGCGGACCGTCGACCTGATCATGGCGTCGGCGCAGCGCCTGTCGGACGAACTGACGATCCGCGACGAAGTGGACCGCCGGCTGCGGCTGCAGCAGGCCGCGGCCGCCGACACGGCGGTCAACACCGAACACATCCGCCAAGTGCACGCCGAGCTGCGACGGCTGGCGGCCGGAAACGCGCCCGTCGCACCGAGCGATCTCGGCGGCCTCGCCGACCGGCTGGCCGAGGCACTGGCCGGTGGGCCCGCACCGGCCGGTCCGCTCAGCCCGCGTGAACTCGACGTGCTGGCGCAGATCGCACTGGGCTGCACCAATACCGAAGCCGCCCAGCGGCTTTCCCTCAAACCCGAGACCGTCAAGAGCTATCTGCGCAGTGCCGCGACGAAACTCGGCACCCACAGCCGGCACGAGGCGGTGTCGAAGGCGCGGCAGCTGCGGCTGATTCCCTGACCGGTCAGGCCAGCGAGTCGATCCAGGCGCGGTGCAGCGCCGCGTACCGCCCGTTCTGCGCGACCAGGTCGTCGGGCGGACCGTCTTCGACGATGCGGCCGCCGTCGAGGACCAGGACCCGGTCCGCGGACTGCACGGTGGAGAGCCGGTGCGCGATCACGAGCGCGGTCCTCCCGGCCAGCACGGTCGCCAGCGCGCGCTGCACCAGCCGCTCGGTCGGGATGTCCAGCGACGACGTCGCCTCGTCGAGGATCAGCACCTTGGGGTCGGCCAGGAACGCGCGGGCGAACGCGACCAACTGGCGCTGCCCCGCCGACAGCCGCCCGCCCCGATTGGCGACGTCGGTGTCGTAACCGTCCGGCAGATTGTCGATGAACCGGTCCGCGCCAACGGCTTCCGCGGCTGCGCGGACCTCGTCGTCGGTGGCGTCGGGGCGCCCGAACCGGATGTTGTCGGCGACGGTGCCGGCGAACATGAAGTTCTCCTGCGTCACCATCACGACGTGCTGACGCAGCTCGGTCTGGGCGATGGACCGCAGGTCGATGCCGTCGAGGGTGACGGTGCCGGTCACCGGATCGTAGAAACGCGCGATGAGCTTGGCGATGGTGGTCTTGCCCGCGCCGGTGGCACCGACGAGGGCGACGGTCTGCCCGGCGGGCACCGTCAGATTCAGTTCGGGCAGCACCGGACGCTGCGGGGTGTAGCCGAAGCTGACACCCCGAAAAGCGATGTCCCCCTTGACCGTCGCCAGCGCGACAGGGTCGGCGGGGTCCATGATGGCGGGCTGCTGCGCGAGCACCCCGGCCAGCTTCTCGAGCGCCGACGCCGCCGACTGGAAGGTGTTGAAGAACTGCGAAATCTCCTGCATCGGTTCGAAGAACATGCGCAGGTACAGCAGGAAGGCCGTCAGCGTGCCGATCGTCATGCGGCCGTGCAGCACCAGGTAGCCGCCGTACAGCAGCACCACCGAGGTGGTGACGTTGCCGATGAGTTTGACCGCGGGCATGAACACCGCGAGCAGCGTCATGGTGCGTTCGTTGATGACGCGGTAGTCGTCGACGACGTCGTCGAAGATCTCCTGGTTGCGCGGCTCGCGCCGGTAGGCCTGCACCGCTTTGATGCCCGTCATGGTTTCGACGAACTGGACGATCACCAGCGCCGCGCGTTCCCGGACGGTGCGGTACGTCTTCGATGATTCGCGCCGGAACCAGGCGACCAGCAGCACCAGGAGCGGGAAGGCACCCAGGCACATCAGGCCCAGCCGCACGTCGAGCGTGACGAGCAGGACCGCGGTGCCGCCCAGGGTGAGCACGGCGGTGATGAGGCTGTCGAAACCCGTCGACAGCATGGTCTGGATGGCTTCGATGTCGTTGGTGGAACGGCTCACCACGCGGCCCGAGGTGTAGCGGTCGTGGAAGGCGACGTCGAGGCGCTGGAACTGCCGGAACACCCGGCGCCGCAGCTCCAGCAGCACCTTCTGCCCGATGCGGCCCGACCGGTTCAGGAAGAACAGCCGGAACGTGGCCTGCAGCACCACGACGCCACACAGGGCCGCGACGATCTGCAGCAGTTCACGGGCCGGCCCGCCCTGCAGGATCGGCGGGATGCCGTGGTCGATGCCGCGCTGCACGAGCAGCGGAACCGACAGGCGCGCACCGTTTTCGACGACGACGACCAGCGCCAGCAGCAGGACCGCGAACCGGTACGGCTTCAGCAACGAGCCCAGCAGGGACCGCGCCTCGCGACGCCGCGAGACGTTCTCGTCGATGGGCAGGTCCTCGACCTTGTCGACCGTCTGGCCGCGCCAGCTCTCGGTGCTCATCGCCTCCGCACCTCTTCGGACTCGTCCGTCTGCTCGAGATACAGCTGCTCGAGCCGTTCGCGTTCGGCGTCCTGCTCCCAATCGCAGCTGCGCTCGCAACCGTCGTCGAGCTCGTCGTCGGCGGACAGCAGGTACCGGTATTCCGGTGCCTGCTCGAGCAATTCGGCGTGTGTGCCGATGCGGGTGATGGTGCCGTCCTGCAGCAGCGCCACCCGGTCGGCCAACAGCACGGTGGACGCGCGGTGCGCCACCACGATGCCCGTCACCGACGTCAGCACCCGCCGCAGCGCGACGGTGACCTCCGCTTCGGTGTGCATGTCCAGGGCCGACAGGGTGTCGTCGAGCACCAGCAGTGACGGCGCGGCCAGGATGGCCCGGGCCAGCGAAAGACGTTGCCGCTGACCACCCGACAGGCTCATGCCCTGCTCACCGATGCGGGTGTCGAGCCCGAACGGCAGGTCGTAGACGAACTGGGCGGCGGCGATGTCGATGGCCTCGCGAATCTCGTCGTCGGCCGCCGGGTTGTCGGCGCCGCGACCGAGGGTGAGGTTCTCGACGACCGACATCGAGAACAGCGTCGGGTCCTCGAAGGCGGTGGCCACGGCGGTCCGCAAGGCGGGCAGCGACAGTTCGCGGATGTCTCGTCCGTCGAGCAGGATCGCGCCCTCGGTGACGTCGTACAGCCGTGAGAACAGTGCGGCGAGAACCGATTTGCCGGAGCCGGTGGCGCCGACGAGCGCCAGGGTCTGCCCGGGCTCGACCGTCACCGACACGTGGCGCAGCGCCCAGTCGTCAGGTTCGGCGTCGGGGAAACGGAAGCCGACGTCACGCAGTTCCAGGTGCCCGCCACGTGGCACGGTGGTGACCGGTCCGTCACTGATATCCACTGGCGTGTCGAAGATCTCGGCGACCCGATTGGCGGCCGTCATGGACTCCTGCATCATCGACAACAGGAAGCCCAGCGACGCGATGGGCCACACCAGCGACAGCATCATGGTGATGAACGCGACGAGCGTGCCCATGGTGACCTGACCGTGGCCGGCCGCGTACGCACCGAACCCGAGCACGAAGATCAGCGTCAGGTTGGGGATGACCTCGAGCAGCGTCCAGAAGCGCGCCGACACCGCCACCTTGCCGACCTCGGCGTCGTACAGGGCCGTCGCCCGCTCGTCGAACCGCCGGTAGACGTAGTCCTCGCGGCCGAACGACTTGATCACCCGCAGCCCCAGGGCCGACTCCTCGACATGCGTTGCGACATGGCCGGATTGGTCCTGCGCCTGCCGCGACAGCACGGTGAACTGCCGCTCGAACCGGAAGATCGTGACGGACACCGGCAGCACCGACGCCAGCACCACCACACCCAGCGGCCAGTACATGGTCAGCAGAATGCCGGTCACCACGATGATCTGAATCGTGTTGAGCACCAAGAACAGCAGGCCGAAGCCGAGGAATTGGCGAATGGTGCCAAGGTCGTTCATCACCCGCGACAGCAATTGCCCGGACTGCCACTGCCGGTGGAACGACATGGGCAGGATCTGCAGGCGCGCGTACAGCTCCTTGCGGATGTCGGCCTCGACGCCCATGGTCGCGCGGGCCCCGAGCCAGCGCCGGATGAACCACAGCACCGCCTCGACGAGCCCCAATGTCAGCGCGGCCGAACCGAGCACCCACAGGCCCGGCTGGTCCTGGTGCCGCACCGGGCCGTCGATCACGGCCTTGGTCACCAGCGGGATGGACACCGTCACGCCCAGACCGGCGAACGCGGTGAGCAGCATGGCGGCCCAGCGTCCGCGGTACGGCCGCAGATACGGCAGCAGACGCAGCAAGTCCGCCGACGCACGTCGACGCTGCGGCACCGGAGCGATCGCCGGAGCCGAATGCAGGGGCTGGGCTACATCAGACACAACAACTTCCATGCTCGCACGTGCCACCGACATACCCGGTGCGCGGCGGCACGACCAGGTCAGATGAAACCCAGGTACCCGACCAGACCGGCCGCGGCGACGACGATCAGCGGATTCAGCTTGGTGCGCATGAAGATCACGGTGCACACCGCGGTGACGGTGTAGGCGCGCCAGTCATGGTCGGCGGCACGGCTCATGACCAGCGACGCCGCCAGGATGAGGCCGACCGTGAGCGGGGCGAAACCCTTCTCGACCGCGCGGCGCAGTTTGGAGCGTTCGGCCTTCTGCCAGATCAACGTGATGATGTAGACGAAGCCCGCGGCCGGTACCACCATCGCGACCATCGACACGACGCCGCCGATGATCGCGCCGGGAATGCCGCCCTCTTTCAGGCCGGCGCCGTAGCCGACCATCGACACGATGAGGATGCTCGGGCCGGGCGCGGTCTGCGAGATGGAGAACAGGTCGGCGAACTGGTTGTCGGTCAGCCAGTGCCTGCCGTTGACGGCGTTGATGTGCATTTCCGGCAGCACGACGTTGCCGCCGCCGATGGACAGCAGCGACAGCATGCCGAACAGCCCGATGAGCTGGAGGTAGGTGGAAAGCGCCGCGGTACTCATCGTGGGGTGCTCATGCTGCTGTGGCGCGATCCCGCGGCCCTGGGTCGTTGCCGCGCTCGCGCGGCCATGCCCAGATCAGGCTCAGCGGCGCCAGGATCGCGAGCGTCCCCAGCAGCGGGAACCGCAGCACGCCGTTGAGCACGAAGGCGCCGGCGAACAGCAGGACCGGCACCGCGCCCGTCAGGCACTTCTGGCCCGTCTTGAGCACCATCGTCAGGGTCAGGGCCACCGCGGCCGCCGACGCCCCGTGCAGCACGCCCTTGACGGCGGGCACTTCCTTGAACCGGAAGTAGGCGAACGACAACGCCAGCACGATGACCAGCGGCATGGCGCACAAGCCGAACACCGCGGCGGCCGCGCCGGGGAAGCCGCGCATCTTGGTGCCGGCGAACACCGCCATGTTGACCTGGTTGGCACCGGGCAGGATGCGGCACATCGTTGTGGCCGAGAGGAACTCGGCGTCCCCGAGCCAGCCCTTCTCCACCACCAGCACCTCGCGCGACCAGGCCGACAGCCCGCCGCCGAACGACGCCAGCGCGATGTGGTTGAACGTCAGGACCAACTCGAACAACGAAACCCGTTGGGCCGTCGAGTCGATCTGCTCACTCATGGACCAACTCGGGGTCGTGCGGGAAGTCGTCTTCGTGATGCTGCGACGAGTCCAGCGGATCCGGCGGCTCGTAGTGGTGCGAGGTCTCCCAGTCGGCGTCGAACACCTGCGACAGCTGCGCGACGGCGTCCGGGTCCTTGACCATCACACCCAGTTCGCGGCGCAGGTCGAAGGCGCTGCGGTCGATGTTCATCGAGCCCACGAGGGCTTCGTGGTCGTCGACGATGACCAGCTTGGCGTGCACGCGCAGGTTCTTCTGCTTGCGCACCTTCGCGCCGAACCGGCGCAGGGTCCGCAGCGAGGCGAACGTGTCGAGGATGTCCCAGTCGCTGATGCCGTGCTTGCCACCGCACAGCACATGGACATTCACGCCACGGCCCACCGCGGCCGCGATGTGGTCGAGGATGACGGCGTCGACGTACTTGGGGTGCTGGATGCGCAGCCGGTGCTCGGCGGTGTCGATGAATTTCGCCATGTGGTACCGCGAATTCGAGTTGCTCCACAGCAGGCCGTGATACTGCGACGGCTCCCAATCGGTGTGGGACCAGTCGGCGTCGAACACCTCGACGATCTGCGCGACGTGGTCCGGCTCGGTGGTGATGAAGCCGTAGTCACGCGTGAGGGTGAAGTACTTCTCGCACAGGTTGAACGTGGCCACGAGGGCCGCCGCCTCGTCGACGACGATCGACTTCTCGTGCGTCACGTAGAACGTCGGGTTGGACCACTGGACGTTGACGCCGGCATCCGAGAACTGTTCGAAGGTCTCGTCATTGGCGCGGTCGCCGCCCGAGCGGGCCGGGTTCAGCATGACGCGCACGTCGACGCCCGCCTGGTGGCGCTCGATCACCGCCGCCACGAGCGACGGTTCGGTGAACGTGAATTGCTTGATGAGCAACGACTTCTGCGCCGATGCGAGGAAATCCCGCACCGGCTGCACGCCATCATCGGGTTGGACGATGACTCGCGGCGACACAGGCCCCATAAGCGCCGGATGCTAGCACCGAATAGCGGCTGCCAGACGTGCCTCCGTCAATAACAGTGGGCCATCGGGCAAGATGAGGCATATGGATAGCGGAAGCGCCTCCCCCCGCCTGCTCGTAGTCGACGACGACCCGGACGTGCTGGCCTCATTGGAGCGTGGCCTGCGGCTGTCCGGCTTCGAGGTGTCGACCGCGGTCGACGGCGCCGAGGCCCTGCGCAGTGCCACCGAATTCCGGCCGGACGCCATCATTCTGGACATCAACATGCCGGTGCTCGACGGCGTCAGTGTCGTCACCGCGCTGCGCGCCATGGACAACGACGTGCCGGTGTGTGTGCTCTCGGCCCGCAGCTCGGTCGACGACCGGGTGGCGGGGCTGGAAGCCGGCGCCGACGACTACCTGGTCAAGCCGTTCGTGTTGGCCGAGCTGGTGGCACGCGTCAAGGCGCTGCTGCGCCGCCGCGGCGCGACGGCGACGTTCTCGTCGGAGACCATCTCGGTCGGACCGCTCGAGGTCGACATCCCGGGCCGGCGGGCCCGCGTCAACGGCGCCGATGTCGACCTGACCAAGCGCGAGTTCGACCTGCTGGCCGTGCTGGCCGAGCACAAGACCGCCGTGCTGTCCCGTGCCCAGCTGCTCGAGCTGGTGTGGGGTTATGACTTCGCCGCCGACACCAACGTCGTCGACGTGTTCATCGGCTACCTGCGCCGCAAGCTGGAGGCCAACGGTGCGCCGCGACTGTTGCACACGGTCCGCGGCGTGGGGTTCGTGCTCAGGCAGCAGTGATGAGCGCCTGCGCGAAGAACCGAGTGCGCTGATGAGCGCCTGCACGAAGAACAGAGTGCACTGATGAGCGCCTGCGCGAAGAACCGGCAGCGGTAGCCCGTGAACATCCTGGCGCGCGTCTTCCGTCGCACTCCGTCGCTGCAGTCGCGCGTCGCGTTCGCCACCGGTATCGCCGCGGCCATCGTGGTCGGGATCGTCGGCACCATCGTGTGGATCGGCATCACCAACGACCGCAAGGAACGCCTGGACCGGCGCCTCGACGAGGCCGCCGGCTTCGCGATCCCGTTCCTGCCGCGCGGGCTGGACGAGATTCCGCGGCCACCGCACGACGAGAACGTCGTCATCACCGCACGCCGGAACGGCCAGGTCAGTTCGAACTCGAATGTCGTGCTGCCCGAGCTGCCCGTCGGCTATGCCGACACCGACGTCAAGGGCGTCCGCTACCGGGTGCGGACCGTGCAGATCCACATGCCGGACCCGATGCTGGTCGCGGTGGGCGCCACCTACGACGCGACCATCGTCGACACCAACAATCTGCACCGCCGGGTGATCGCGTTGTGCGCGTTCGCCATTGGCGCGGCCGCGGTGGCGGGCTGGGCGCTCGCCGCGTTCGCGGTGCGTCCCCTCAAACGGCTGGCGCAGCAGACCCGCGACATCGACCCGGAAGGCGATGCCCCACACATCGACGTACGAGGTGCCACCGAGGCCGTCGACATCGCGGACGCGGTCAAGGGTCTGGTGGACCGCGTGTGGGAGGAGAAGGGCCGGACGAAGGCCGCGCTGGCCTCGGCGCGCGACTTCGCCGCGGTGTCGGCACACGAGCTGCGCACCCCGCTCACCGCGATGCGCACCAACGTCGAAATCCTGACCACACTGGATCTTCCGGACGAACAGCGCAAGGAAGTGCTGGGCGACGTCGTGCGCACCCAGTCGCGCATCGAGACGACACTGTGGGCGCTGGAGCGGCTGGCGCAGGGCGAACTGTCCACCGTCGATGACCATGTGCCCGTGGACATCACCGAACTGCTGGACCGTGCCGCGCACGACGCCATGCGCGTCTACCCCGACCTGGAGGTATCGCTGGTGCCGGCGCCGACCATCATCATCGTGGGACTGCCTGCCGGGCTCCGGCTTTCGGTGGACAACGCGATCGCCAACGCCGTCAAGCACGGCGGCGCCTCGAAAGTGCAACTGTCGGCGGTCAGTTCGCGCGCCGGCGTCGAGATCGCCGTCGACGACGACGGCTGCGGCGTGCCCGAAGAGGAGCGCCTGAAGGTCTTCGGTCGGTTCAGCCTCGGCTCCACCGCGTCGCACTCAGGCTCGGGCCTGGGCCTGGCGCTGGTGGCGCAACAGGCCGAGATCCACGGCGGGACGGCGACATTGGAGACCAGCCCGCTCGGCGGGACGCGGCTGCTGCTGCGCCTGCCCGGGCATCGCTGAGGACTTCCACATTGACCCTGTATCCAGGGCGCATTTGTTCGAGTGCGGTGCGCCGTCAGTTCAGGGTCAACCGTCCTCGGCTCTGGAGTCGAGTTGACCCTGCATCCTGGGCGTAGATGTGCCAGTAGACCTCGCGAGGACGCACACTCAACCGCCCGGCCTCTCAGCCGACGGTGATCTCGACCCGGCGGTTCTTGGCCCGGCCTTCCTCGGTGCTGTTGTCGGCGACAGGGTCGGCGGAGCCGGCGCCACGGGCCGTCACCTTCGCGGCCAGCACACCATTCGAAACCAGTGCGGCGGCAACGGCTTTGGCGCGGGTGTCGCTCAGCTTGAGGTTGACCGCGTCACTGCCCTGGTTGTCGGTGTAGCCCACCACGGTGACCGCACCGTTGGGGCAGCCCTTGATCTTGTCCGCGATCTGGCTCAGCACCCGGCGTGACTCCCCCGTCATCTGAGAGCCGCCGGTGACGAAACTGATCGGGGTGCGCAGCAGGTCCGTGACTTCGGATTGCACCTTCGCGCAGGGACCACCGGTCGGAGCGGGTGCCGGCGCGGGACCGGGCGCCGACGACAGCTCCGATGCGGGCGGTGCCACCGGACCACCCGGCGCGGGAATCTGAATGTTGTTGGACAGCTTGGCACCCGGGAACGAGAGGGCCGCGGCGTTCTGCACCTCGGAGGCAACGCCGAGGTTGGGGGCCGTTCCCATGAGCGTGATGGTGGCGCCGTCGATGGACAGCCCGAAATCCGGGATCGAGTCAGCGGCGGACAGGACGTTGCCGATGACCGACATGTCCGGGGTCCCGGCGCCGTCCACGACCGTCGTCTTGTCGTCGAGGGTGGCGCTGAGCCACTGCGCCTTCACCGCGGCGGCCAGTTCGGACTTCGACCGGGTGTTGGCGACGCTGCCCGTCAGGGTGACGGTGGTGCCGTCGCGGGTCAACGCGAAGGGTGCTGACGTCAGCTCGGCGGGCTGTGCCGGAGTCGGGACTGCGGACGCCGCGATGGAACTCGGGGCCCGGTGCTCATCGGAGCTGCCGAACACCAACCAGGCGACGGCCGCGACGACGGCCACCACGACACCGACCGCGGCCACCTTGCCCCGCGTGCCCAGTCGACGCACAATGCCGGACGGCTCGGTGGTGACGTCAGCTGTGTCCGGCATGCAAAACCCTCCTGAAAACAATTCGAGCCTAGGGCCCGACGGCTGTGGGACGGCACGTTGCCGCCATGACACGCCACAACCATCGGGCCCTAAGCCCGACAAAAGTCGATCCGGGTCAGCGCACGCCGACGAGGTCGATGACGAAGATCAGCGTCTTGCCGGACAGGCGATGCCCGCCACCGGCGGGGCCGTAGGCCTGGGCGGGCGGGATGGTCAGCTTGCGCCGGCCGCCCACGCGCATCCCGGGGATGCCGTCCTGCCAGCCCTGGATCAGGCCGCGCAGGGGGAATTCGATGGTCTCGCCCCGGTTCCAGGAGCTGTCGAACTCCTCACCGGTGTCGTACTCGACGCCGACATAGTGGACCGTGACGTTGCCGCCGGGCACCGCCTCGGCACCGTCGCCGACGATGACGTCCTCGATCACCAACGTCTCAGGTGCCGGGCCGTCCGGGAATTCGATCTCAGGTTTCGTGTTTGCCACGGGACCACCGTAGTCGGGCACCTGCCGCGGGTGGACAGGAACCGCACCCCTAGTGGCGGCGCAGCCGGCTCAGCAGGTCACGGAGCGTGGCGAGCTCATCGGCGTCCAACGTGGCAAAGACCGGCGGTGCCGGATCATCGATCTGGCCGATGCCGCGCAGCACCGCGCCGCCGGCGTCCGTCAGCGACACCAGTTTGCAGCGCCGGTTCTCCGGATCCGGTTGGCGCACAACCAGTCCGCGCTCTTCGAGATCGTTGATCGCGACGGTGGTGGCCGGCGCGTCCATGCCGGTCGCGGCGGCGATCTCTTTGGCCGTCATGGCCTTGGCATCCAGCCGGCGCAGAATCCGGGCCCGGCTGAAGGGCAGTCCGGTCTGCTCGACCACCGCGCGTTTCCAGCTGTCGCGGTTCTCGACCACGACGGCGGCCATGGTCTGCCAGACCTCGTCGGCCAGCGGATCAGTGGACACCGGCCGGCTCCGGCTCACGCGATCCCTCGATCAGTGGCGCCAGCCGCTCCGCGGAGCGCAGGGCACGCGGCGAGGTCGAGAAGAAGCCGAGGACGGCGACCGCGACACCGATCGCGACGCACATCCACCACAGCGGCCGGGCCTGCGTGGCGAAGTCGACGCCGCTGCCGGCCAGGGCCGAGCCGGCGATCGAACCGCACAGTGCCACACCGATACTCACGCCCACCTGGCGGCTGGTGGACGTCACCGCCGCCGCGGCGCCGGCGCGCTCCACCGGCATGCCGCTCACCGCGGCGTTGGTCACTGGCGCGTTCATCATCGCGAACCCTATGCCGTATACCGCGAAAATGACGACCACTCGCCACATGGGCGTCGTCGCGGTCAGCGTCGTCAGCATGAGGGCCGCCGAGGCCATCAGGACGCCGGCGACCATCAGTGACGGCCGGGCACCGTAGCGTCCGACGATCCGTCCCGACAACGGCGAAAAGACCAGGGCACCAATGGCGATGGGCAGGTAGATGATGCCGGTGTGCATCGCCGAGTAGTGCCGCTCGTTCTGCAGGTAGAACGACATCATGAACAGGAACGCGCCCCAGCCGGTCAGCGCCATCACGGCCGTGACGGTGGCGCCGGCGAACGGGATGCTGCGGAAGAAGCGCAGATCGATGAACGGGTCGTGGCGCCGGCGCTCGTAGCGCAGAAAGCCGACGAGGGCGACTGCCGCCAGCACCGCGATGGCCACGGTGCGGGGGTGGCCCCAGCCCATCCCCGGCCCCTCGATGAGGGTGAAGACCAGGCTGAAGAGGAACACCACCGCGAGCCCCTGGCCGATCGGGTCGACGTCGCGCATGGTGCCCGACTTGCTCTCGGGGACGAAGATCGCGGTCAGCACGATGGCGGCCAGACAGATCGGCAGGTTGATCCAGAACACCGACCGCCAGCCGACGGCGTGGATCAGCAGGCCACCGACGGTCGGGCCCAGCGCCATCGAGATGCCGACGACCGCGCCCCAGAAACCGAGTGCCCGGGCCCGTTCCACCCTGTCGGTGAAGACCTGCGAAATGATCGAGAGGGCAACAGGATTGAGCATCGAGCCGCCGATGCCCTGTACCAGGCGGGCGGCGATCAACGCGTCCGCGGTCGGCGCGAGGCTGCACAGCAGTGAACCGCACGCGAAGATCGTCAGGCCGATCTGGAACACCCGCCGCCGGCCGAACCGGTCACCGGCGGCGCCGGAGAGCATCAGCAGCGACGCCAGCACCAGCGTGTAGACGTCGACGACCCACTGCATCTGGGCGGCGCTCGCGCCGAGGTCGCGGCGGATCGACGGGATGGCGACGTTCACGATGGTGGAGTCCATCGACACGATCAGCAGACTCAGGCAGCAGGAGATCAGGATGATCGTCTTGCGCCGTGAGGTGAGCGCGTCGATAGTTGTATTCACACAACCATTGTGAAACTACAACCGTTGCCGAGGCAATGGAGTTTCGGCGTGACATTGGCGACATGGGCAGGACGCGCACGCTCGGCGCCCGCGAGCGGCCTCGAACTGCGCGCAAAAGGCGGCGTGTTGCCGTACAAACACGGCCGCTCGCGGAAAAAGTGAAAGCCGGCAAGCTCGCGGGAAAAGAGAACGCGGCAAGCTCGCGGGAAAAGAGCGGGAAAAAGAGAAAGCCCCTCGCGCACTGTGCGCGAGGGGCCGTCTCGGTGAAACTCAGTGGTTGGGGTAGTCCCGCTCGGTGTAGCCGGTGTAAATCTGGCGCGGGCGGCCGATCTTGGTGCCCGGGTCGGCGCTCATCTCGCGCCAGTGCGCGATCCAGCCCGGCAGGCGGCCGAGCGCGAACAGCACGGTGAACATGCGGGTCGGGAAGCCCATGGCCCGGTAGATCACGCCGGTGTAGTAGTCGACGTTCGGGTAGAGCTTGCGCTCGACGAAGAAGTCGTCGGTGAGGGCGATCTCCTCCAGCGACTTGGCGATGTCCAGCAGCTCGTCGTCGCCGCCCAGCTTGCCGAGGATCTTGTCGGCCTGCTCCTTGACGATGCGCGCCCGCGGGTCGTAGTTCTTGTAGACCCGGTGGCCGAAGCCCATGAGCTTGACGCCGTCTTCGCGGTTCTTGACCTTCTTGACGAAGTCGCGGACGTCGCCGTGCTCGCTGCGGATCTTCTCCAGCATCTCCAGCACCGCCTGGTTGGCGCCGCCGTGCAGCGGGCCCCACAGCGCGTTGATGCCGCCGGAGATCGAGGTGAACAGGTTGGCCTGCGACGAGCCGACCAGGCGCACCGTCGACGTCGAGCAGTTCTGCTCGTGGTCGGCGTGCAGGATGAACAGCATGTCCAGGGCGCGGACCAGCTCCGGGTCCACCTGGTACGGCTCGGCCGGCAGGCCGAACGTCATGCGCAGGAAGTTCTCGACCAGGTTCAGCGAGTTGTCCGGGTACAGGAACGGCTGACCGACCGACTTCTTGTAGGCGTAGGCCGCGATGGTCGGCAGCTTGGCCAGCAGGCGGATGGTCGACAGCTCGACCTGCTCGGGATCCTTCGGATCGAGCGAGTCCTGGTAGTAGGCGCTCAGCGCGTTGGCCGCCGACGACAGCACCGGCATCGGGTGCGCGTTGCGCGGGAAGCCGTCGAAGAACCGCTTGAGGTCCTCGTGCAGCAGGGTGTGCCGCTGGATCTTGGTGGTGAACGCCTCGAGTTCGGCGGCCGTCGGCAGCTCCCCGTAGATCAGCAGGTAGCTGACCTCGATGAAGTTCGACTTCTCGGCGAGCTGCTCGATCGGGTACCCGCGGTAGCGCAGGATGCCGGCGTCACCGTCGATGTAGGTGATGGCGCTCTTGGTGGCCGAGGTATTGACGAAACCACCGTCGTACGTGGTGTAGCCGGTCTTGGACAGCAGCGAGCCGAGCTCGATGCCGTCCGATCCCTCGGTGGCGCGCACGATCTTGAGATCGACCTCGCCCCCGGGATACCGGAGGTTGGCTACGTCGTCAGAGCTGGAGGTGTCGGCCACTTGAACCCCTTTTGCGGTGTCGACTTGCAGTGTCGGCAGGTGAAACGTCCGGGACTAGACGGTAGTCGTTAAGAGAACTATGTGCTTGCTCGGGTCGCCATAACCCCGCTGTCAAGCATCAGTTGCGAGCCACCGAATAGCGCACGAACGCCGGCACCACCACGACCGAGATGATGACGCCGACCACCACCAGGACGCCGCCACCGGTCGCGGCCACCATGGTCCCCACCACCGCGGCGGCCGCGCCGTGCACCGCGTCAGCAATCCGCGGACCGCCCGCGACCACCACGGTGAAGACGCCCTGCAAACGGCCCCGCAGCTCGTCGGAGGCGGCTTCCTGCAGGATCGTGCTCCGGAACACCGCCGACACCATGTCCGCGGCGCCGCCCACGGCCAGCAGCGCCAGGGCGATCCAGAGGAAGCCGTCGGGCCGGCCGGTGGCGTGGCCGACAGCCAGCCCGAAACCGGCCATGGCCGCGCCCCACACCACGATCGAGACCACCACCGCCAGACCCTGCCGGCGGACCCGGGGCAGCCATCCCGAGAACACCCCACCGGCAACCGCGCCGACGGCCATGGCCGCCGACAGCAGCGCCATCGCCGTCCCACCGGCGACCGGCCCGCCGAAGTTCTCGTGGGCCATCTGCGGGAACAGCGCCCGCGGCATGCCGAGGATCATCGCGATGAGGTCGACCACAAACGACATGAGGACGACGCGGTTGCCCGACAGGTAGCGGAAACCGTCCAGCACGGCCGCGAAGCCCCAGCGTGAAGTGTCGTCGTCGGGCGAGTGCTCGGGTGGCATCGGGGTGAGCCGGAAGGTGGCCCAGATCGGCGCGATCGTGGTGAGGGCGTCGATGAAATACAGCGTCGACAGGTCGACCCACCGCAGCAGGACGCCGGCCAGCAGCGGGCCGATGATCGCGCCGGCCTGGAACACCGTCATGTTGAGCGAGTTGGCAGCGGGCAGCTGCTCGGCCGGCAGCATCCGCGGGATGGCGGCCGAGCGGGTCGGCGAGTTGATCGCATAGAACGCCTGCTGCACCGACAGCAGGCACAGCACCAGCCAGACGTTGTTCAGCCCGGCGGCGGCCTGCACCCACAACAGCACCGACGCGACCGCCAGTCCGCAGGACGCGATGATCAGCAGCCGCCGGCGGTCCATCGCGTCGGCCCACGCGCCGCCCCACAGGCCGAACACGATGAGCGGCACCACGCTGAACACACCCGCCAGGCCGACGTACGCCGAGTTCTGCGTCAGCGCGTACAGCTGGACGGGCACCGCGAAGATCGTCAGGTTGGCGCCGATCACCGTGACGACGCTGGACCCCCACAGGCGGCGGTAGTCGGGGTTGCGCAGTGGTGTGGTGTCGGCGATCAGACCTTTCAGGGCTGGAGCCGTTCGATCCGGTCGCCGGTGATGCGAATTCTGTTGTGCACGCGGTTCTCTCGACCCTGCCAGAACTCGATCACTTCCGGGGCGATGAGGTAGCCGCCCCAGTTCGGCGGCACCGGCACCTCCGGCACGTCGGCGAATCGCTCGGTCACGTCACGCAACTGTTCCAGCAGCGCCGCCCGCGAGGCAATCGATTTTGACTGGTGCGACGCCCACGCGCCCAGCTGCGAACCACGCGGCCGCTTCGACCAGTACTCGGCGGTGTGCGCCGCGTCGACCTTCGTCACCGGACCACGGATGTGGATCTGACGGCCCAGCAGGTACCAGGGGAACGTCGCCGACGCGTAGGGCACCGCCGCCAGCTGCTCGCCCTTGTCGGAGTCGTAGTTGGTGTAGAAGGAGATGCCCGTCTCTTCGATCGATTTGCACAGCACCGACCTGGTGACGGGGTGGCCCTGCGCATCGACGGTGCCCAGCACCATCGCGTTGGGTTCGGAGACCCCGGCCTGCACCGCGTCGGACATCCAGTCGCGGAACAACGCCAGCCAGCCCCGGTCCAGCCAGTCGACGTCGAGGTCGACGCTGCCGTCCTTCTCTGTCGAGCCGTATTCGACCCGCATCCGGGCCAGATGATCTGCCGACTGCTCCACGTGATCGGATGCCATGATCGGCGACGGTACGCCCATGCGGTGACACAATGCAGACATGGCGCCCGACGCACCCCCGGACCATTCAGTATTCGTCTCGGCGGCAACAGCTTTCGCGGACCTGGTGGCACAGATCCCGGCCACGGCGTGGGACGGTCCGGGACTCGGTGACTGGGACCTGCGGGCGCTGGTCGGGCACACCTCACGGTCACTGATCACCGTCAGCACCTACCTGCGCACACCCGCCGACCGGGAGGATGTGACCGGACCGGCGCACTACTACGCGCTGATGCGCGCCTACGCCGCCGGCAGCCCCGACATCGTCGAACGCGGGCGGGAGGCCGGGCGCAATCTTGGGACGGATCCCGCGGCCACAGTCGCCGACCTGCTGGCCCAGGTGCGGACCGACCTGGACACGGCGGGCGACCCCCTGATCGCCGTGATCGGCGGCCTGGGCATCCGGCTCAGCAACTACCTGCCGACCCGGGTGTTCGAGCTGACGGTGCACAGCCTCGACATCACGCGGGCCACCGGCATCGATTTCACGCTGCCCGACGAGGCACTGCGCGACGCCACCGTGCTGGCGGCGCAGATCGCGGCGCTGACCGGTCAGGCCGCCGCAGTGCTGCCCGCGCTCACCGGACGCGGCGCTCTACCTGCCGGTTTCTCCGTCGTCTGACCGTTTGTTACCGGCCGGTAGCCATCGGTCCACGGGCTAGTGGAACAATTTCGGCATGACAGAGGCAACGTCAGTGTCGACGCCGCAGATCCCCGAGAACTTCGTCGCCGGCCTGGAAGGCGTCGTCGCCTTCACGACCGAGATCGCCGAACCGGACAAGGACGGCGGCGCCCTGCGCTACCGCGGCGTCGACATCGAGGATCTGGTGAGCCACCGCGTCACCTTCGGTGACGTCTGGGCGCTGCTGGTCGACGGTGAGTTCGGCCGGGGCCTGCCGGCCGCCGAGCCCTTCCCGCTGCACGTGCACTCGGGCGACGTCCGCGTCGACGTCCAGGCCGCGCTGCCCACCCTCGCCCCGCTGTGGGGCTTCCAGCCGCTGCTCGACATCGACGATGACACCGCCCGCGAGCAGCTGGCGCTGACGTCGGTGACGGCGCTGTCGTTCGTCGCGCAGTCGGCCCGCGGCATCTACCAGCCCGCGGTGCCGCAGCGCATCGTCGACGAATGCCCCACGGTGACAGCACGTTTCATGACCCGCTGGCAGGGCGAGCCGGATCCGCGGCACATCGAGGCCATCGACGCCTACTGGGTCAGTGCCGCCGAGCACGGCATGAATGCGTCCACGTTCACCGCGCGCGTCATCGCGTCCACCGGGGCCGACGTGCCCGCGTCACTGTCGGGCGCGATCGGCGCCATGAGCGGCCCGCTGCACGGCGGCGCCCCCGCCCGCGTGCTGCCGATGATCGAGGAGACCGAGCGCACCGGCGACGCCCGGGCCGTGGTCAAGGGCATCCTGGACCGCAAGGAAAAGCTGATGGGCTTCGGGCACCGGGTGTACCGCGCCGAGGACCCGCGCGCCCGCGTGCTGCGCGCCACGGCCAAGCGCCTGGACGCACCGCGCTTCGAGGCCGCCGCCGCGCTGGAGCAGGCCGCCCTCGCCGAGCTGCGTGAGCGCCGTCCCGACCGGGCCATCGAGACCAACGTCGAGTTCTGGGCCGCCGTAATCCTGGACTTCGCCCAGGTGCCCAGCGCGATGATGCCCGCCATGTTCACCTGCGGCCGCACCGCGGGCTGGTGCGCCCACATCCTGGAGCAGAAGCGGCTGGGCAAGCTGGTCCGTCCCGCGGCCATCTATGTCGGCCCGCAGCCGCGCCCAGCGGACTCGGTGGCCGGCTGGGACAGCATCGCGCACAGCTGACACTTCAGACCCGTTTTCTTGTCACCGATGAGAAGTAGCGTTGGAGATGGTCATAACGAATGACCCCAATCCACGCAGTACCGCTCTGAGGAGAACACGATGACCGAGTCCCAGACCTTCCTCGCCCCGCACCTCGTCGTCGGCGACGGCGCCGCTGCAATCGACTTCTACGTCAAGGCTTTTGGCGCCACCGAGCTCGGCCGGGTGCCCGGGCCCGACGGCAAGCTCATGCACGCCGCATTGACCATCAACGGGTCGAACGTCTACCTCAACGACGACTTCCCGGAAATGTGTGGCGGCAAGTCGCAGACCCCGACGGCCTTCGGCGGCACGCCCGTCACCATCCACCTGCAGGTGCCCGACGTGGACGCGGCCTACCAGCGCGCCATCGACGCCGGCGCACGCGAACTGATGGCCCCGCAGGACATGTTCTGGGGTGACCGCTACAGCCAGGTGGAGGACCCGTTCGGCCACCACTGGTCGCTGGCGCAGACCGTGCGCGTCGTCAGCCCGGAGGAGATCGCCGAGGCGATGGCGGCCCAGCAGGGCTAGCGACCAGTGATTTGTGCACGATTTTCCGCGGTGACCGCGGAAAATCGTGCACAAACCACTCAGGAGAACGCGCTGAGGAGTCGCTGACGCAGCGTCGGCTTGGGCGCGCTCGCGGCAGCGGCCAGCATGTCGGACACGTCGATGAACTTGTCCCGCGGCCGGTCGGCGCCGCCGCGCGCGATCTCGGCCGCGTCGATGGCCCGCCACCCCGCCATGTCGACGACGTCGGGCCGGCGGTCGCGGATGAGCTGTTGCAGCGCACCGCTTTTCTCGGTCGGCTCACGAAGCCGGCTGGCGTTGTAGTCGGCGACCAGCCGGTCGACGGTGTGTGCCGCGCACGACTTGTTGGTGCCGATGAAGCCCGTCGGACCACGCTTGATCCAGCCCGCGACGTAGCTGCCGCGGACGGGTTCACCGGTGGCCGGATCGATGACGCGGCCCTCGTCGTTGGGGACCACGCCGGCGGCATCGTCGAACGGCAGACCACGAATTGCCTTGCCGTGGTAGCCGATCGACGTCAACACCAGGCCGGCGTCGAGCTGACGGACCTCGTCGGTGCCGGTGACGGTGAACTCGATGCCGGTGACCTTGTCCGAGCCGAGCACGCGGGCCGGAGTCAGCTCGTAGGCCAGCCGGATCCGCGGCTTCGAATTCTGCAAACGCGCCGGTTCCGAATTCTCGGGCAGCTTGGTGAGGATCTCGAGCTTGTGACGCGTCAGTGCGTCCGTCTCGGCTTCCAGACCCCGACGAACCAGCTCGTGGTCCGCGGCGTCGAGCACCACGTCGCACGTCGACGTCAGGCCGATGAGCTCCGGCAGCGTGAACGCCGAGTGGATGGGCCCACGCCGGGCCACGATGACCACCTCGCGCACCTTCGAGTCGCGCAGTGCGGCCAGCGCATGGTCGGAAATGTCGGTGCGCGCCAACACATCCGGATCGGTGGTCAGGATGCGGGCGACGTCGAACGCGACGTTGCCGTTTCCGATGATCACCGCTCGCTCGTGCCCCAGGTCGACCGGCAGATGCGAGAACTCGGGGTGCCCGTTGTACCAGGCCACCACCTCGGTGGCGGTTCCGGTTCCGGGCAGCTCCATGCCCTCGATGTCGAGGCGCTTGTCGTTCGGCGCACCAACCGCGTACAGCACGGCGTGGTGGTGCTCCAGCAGCTCGGCGTGCGTGACGTCCCGACCCACCTCGACGTTGAGGAAGAAGTCGAGCCCGCGGCGCTTCGTGATCTGGTCGAACAAGCGCGTCACACCCTTGGTGCTCTGGTGGTCGGGGGCGACCCCGGCGCGCACCAGCCCGTACGGCGTCGGCAGCTTCTCGAAGATGTTGACCCGGACCCCGCGCTGGGTCAGCAACTCGTCAGCGGCGTACATGGCGGCCGGCCCGGAGCCGACGATCGCGACGCGCAGCGGGCCGTGCGGCCGCTGGTCGACCGCCGGGGCGTCGGGCACCGGCGCCAGCTTGGACGTCGGCGGCAGCTTGCCCTCGTACTTCGGGTAGAAGGACGCGTTGAGCTCGATGAACGGCAGCTGCGCTTCGGTCAGCTTGGTGTCCGGCTTGATCGCGCCGACCGGGCAGGCCGTGATGCAGGCACCACAGTCCACGCAGGCGGCGGGATCGATGAACAGCATTTCGGCGGTAGCGAAACCCGGCTCGTCCGGGGACGGGTGAATGCAGTTCACCGGGCATGCGAAGACGCATGAACCATCGCTACAGCACGACTGGGTAATGACGTGCGGCATGAGTTATCTAAATGCTCAGGCGGCGACCACGACGTGCTGACGCTGCGGCTCGCTGCGGTACCGGCTCGGCGGGCCGTCGATCTTGCAGATCTTCCACATGAGCTTGGCCAGCGGGTTCATCAGGCCGGTGTCGTACGACAGCATGCGGACGTCGGAGAACATGTTGCGCAGGAACATGCGCGACTCCGGAGCGTCGAAGAACAGCTCGCTGCGGACCGACTTCGGGATGTCGAACTTCTTCCAGAAGGCGCGCGGCGGCACGACGATCGCCGAGCACAGGATGCGCATGGTGACCGGGACGAACAGCGACAGCCAGAACTTCTTCCAGCGGGTCAGCTCCGGCACGCGCTTGTGCAGGTACTCATGCGCGAACGAGATATGCCGGGCCTCCTCGGCCACGTGGATGGCCATGACCCGCTCCATGATCGGGTGCAGCTCGGTGCCCTCACGCAGGATGTTCTTCTGGGTGTGGTCGATGGGCTCCTCGCCGGCGAGGACACCGAAGAAGAACGGGATGGGCGCCGGGCCGGCAGCCAGCGGGATGAGCGGCTGAATCCACTTGAGCAGCTTGGGCATGCCCGGGACGTCGACCCCCATGTGGTTGACCATCTCCTGGAACATCAGGGTGTGGTTGCCCTCTTCGATGGCCTCGTGGGTGCAGTAGCGGAACTCCGGCGACCCGTTGGGAACCCAGAACGCGTACTCCATCAGGCCGCGGATGAGGATGTTCTCGAAGTGCAGGCCGACCTTGGCGACGTTGGCCTGGCGCCACATGCCGATCTCGATCTGGCGTTCCTGCGACTGCGACTGGTACCACGGGTGGCCACCGAGCGGGTCGGTGTCCGGGAGGATCCAGCGCGGGTCGTTGGGCACGACCGCAAACTCGGGAGAGTCCCAGGCGATGTCCTGGTACGGATTGAAGTTGCGCCGCACCGACCCCTCGGACAGCGTGGCAAGCTTCTCCACGTAGACAGTGTCATCCAGCACGTCCATGTTCCGGCGCCAACGACGGATCATCCGGGTACGAGCCATTTCGAGCCTCCCAAGGCTTTTCTGTCAGCTTTACAATCGGCTGTCTTGTGTCGAACGGTACCGGAGGTACCACCTAAAAACTAGTGCCCGCCGTCACACATCTGGACACCTATTGTGACCGTCATCACACTTGCATGCGGAGTAGCCGGGCGAGCAGCCGGATCCCCACGTCACCGGCCGTCGACCTGCAACTACGCTGAGGGTCATGGCTGAGCTCACCATCCCCGCCGACATCAAGCCCGCCGACGGACGCTTCGGCTGCGGCCCGTCCAAGGTTCGCCCCGAGCAGCTGACCGCGCTGGCCGCCGCCGGCGACCTGTTCGGCACCTCGCACCGCCAGGCCCCGGTCAAGAACCTGGTCGGGCGCGTGCGCGACGGCGTCAAGCAACTGTTCTCCACTCCCGAGGGCTACGAGGTCATCCTCGGCAACGGCGGCTCGACCGCGTTCTGGGACGCCGCCGCGTTCGGCCTGATCGACAAGCGCTCGCTGCACCTCACCTACGGCGAGTTCAGCAGCAAGTTCGCGTCGTGCGTCGCCAAGAACCCGTTCGTCGGCGACCCGATCATCATCAAGGCCGACGCCGGCAGCGCGCCCGCCGTGCAGTCGGACCCCGATGTCGACGTCGTGGCGTGGGCCCACAACGAGACCTCGACGGGTGTCGCGGTGCCGATCCAGCGTCCCGCCGGTGATGCTCTCGTCGCGATCGACGCCACCTCGGCCGCCGGCGGCCTGCCGGTCAACATCGCCGACACCGACGCCTACTACTTCGCGCCGCAGAAGAACTTCGCCTCCGACGGTGGCCTCTGGATCGCCGTGATGAGCCCCGCCGCGCTGGCCCGCGTCGAGCAGATCGCCGCCACCGACCGCTGGGTGCCCGACTTCCTGTCGCTGCCCATCGCGGTCGAGAACAGCCTCAAGAACCAGACCTACAACACCCCGGCGATCGCGACGCTGATCCTGCTCGCCGAGCAACTGGATTGGCTCAACGGCAACGGCGGTCTGGACTGGGCCGTGAAGCGCACCGCCGACTCGTCGCAGCGCCTGTACACGTGGGCCGAGTCGCGTCCGTTCACCACGCCGTTCGTCGCCGACCCAGCGCTGCGGTCGCAGGTCGTCGGCACCATCGACTTCAACGACGACGTCGACGCCGCCGCGGTCGCGAAGGTGTTGCGCGCCAACGGGATCGTCGACACCGAGCCGTACCGCAAGCTGGGCCGCAACCAGCTGCGCGTGGCCATGTTCCCGGCCGTCGACCCCGACGACATCAGCGCCCTCACGGCGTGCGTCGACTGGGTTGTGGAACGCCTCTGAGCACCACCTGACACGTAACCGAGGCGCGCAGTCCATGAAGGGGCTGCGCGCCTCGGTGTGTCAGCACGGTTACGAGTCGATAACGCGCTAGGGTGAGCCGTTAAGCCGCGTCCTAGGAGGTCACCAATGAGGGAACTCAAGGTCGTCGGACTCGACGCCGACGGCAAGCGCATCATCTGCGAAGCCCCCAACGGTTCGGCCACCGCCGAGAAGTTCGTGGTGCGCGTCGACACTCGACTGAAGGCCGCCGTCCGCGGCGACCGGGCCGCCATGAATCAGACGGAGATCGAAGTCGAGGTCGAGGTGCCCAACTCCCTGCGCCCCCGTGACATCCAGTCCCGCATCCGGGCCGGCGCCTCCGTCGAGCAGCTCGCCGCGGCCGCGGGCGTGAGCCCGGAGCGCATCATGCGCTTCGCCCACCCGGTGCTGCTGGAGCGCTCCCGCGCCGCCGAGCTCGCCAGCGCGTCGCACCCGATCCTGCCCGACGGCCCGTCGGTGCTGACCCTGCTCGAGACGGTGACCGGAGCCCTGATCTCCCGCGGCCTCGACCCCGAAGCCACCAAGTGGGACGCCTGGCGCAACGAGGACAGCCGCTGGACCGTGCAGTTCGGCTGGAAGGCCGGGCGTTCCGACAACGTCGCACACTTCCGGTTCAGCCCCGGCGCCCACGGCGGCACCACCACGGCGTTCGACGACGCCGCGACCGAGCTGATCGACCCGAACTACACCCGCCCGGCCCTGCGGTCGGTCGCGCCGCTCGCACAGCTGCATTTCGAGGAATCGGTCGCCGAGATCCCGATGCCCGCACGGCAGCCGGAACCCGCGCCTGCTCCGGAGCCCGCGCCCGCCGCCGTCGTCGTCATGACGCCGCCCCCGGCCGCTCCCCCGGTGCCCGCCGCGCCGGTGGCCCCGCCGGCACCCGAGCCCATCCCGGCGCCGGAGCCGGCAGCCGTCGTCGAGACACCCGAGCCGGCCGCTCCCGCCGCGCGTCCGCGCAAGAAGAAGCCCGAGATTCCGGCGTGGGAAGACGTCCTGCTCGGCGTGCGGGCCAACGGCCAGCGCTGATCTTGTTGCGTTGACCCTGCACTGAGGGTCTCCCCTACTCGCACTTCTGCGCCGTAGTTACAGAGTCAACGGCGGGGCGGGGCTAACGGCCCAGGGCGATCGCGAGCGTCGCGATCCAACCCAGCGCCACACCGGCACCGGCGCCCCAGACGAACCAGCGCCACACCGGGCGCACGCGCCAGGCCCACACCGTCGGGGCCAGGCCACCGACCGCGACGGCGTTCAAACCGACCGCGAGCAGCGGATGCACCCGCAGCAGCCCCAGGGACAGGACGATGATGGCGGCGGCCGTCACGGCAGCGACGAACGCCGACACCGTCAGTCCGGTGCCCCACGGCGTCTGCGACGGTGTCGTCATCTGAGCCAATCTAGCCCGCCGTTCGGGCGCGCTCGTAGAACGCCAGCGCGGCGGCCGTGGCGACATTCAGCGAATCGGTGCCCCGCGACATCGGGATGCGCGCCCGCACCTCGCAGGCCCGCATGGTGTGTTCGGTCAGCCCCGGGCCTTCCGCCCCGACGAGCACCCCGACCTTCTCGCCGGCCAGCGGCGCCAGGGCATCGGCCAGCGGCACGGAGCCCTCCCCCGGCGTCATGGCGATCAGGTGAAAGCCGTTGTCCTGCATCAATTTCAGATCACCGGGCCAGGACTCCGCGCGGGCGTAGGGCACCAGCAGGGCATGGCCCATCGACACCCGGACCGCGCGGCGGTACAACGGGTCGGCGCAGCCGGCGCCGAACACCACCGCGTCGACGTCGAGGCCGGCGGCGTTGCGGAAGATCGAGCCCAGGTTCTCGTGGTCGTTGACGCCCTCGAGGACCGCGACGGTCCGGGCATCCCGCAGCACGTCGGGCACCGTCAGTTCGACGGGCCGGGGCGCGGCGGCGAGTACGCCGCGGTTGAGGTGGAAGCCGACGACCTCGGCCATCACCTCGGCGCTGGCGCGGTAGTAGGGCACGCCGCAGCCGGCCAGGTCGCCTGACAGTTCGCGGAGCCGGCGATCGGTGCCGAGGAACGCCCGCGGGCTGAACCGCGACGCCAGCATGCGCTGCGCCACCAACACGCCCTCGGCGATCACCAGCCCCTTGCCCGACGGCAGGTCGGGCCGGCGGTCCACGCTGTTGAGGTCGCGGAAATCGTCGAGCCGCGGATCGGCGGGATCGGTGACGTCGACAACGATGACGTCGTCCATCGCGTCGAGTTCTGCGGCAGCGCTCACTGGGCTTCGTCGATGATCGCGAACATCAGGTCAGCGGCGGCCAGCAGGATGCCGCGGTCCTGGCCGGACAGCTTCTCGAGCCGGCCTTGCAGCCATTCCATGCCGGCCCGGCGCTCGGCCTCGAACAGTTCCTCACCGGCCGGGGACACCGCGACCAGCACCTGACGCCGATCGTCGGGATGCGAACTGCGTTCGACCAGCCCGAGTTCGACCAGCGAGGCGATGACGCGCGTCATCGACGGCGGCCGCACGCGCTCCCGGGTGGCCAGTGCGCCCGGCGTCATCGGGCCGTCCTTCGCGAGCGTGGCCAGGGCCGACAACTGTGTCAGGGACACCGGGGAATCGGGACGACGGAATCGCAACTGCCGCGCCAGCCGCACGACGGCCAGCGACAGGTCATTGGCCAAGCGGTCATCGGCGTCCGTCACGAGCAGATAGCGTACCGATCGATCGACTAGCGTTAGAGGAGATGGCCACGCCCGCGCACGAACATCCGGCGGAACCCGTTCCGCCGGCTCTTCCCGACCGTCTCCTCGACCCGGTTCCGGTGATCGTGGTGATCGCGGCCGGCTGGCTGGTGGCGGTGGTGCTGGCCTTCACCGTCGCGGCCCTGCACGGCTGGCGGCCGGTGACCGTCGCGGGCCTCGGTGTCGGCGTACTGGGGACCTCTATATTTCTGTGGCAACGCAGCGCGGCCCGGCGCGGCGCACGAGGTGCTCAACGCGGCCTGCGCTGACATTCACATCTCGACAAGGGAGAGTCCGATGGCTGGAGAAACACCTCTGCTGCAGGCAGACATCACCATCAACGCGCCGGTGGCCAAGGTCTGGGCTTTGATCTCCGATCTCGACAACATGCCCAAGTGGAGCCCGCAGTGTCGGGTGATGAAGGCTGTCGGCGCCGTCAAGGTCGGTACCAAGACCGTCAACCTCAACCGTCGGGGCGCGCTCTTCTGGCCGACGACCTCGACCATCACCGCGGTCGACCCGCAGAAGAAGCTGTCGTTCCGGGTCAACACCAACAACACCCAGTGGACCTACGACCTCGAGCCCGCGGGCACCGGCACCAAGCTGACCGTGAGCCGGCATGCCGAAGCCGTCAAGCCCATTTCGAGCACACTGATCAACCGCTTCATGGGCGGCGTGCCCAACTTCGAAGTGGAGCTGGTCGAGGGCATGAATACCTCGCTCAGCCGGATCAAGGCGGCAGCCGAAGGCGCTTAGCCGACGTCGAGCACGCCGTCGTCGAAAGGCTCGAAGGCCGGTGAGCCGATGGGCTCCGGCGGCGGCGTGTCCGAGTGGGCGCCACAGCCGTACTCCGCCGACACCACGCGTCCGTCGGCGGACAATTCGTTGGCGCAGACGCCGAACACCAGGCCGAGCGATCCGGACAACGGCACGTAGAAGCCGCAGCCGCGACAGGTCCGGCGGGTGGCGCGGGCCATGGCGGCGTTCGGGCCGTAGTCGCCGTCCTGCCAGCGCTGCGCGGCATCGGTCCGGCCCCAGTCGCTGAGCACCTGCTTGCGGCCGAACCCGACCTCGGCAGCCACCTCGTCCCACTCGGGATCGCCGGATGCCAGATAGCCGGGCACCAGTCGAGGATCGTTGGGCGGCGGCGCCAGCAGATCACCCGGGCTCAGATCACCCGGCTTGACGCGCTCGTGCCACGGCACCCATTCGGGGGCCAGCAGAGCATCCGGTCCCGGCACCAGGACCACTTCGCTGACGGTGGTGTGGTCGGCGCCCGGGTAGGTCGCGAGCACCACGGCCCACTGCCAGCCGTGGTAGCCGGCCATCGAAGCGAGGAAGCGATGGGTCACCGACGCCGGGTCGTCGAAGCTGGCACCCAGATAGTCGCCGACGACGCCCTCGCCACTGAACTCGACGATCGCGGCGCGGGCCTGATCGACCGCGCCCATCAGGATCGGGGTCAGGTCGGGTAGTTCGGCTTCTTCTTCGACAACTGCTTCGGCCGCGGGGGCGTCGTCAGCGGCCGCTTCGGCCGGGGTCTCGTCGTCGGTCTCGACAGCCGGGTCCTCGTCGACGGCGGCCTGCGGCTGCGGCTCGTCGACGGTCTCGGGCACCTCGGCGGACTCCGGCGCCGCGGCGGGAGCGTCGACGGCTTCGGCGGATTCCGCGGTGACTTCAGGGGTCGGCACCTCGACCGGCGCCTCGGTCGGCGTCGACTCGTCCGGCGTCACGGCTGCCGATTCGGTGTCATTGGGCATGTCCATCGTGATCAATACTGCCTGACCACCCAGGACAAGGCCACACCGCCTGCCTGCGCGCCGCCGTCGGCAGCATGGGGAACAATCGTGCTCATGAGTGGACCGCGGGACGCCGGGAGGTCGGAAGATCCCCGCTACTACCCGCCGCGCCCACCGCGCCGCCCTGACGAAGAGCATCCGGGCATGGCCAACTACCCCAGCGATCCTGGTCAGGCGCGCCGCCGGCAGCCGCCGCGCGGGTCGTCGGCGCACAGCGACAACCGGTGGCTGCCGCCGCTCGACGACGATCACCCGGGCGGTCACGGCTACGACCGCGGATACGACGACGACTACGATGACCGGCGCCGCGATCACGACGACCGGCGGCGCGGCCCCGCCGGCGGCGAGAAGATCACCGTCACCCGTGCCGCCGCCCAACGCAGCCGGGAGATGGGCACCAAGGTATACGGGCTGGTGCATCGGGCCGCGACCGCCGACGGCGCCGACAAATCCGGCCTGACGGCCCTGACCTGGCCCGTCGTCGCCAACAACGCGCTCGACGCGGCGATGGGCATCGCGCTGGCCAACACCCTGTTCTTCGCGGCCGCCTCGGGCGAGTCCAAGAGCAAGGTGGCGCTCTACCTGCTCATCACCATCGCGCCGTTCGCGGTGATCGCCCCGCTGATCGGGCCGGCGCTGGACCGCGTGCAGCATGGCCGGCGGGTCGCGCTCGCCGTGTCTTTCGCGCTGCGCGTCGTGCTCGCGCTGGTACTGATCGGCAACTACGACGGCGCGACGGGCAGCTATCCGCCCTGGGTGCTGTACCCGTGTGCGCTGGGCATGATGGTGCTGTCGAAGTCGTTCAGCGTGCTGCGCAGCGCCGTGACGCCGCGGGTGCTGCCCCCGACGATCGACCTCGTCCGGGTCAATTCCCGGCTCACCATGTTCGGGTTGCTGGGCGGTACCGGCCTGGGCGGCGGTCTCGCCGCGGCGTTCGAGTACACCTTCGGCCTGATACACCTGCCGGGCGCGCTGTACGTCGTCGCCGTCGTCGCCGTCGCGGGTGCCGTCCTGACCATGCGGATCCCGAAGTGGGTCGAGGTCACCGAGGGTGAGGTGCCGGCGACGCTGTCGTACCACGCGCCGACCGAGCAGCTGCGGCATCCGCATCACGACAAGTCCCCGCGACAGCCGTTGGGCCGCAACATCATCACGTCGCTGTGGGGCAACTGCACCATCAAGGTGCTCGTCGGCTTCCTGTTCCTGTACCCCGCGTTCGTCGCCAAATCGCATGACGCCGGCGCGTGGGAGCAGCTCAAGATCCTCGGGTTCATCGGCGCCGCCGCGGGTATCGGGAACTTCGCCGGCAACATCGCCAGCGCCCGGCTCAAACTGGGGCACCCCGCCCAGGTGGTGGTGCGCGCGACGGTCATCGTCACCGCCTCGGCCATCGCCGCCGCGGTGGCCGGCAACCTGATGGTGGCCGCGGCCGCCGCACTCATCACCTCGGCCGCCACCGCGATCTCCAAGGCATCGCTCGACGCCTCGCTGCAGCATGACCTGCCCGAGGCGTCCCGGGCGTCGGCCTTCGGCCGGTCCGAGTCGGTGCTGCAGTTGGCCTGGGTGGTCGGCGGTGCCGTCGGTGTGCTGATCTATACCGACCTCTGGGTCGGGTTCACCGCGGTCAGCGCCCTGCTGATCCCCGGGTTGGCCCAGACCCTGGTGAGCTACAACGGTGGCTCACTCATCCCGGGCTTCGGCGGCAACCGGCCCGTACTAGCCGAGCAGGAAGGACCACGGCCCGATCCCGCGGCAATGCCCGGGGCGCGCCAAGGATGGATATGAAACGAGTTCTCGCGCTGCTGGCCGTGGTCGCGGTGCTGTCGGCGACGGCCACGGGTGTCCTGGTCTGGCGGCTGACGCGGCACCAGGGCCCCAACTTTCCCGAGATCAGCGCCTTCACGGACGGCCAGCTGGCCCGCGTCGGGCCGTACCGCTACTGCGACGTCCACCTGAAGGCGTGCGACGTCCCCGCCACAACGGGCGAACTGCACGTGACGGCGCGGCACCCCATTCAGTTGTCGGTGCCGCAGCCGGTCGCCCGGGCGCCGTGGGTGCTGCTGCTCGCGTACGAGGACGGCGGTTCCACGGTCAGCGAGTTCCGGCCGAACCAGCGGCTGGCCGTGACCATCCCGACCGTCGACCCGCATCACGGCAAGGTGCTCGGGCTCGCCGTCCAACTGCCCACTCTGGCAAGGGATTCCGACGGCAACGAGTTCCCGCTGCCCCACGCCGAATGGTCGGTGCGGACCGTCTGGCCGTAGCTCGCCAGGCCTACACCGCCCCGTGGCCGGCCGGCACCTGCTCGCCGTCGCGGACCGGGCCGGGCGGTGTCCCGTCACCAAAAGGCCTGCCGCCCAACGCTTCGCGGCCGTGCGGCGTCAGCCAGTTGGCCAAGTCGGGGCCCTTGGGCACGATCTGCGTCGGATTGATGTCGGCGTGCACGATGTAGTAGTGCTGCTTGATCTGCACGAAGTCGACGGTGTCGCCGAAGCCGGGCGTCTGGAACAGGTCCCGGGCGTACGCCCACAACACCGGCATCTCGGTGAGCTTGGACCGGTTGCACTTGAAGTGCCCGTGATAGACCGGGTCGAACCGGGCCAGTGTGGTGAACAGCCGCACGTCGGCCTCGGTGATGGTGTCGCCCACCAGATACCTTTGGCTGCTGAGCCTTTCGGTCAACCAATCGAGCGCGGTGAACAGCCGGTCGTAGGCGGCGTCGTACGACTCCTGTGACCCCGAGAACCCACAGCGGTAGACGCCGTTGTTTACCTCGGTGTAGACGCGCTTGGCGACGGTGTCGATTTCGTCGCGCAGGTGCTCCGGGTACAGCTGCGGCGCACCTTCGCGGTGATACGCCGTCCATTCGG
>NZ_JBJIAO010000030.1:0-63575 GCF_045310825.1 Mycobacterium sp. SMC-21 | reverse complement strand
CACTGACCTCAATGATCTATCTCTGCCTGGGCGGGCTCCACCCTCAGCTACCCACGAGAAGGTGAGGAGTAGCACACGTGTTCGAGTCTACCTACGCATCTGCGGCACCGCAACACAATTCGCTCAGCCTGTGGATAACTCGTCGAGGGCGCCAATGGGCGTCCGAACCCCTCAGGCAAGATGCCTCAGGTGACGTACAGTTCGCCGACTTTGTCTGATCTCGTGAGCACGCTGCTGGTGGATCAGACCGATGACCACCACTTCGTGGCCACGCAGCTCGACAATCCCAGCCACCACATCGCCGGCGGTCATCTCGCCGGCCAGGTGCTGGTGGCCGCGAGCCGGACCGCGCCGGGACGCAGCGCGCACAGTCTGCACGTCTATTACCTGCGTGCCGGCGATGCCCGTAAGCCGGTCGAGGTCCAGGTCGACGCCGCACGTGACGGCGGCACGCTCGCGACGCGCCGCATCACGGCCCTTCAGGACGGCGAGATCCTGCTCGAGGCGCTGGCGTCGTTCAGCACCCCGGTCGACGCGCTCGACTACCAGGCGACCATTCCTGATGTGCCAGAACCGCTTTCGGTACCGACCATGGCCGAACAGCTTGCCGACTACGCCGATGAATCAGGCGGCTTCTGGGTTCGCGACCAACCGTTCGAGCTGCGGTACATCGATCCACACCCGCGGCTGGCCAAGGATTCGCCGGATTCGGCGCCGCATCTGCGGATGTGGTGGCGCCCGACCGACACCATCCCCGAGGACCCGGCCCTGCACGCCGGGCTACTGACGTACCTGACCGGCACCACGATGCTGGAGGCGGCGATGATCCCGCGGGGCGCGCTGCCGGCGCACACCTTCTCCGCGCTGATCGACCATGCGCTGTGGTTCCACCGGCCGGTGGATCTGAATGACTGGGTGTTGTCCGACCAGACCTCGCCGAGCGGCATCGGGGGCCGCGGACTGGCGAGCGGCACGATGTACAACCGCGCGGGGCAATTGGTGTGCGTTGCCACGCAGGAGCTGTATTTCGGTCGTGGCTAACAATCCGGGGCCCGGAGCGGTCCCGCTCACCGGGCGAAACGCGCGGTCGTTTCGTCACCATTGGCAAGCCCTCTCGGGTCGCTGCCGCTAACATCGGTGCCGGTAAAGCACATTTTTCACGGTGTCCCCGGCGAACTTGTGTGGTGAAACCGCACCAATGGCCGCGATTCAGCGGCTACTGTCTGCGGGGATGCCGGACAGAACGCCGGATACACAAACCTGGATAACGGGAGGCCATTGATGAGCGGCTACCAGACCGTGGTCGTCGGTACGGACGGATCGGATTCGTCACTGCGCGCTGTGGAGCGCGCTGCCCAGATCGCCGCGGGGGCCAATGCGAAGTTGGTCGTGGCAACCGCCTATTTCCCGCACGCCGATGATCAGCGTGCGGCCGATGTCCTGAAGGACGAGGGTTACAAGGTCCACGGCGACGCGCCGATCTACGCGATCCTGCGTGAGGCGCGCGACCGTGCCGAGGCGGCAGGCGCGACTCAGGTGGAAGAAAAGGCCATCGTCGGCGCT
Source organism: Mycobacterium sp. SMC-21 (assembly GCF_045310825.1). Classification (NCBI taxonomy): domain Bacteria; kingdom Bacillati; phylum Actinomycetota; class Actinomycetes; order Mycobacteriales; family Mycobacteriaceae; genus Mycobacterium; species Mycobacterium sp. SMC-21. The sequence continues at coordinate 62,012 of NZ_JBJIAO010000030.1, read as the reverse complement.
CCCGTCGACGCGCTCGTCGACCTGGCCGAGAATTCCAACGCTGACCTGCTGGTTGTCGGCAACGTCGGTCTGAGCACCATCGCCGGCCGCCTGCTGGGCTCGGTGCCCGCCAACGTGGCCCGGCGCGCCAAGGTCGACGTGCTGATCGTCCACACCTCGTAAAGTTCGATTGTCTGGGGCCCTCGGCGTACTGCCGGGGGCCTCAGTTTTTTTCGTGCCCGTAAAGTTCGGGTCATGGCTCGAAGAAGTCTCGTCCGTGCGTCATGGGTGACGTTGTCATTGGCCGCCACACTCATCGCCGGCTGCGCGGGCAAGAACCCCGCCGTCACACCTGCGACGACATCCGCGATCGCGTCGGAGACCGAATCGACGATCCCGACCGTCGCGCCTCCCGACCCCAACGTGGCCAACAACCCCGCGGTGACTGCCGCGCAGGCGAGTGTGGTGCGAGTGCACGGCATCGCCCACAGCTGCCGAAAGCGGTTGGAGGGCACCGGGTTTGTGGTGGGACCCAAGCGCGTGATGACGACGGCGCACGGCGTCGCGGGGACCGACGAAGTGTCGGTCGAGGTCGGCGGCACCAAGTACAACGGCCAGGTGGTGTCGTTCGACCCGAACATGGACATCTCGATCCTCGCAGTGCCGGACCTGCCGACCGCGCCGTTGATGTTCTCCGAGGCGCCTGCCGTCAGCGGTGCCGACGCCGCCGCGCTCGGCTTCCCGCACGGCGGCCCGTACGAGGCCAAACCGGTGCGGGTCCGTGAGGTCATCAAGCTCCAGGGACCGGACATCTTCCGCACCGGCACGGTGACGCGCGAGGTGTACGCCCTCAGAGGCGCTGTGCAGCAAGGGAATTCGGGTGGTCCGCTCATCGACCTGGACGGCCGGGTGCGCGGTGTCGTCTTCGGGGCCGCGCAGGACGACCCCGACACCAGCTTCGCATTGACCGCGAAGGAAGTCGGCCCCCAGCTGGCACTGGTCGGCAACACCCAACCCGTCCCCACGGGCCAGTGCCTGGGCTGACCAGCCCAGCGTCTACCAGCCGCGCGCCCGCCACTCCTCGAGATGCGGCCGCTCGGTGCCGAGCGTGGTGTCGTCGCCGTGGCCGGGGTAGATGACCGTCGAATCGGGGTAGACGTCGAACACCTTGCGGGTGACGTCGCCGAGCAGCCGCTCGAAGTCGCCGTCCTGCCAGGTCTTGCCGACGCCGCCGGGAAACAGGCAGTCGCCGGTGAACAGGTGGGTGACCTCACCGTCGGCGCCGCGCAGCGCCAGCGCCACCGAACCCTCGGTGTGACCCTGTAGGTGGATGACGTCGAAGGTCAGGTCACCGATGGTGATGGTGTCGCCGTCGGTGAGGATGCGGTCGGGCTTCACCGGCAGCGGCTCGGCGTCCAGCGCGTGCGCGGCGGTGGGCGCACCTGTGGCCTCGGCCACTTCCGCCAGGGCCTGCCAGTGGTCGAAGTGCTGGTGGCTGGTGACGATGAGTTCGATGTCCGGCGCCTGCGACCTGATCAGCTCGACGAGCGCCGGTCCGTCGTTCGCGGCGTCGATGAGCAGCGTTTTTCCGGTTGCGGAACACGTGATGAGGTACGCGTTGTTGTCCATCGGTCCGACCGACGCCTTGACGATCGTCGCGGCGGGAAGGGTGCGACGGGCCGCGGTGCCCGCATCGACATGGCCGGTGTACGTGTCATTGACGACTGTCATGACGCCACCGTATCCGGACTTGTCGGTGGGGACACCTAGCATGGCGATGTGGTGTCTGGATTGCCCAGACCGGTGAAGGGATACGTGTGTCGGACCGTCTGATCGTCAAAGGTGCGCGCGAGCACAACCTGCGGGGAATCGACCTTGACCTGCCCAGAGACTCGCTGATCGTATTCACGGGCCTGTCGGGTTCGGGCAAGAGCTCGCTGGCGTTCGACACCATCTTCGCCGAGGGGCAGCGTCGCTACGTCGAGTCGCTGTCGGCATACGCCCGCCAGTTCCTGGGCCAGATGGACAAGCCGGACGTGGACTTCATCGAGGGCCTGTCGCCCGCGGTGTCCATCGACCAGAAGTCGACCAACCGGAACCCGCGTTCAACCGTCGGCACCATCACCGAGGTCTACGACTACCTGCGTCTGCTGTACGCGCGCGCCGGTACCCCGCACTGCCCGGTGTGTGGTGAGCGCATCGCGCGGCAGACGCCGCAGCAGATCGTCGACCAGGTGCTCGCCATGGACGAGGGCATCCGGTTCCAGGTGCTCGCGCCCGTGGTCCGCACCCGCAAGGGCGAGTTCGTCGACCTCTTCGACAAGCTCAACGGCCAGGGCTACAGCCGGGTCCGGGTCGACGGCGTCGTGCACTCGCTGACCGACCCGCCGAAGCTCAAGAAGCAGGAGAAGCACGACATCGAGGTGGTCGTCGACCGGCTCACCGTCAAGGCCAGCGCCAAACAACGTCTGACCGATTCGGTCGAGACCGCGCTGGGTCTCGCGGACGGCATCGTCGTCCTCGAGTTCGTCGACCGTGACGACAACCACCCGCAGCGTGAGCAGCGCTTCTCGGAGAAGCTGGCCTGCCCCAACGCGCATCCGCTGGCCGTCGACGACCTCGAGCCACGGTCGTTCTCGTTCAACTCGCCGTACGGTGCCTGCCCGGAGTGCACCGGTCTGGGCATCAAGAAGGAAGTCGACCCCGAGCTCGTCGTGCCGGACCCGGAGCTGACGCTCGCCGAGGGCGCGGTGGCGCCGTGGTCCATGGGCCACAACTCCGACTACTTCACGCGCATGATGGCCGGCCTCGGCGAGGAGCTGGGCTTCGACATCGACACCCCGTGGAAGAAGCTTCCGGCCAAGGCGCGCAAGGCCATTCTGGAAGGCTCCGACCACCAGGTGCACGTCCGGTACAAGAACCGGTACGGCCGCACGCGCTCCTACTATGCCGACTTCGAAGGCGTGCTGGCGTTCCTGCAGCGCCGCATGGAGCAGACCGAATCCGAGCAGATGAAGGAACGCTACGAGGGCTTCATGCGGGACATCCCGTGCCCCGAGTGCGCCGGCACCCGCCTCAAGCCCGAGATTCTGGCCGTCACGCTGTCCGCGGACGATGACGCGAAATCCATTGCGCAGGTGTGTGATCTGTCCATCTCGGACTGCTCGGCGTTCCTCAACGCGCTCACCCTCGGTCCCCGCGAGCAGGCCATCGCCGGCCAGGTGCTCAAAGAAGTGCAATCGCGGCTGGGCTTCCTGCTCGACGTCGGCCTCGACTACCTGACCCTGTCCCGCGCGGCAGGCACGCTGTCCGGTGGTGAGGCACAGCGCATCCGGCTGGCCACGCAGATCGGCTCCGGTCTGGTCGGTGTCCTCTACGTGCTCGACGAGCCGTCCATCGGCCTGCACCAGCGCGACAACCGCCGGCTCATCGACACCCTGGTCCGGCTGCGCGACCTCGGCAACACGCTGATCGTCGTCGAGCACGACCTCGACACCATCGCGCACGCCGACTGGGTCGTCGACATCGGTCCCGCGGCCGGTGAGCACGGTGGACAGATCGTGCACAGCGGCACCTACAAGGAGCTGTTGAAGAACACCAAATCGCTTACCGGCGCGTATCTTTCGGGCCGGGAGCAGATCGAGGTGCCGGCCATCCGCCGGCCCGTCGACCGCAAGCGGCAGATCACCGTCGTCGGCGCACGCGAGCACAACCTCAAAGAGGTCGACGTGGCCTTCCCGCTGGGCGTGCTCACGTCGGTCACCGGCGTCTCGGGCTCCGGCAAGTCGACGTTGGTCAACGACATTCTCGCGACCGTCATGGCCAACAAGCTCAACGGCGCCCGCCAGGTGCCGGGCCGGCACACCCGGATCAACGGCCTCGACCAGCTGGACAAGCTGGTGCGGGTCGACCAGTCGCCGATCGGCCGCACGCCGCGGTCCAACCCGGCCACCTACACCGGTGTGTTCGACAAGATCCGCACCTTGTTCGCGGCGACCACCGAGGCGAAGGTCCGCGGCTACCAGCCCGGCCGGTTCTCGTTCAACGTGAAAGGTGGCCGCTGCGAAGCATGTTCAGGTGACGGCACCATCAAGATCGAGATGAACTTCCTGCCGGACGTGTACGTGCCGTGCGAGGTGTGCCAGGGCGCTCGCTACAACCGGGAGACCCTGGAGGTGCACTACAAGGGCAAGACCATCTCCGAGGTCCTCGACATGCCCATCGAGGAGGCCACCGAGTTCTTCGAGCCCATCAGCTCGATCCACCGGTACCTCAAGACGCTCGTCGACGTCGGCCTGGGCTACGTGCGGTTGGGCCAGCCGGCCCCGACGCTGTCCGGTGGTGAGGCGCAGCGCGTGAAGCTGGCCGCCGAGCTGCAGAAGCGGTCCACCGGGCGCACCGTCTACATCCTCGACGAGCCCACCACCGGCCTGCATTTCGAGGACATCCGCAAGCTGCTCAAGGTCATCAACGGCCTGGTCGACAAGGGCAACACGGTCATCGTCATCGAGCACAACCTCGACGTGATCAAGACCTCGGACTGGATCGTGGACATGGGTCCCGAAGGCGGCGCCGGCGGCGGCACCGTCGTGGTGTCCGGCACGCCGGAGGACGTCGCGGCGACTCCGGACAGCTACACCGGTCAGTTCCTCGCCGAGTTGTTGCCCGCCGTGGTGCCGGATCCGCCGAAGGCCAAGCGGCGCAAGGTGAGTGTCTGACCCGGAGGAATAGGGGTTTCCCTTATATCCGCGGGACTGCGACCGGTCTAGCGTCGAATCGGACAGGAGACGCGATGTCCATGTCAACGCACGCTGCACTAACGGCCACGATGATCGGTGCTGCGGCGGGCTGGCTCGCCGGTGCCGGCCCAGCCGCCGCAACCCCTTTCGCGCCGACAGCGCCGTCGCCGCCGCTCGCCCCCGCCGACTGTCAATATTCGATCTTCGGCCACGACTCCGTGATCGAGCAGGACAACGGCATCCAGATCCACGTCGTCTGGGCGGGTAAAGATGGCGGCGGCACCGCCAGCTATAGCTCTCAGGGGTTCGATTGGGCAGGGCCCATCCGAGGCGGAATTGTCAACGGAACCAACAAGCTGGACTTCACGGTGGCCTTCGAACAGACCGCCGGACGCTACGACCGCCCCAATCCTCATTCACCGACGAATCACTACACGGGCACTATCGATTCGAACTCGAGCGCGAGCGGAATCACGGTCAACGACAGCGGCGTCTCCAACCGATGGACCATATCCGACCCAGCGGGCTTCGGATGTGTTCGTCGCTAGCCGGTCCCGCAGGTCTGGCTCAGCGGTGACGGGAAGCGCGGCTTGACACGCACGCCGTCGAGCCAGTCTGTCAGTTCGGATGCCTTGCGCTGCAGCGTTTTCCGTGCTGCGGCTCCGACGTCTTCGACGTATTGCAGCTGCACCCGGCCGTCGACGTCCTGACCCCAGGCGCCGACGACACGGCCGTCCCACCACACTGTGGGACCGGCGTTGCCCGAGCGGTCGAACAACTGGCCCGCGTGCGGGCCGAGATACCAGGAACGCACCTGCCAGCCCATGACGGTCGGGTCCAACCCGGGCAGCAGTGCGCCCCTGGGTGCAACCGGGGGAGTGTCGTCGAGATCGTCGGGTAGGACGAATCCGGCGTCATCGCAACCCTCGAGGGCGACCTGCACCGCGTCGATCGAGCGCAGTCCGTCACGCGCCCACGTCAGTGTGTGACCGAACCACCACTTGATGTCAGTGGCCGTGGCCGGCCCGAACGTGCGGAGCCAGGTCCGCAGCAAGGTGTCGCGTGCCGCATCAGGCTCCATCGCCACGACGGGTTCAGCCAGCCAGTGCGACGCCGCGGCCCACAGCGGCCGCGATGTCGTCCACATGCCGTCGTTGGGGCCGCGCAGGATGTGCCCCTGCGCGGACAGCACCGTCATCACCCGCGGGGCGACGGGAGTGCTTCCGCCCCAGGTCTTTCCGGGCGCCGGATCCCAGCTGCCCGCCAACTCGGGCAGCGCGGCCCGCAGCGCGGCAGTGCCGGCCGTCAAACCCGCTTCCAGGTGCTGACGCACCGCAGCCGATGCCAGCTCGAGCCACGCCGCGCCGTCGGCCGCGATACCGGACTTCTCGATGTCACCGATCAGCCGCTTGCGCTCGGTGGTGGCCACGCGGTCGCTGGCCGCCGCCTGGACCGCAGGCAGGTCCGCGGTGTGCACGACCCACAGCGTCCGGCGCATGGCCATGTGCTTGACCAACTGCCGGTCCCGGTACAACGCCGCATCGAGATCGTCCACGACGAAACCGGGCAGTCGGGCCCACAGGGAGAGGTACGGAGTTGCCGGATCGGTGCCGTGCAGGCCGACCAGCGCCCGGGTCACCTCGGCGGGGCTCGAGGCCGAATCGCTCAGGAAATGGCGTTGCGCCAAGCGTTTGCGGCGCTCGGCGATGGTGAAGGTACGCAAGTCAGCCGTCGTGCATCGAGCGACGGATCTGCTCGAGGCGTTCCGCGGCAGCTTTCTGGCGCGCTTCGTACTGTTCCTCGACCGAACGGCCCTCGGGGGTGTCCGCGGCCAGCTCGGCCGAGCCGATCGCGGTGCCGTACCGGTTCTCGATCTTCTCGCGCACCGACTCGAAGGTCGGGACACCGTCGGGGGTGTAGCCCGGATCGACAGGCGGGGACACCGGCACCGGGGCGGGCGCCGCATCCAATGGCACGATCTCGGCGTCGATGGGCTCGGTTTCGTCGGCCATGGCTTCACCGTACCGCGCCACAAAGTTGGGATCGGTAGCCGCGGCGCCCGCGTGTACTTACCGCACGACGACGCCACTGGGGCGGCGTAACGAAGAAGGGAAACCCTCTGACATGAACATCAATCGCACTCTGGCCGCTGGTATCGGCATGCTGGCCGTGGGCGCCACCCTCATCGGCTGCTCCACCGACAAGGCGGACGGCCCGAAGGCGTCCGGTCCGGGTTCGGTGAGCAACGGCGGCGGCAACACGGTCGTCAAGGTCGAGGGCCAGGACCTGGCCGGCCTGGACCTGAAGTCGGTGACCTGCGTGAAGCAGGGCGGCAGCATCAACATTGCCAGCGCACCCATCGGTGGTGGCGCGCAGGGCCTCGGCGTCGTCATGACGGACGCTTCGCCGCCGAAGGTGCAGTCCCTGGGCCTGGTGGTCGACGGCAACGCGCTCGCGGTGTCGGAGATGGGCGGCATGAAGACCGGCTCGGCTGACGTCAAGGTCGACGGCAGCACGTACACCATCACCGGGCAGGCCGCCGGTGCCGACATGAAGAACCCCATGGCGGGGATGATCTCGAAGAACTTCGAGATCAAGGTGTCCTGCGGCTGACATGCCCGGGGCTGCCCGAGCGGCGGGTGCAGACCATGCATCCGCCGCTCGACCTATGATTCGGCCGTGTCGATCACCGGCGAACTCGCCCGCGCCCGCGCGCTGATGTTCGCCGCCGACGAGCAGACAGCCAAAGAACTGCTGCTGTCGCTGATGCCCGCCATCGAAGCCGCCGACCGCGATGACCAGATGCTCGAGGTCTTCGCCCAACTCGGCGAGATCTATCTGATCCGCAGCGCCCTGGACGGGGTGCGCGAATGCATCCGTCGTATCGACGACTGCCTCGACATCTACGCATCGATCCTGGCCGGCCGCGCGCCGGCCGAGATCGTGGCGCAGATGACCATGACCCCGGAGGACGCGGATCACATGCTCAGCCGCTACCGCCGCCGGGCCACCTTCCTGCGGACCGGCCTGTCCGCCGCGATCGGCGACCACGAAGGGGCGGCCGCGTCCCTGACCGCGCTGGACGGCCCGTCCCCATACTCCGATCTGGACGACGAACACACCTATCTGCTGACCCACGCCCGCATCCTGTGCGCGCTCGCGCTCTGCGACGACGATCTGCACGTCCGTTCGGTGCCGCTGTGGGAGGACGTGCTCGCCGCGATCGCTCCGCCGGCCACCACCCCGGAGCGGGAATACCTCTGGCTCGCCGGGGCGCTCGGCTACGCACGGTTCTGCATCGACACCGGCAAGGTGGACGAGGCGTTGCCGTGGCTGCGCCGCGCCGAGGCCCGGGCGCAGGCTCGGGGCTGGGAATTGGCCGCGGCCCGAGCGAAATTGGAGCGGGCGGCGGTGAGCTGGCTGGCCGGCGACCAGGAGGGTACGGAGGCGCTGCTCACCGCCGCGTATCCGGAGATCGCTCGCCAGGCGCGGGCCCACGAGGTGTCGCGCTGCTGGCTGTACTTCGGACTCACCCGACTGGCCGCCGGTGCCCTGCAGGCCGCCGACGAATGCTGGGGACACGCCGAACGGCACTGGCGCGAGCTGGGCAAGCCGCTGCACGTGCACCGCATCTTGTTGCAACGCAGCTGGATCGCCATCTTCCGGGGCCGCTACGACGACGCCCGGGCTCTGATCGATCAGGCCCGGACCTGCCTGGATTCCTCACCGCGCAGCAGCTGGTTGCAGTACGCCCGGCTGGATGACCAACTCGGCACCGTCTGGCGTGCCGAGGGACTGGCGGATCTCGGCTTCGATGCCGCGGGTGATCCCGCCGACACCTGGGCACAGGCCGAAGCCCGCTACCGCGGTGGGCTCGGGACGTGGTCCACCGAACCCGGCACCGACCAATACCGTTCCGGCATGGACAAACTGGCCGCTGCTGCCGACCTGAAGTTGCCCGCGGCGCTGGCTGTCGACTCGGTGCGCTATTCGATCACCGACGCCGATGCCCGGTCGCGATGGGCTGCCGGGGTGGCGGCACCCCTCCTTGCCGGTGCGTTCGCGGTCGCCTGGGAATCGCAGGATCCGGCGCTGGTCGGCGAACTGATCGAATACCACAGCGCCCGAGGGGCATTCAGCGTCGACGCCGCGACGGGCGCCACGATGGAGTGGGCCCGCGCCACCACGACAGCCGCACCGGTTCTCGACGTCGACGAACTGGCGTCGGTCGCGTCGGGCCCGGTCGCCGTCGGCGCCGCCGGTCTCATTCGGCTCGGGCCGCTGCCGCCGCTGCAGATGGAGCCCGACGGTGCGCCGGTGCTGGCGCGCTACCGCGAGCTGGCCCAGACGCGCTATGGCCGCGCCGTCACCGCGGACCAGGAGGCGTGGTCGACATGCCCGTAACCCAGGACACCGCAACGACGTTGGTGCTCCGCTTCGCCGACATCGGTATCGCGACGTACGTCAGCCTCCGGGTCGTCGGCGCACCGGAGCGGCTGGTCACCTGGGTGGTGGCCGAGGATGTTCTGCTGGCGGTGACCTCCGCACTGGCCGAGGCCTTGCCGGATCCGCTTGACGGGGAACAACTTTCCGAGGCATTGACCCGGTCATTGGTGACCGGTCCGTTCGCTGCTGTGGCACGCGAGCGGGAGCTCGCCCGGCTGCTCGGGGCCCTGCTCCCTGACGAAGCGTGGGATCTGCTGCGGCAGTGCACCGCTGACCCGGAGCTGCCGGTGCTCTTTGTCTCGCCGAGCGCCCGCCTGAGCCGGGTGCCGTGGGGCCTGCTCGCGCAGTCCGGCGGAACTGGCGACGAGCGCCTGATCGAAGTCGCCGACCTCCTGCTGGCGGTGCCGCCCAACATCGCGAACGCGCCACGCAGGCAGCTCCAACCAGCGGACGGGCCGCCGCTGCTGGTGCTGGACCCGAAAGTGCCCGGCCAGCGGCCGGATTCAGCGCTCGGCTCGGTGCTCGGCCGGCCCGCGCCGGACACCGTGCTGGCCCGGCACTTCGGCGAGCGGCCGGCCCTCCCGGCGGTCAGCACCCCCGTGGAGCTCTTCCGCCGCGGCGACGCCGACCGGCACTGGCTGGCGGAGCAGCTGGCGCTGCGCCCGGCACGGCTCGTGTACGTCGGGCATGCCAGTGCCGCTCCCGACCGCGACGGCTCGGCCGACCAGGCGGCGCTGCATCTGGCGGAGCCCGAGCCACTGACGGCCGCCGACATCATGGTGATGGGATTGCCGATCCCGCCCCGGGTCGCGCTGCTGGCCTGCGCATCCGGCGCCGACTACCGGTTCGACGAGGCCACCGGACTGGTCGCGGCGATGATCCTCGGTGGCGCACAGGTGGTCACCGCGACTCTCTGGTCGCTGCCCACCACCGCCGGATACCGGACGGCCACGGCCGGCGCCGCCGACCCGATGGCGGAGGCGATCATCGCCGTCGACGCCGCGCACCAGGCGACGACACCGGCTCGTGCCGTGAACCGCTGGCAACGAGACTGCCTGCAGCGCTGGCGAACCGGAGACGCCACACTCAGCCCCGTGTACTGGGCCGCGCTGATGACCTTCTCCGTCGACGGGGCACGCTGATGACCGTTGGGCCACAACCACGTCGTGCCGTCATTGACGCCGCGTGGCGCGAGATCGGGCCCGGTCTCGAACTGCTGAGCAGTCCCGACGGCGGTCCGCTGAGCCGCGCGGTGAAGCGCATCATCGATCCGTTGGTGCTCCGGCTGCGGGCGCACCCCGAATACTCCGCGCCCGTCGTCGCCGCCGACGTCGCCGACGAGATGCGCCGGGTGATCGTCGACCACGCGGTTCAGTTGCGGGCCGCGGCACAGTGGTTCGCGTTGTTGAAGGCGCAGCGCCGGCGCGACCGGATCACCACCGGCAATGCCCAAGAGCTCTACTTCCCGGTGTGTTTCGAACTGGCCGCGACCAGAGGCGCTCCAGGACAGGATGATTCGCGCATCGTCGTGGAGGCGCTGCGCGACGTGCACGGCGATCGGGACCGCACCGCGGTCGAGCGGCTGCACGAGTACCTCGCCGATCCTGCGGTGCTGGAGACGTTGTCACGTCAGCTCGATGCCGGCTGGGACGATGTCAGGGCGGGTGACGCGCCGTACGAACCGTTTCTCGCCGGCCTGACGACGGTGCTCGGCCCGGACGGTGGTCACAACGCCGATGCTGCGCGGCAACGGGTCTGGACCACGCTGATCGCCGACAGCACCCCGTACAACTTCGGCGCCCGGATGCGGGACGCCGCGCCGGCCGCGCCGTGGTCGGTCGACCAGATCGGTTTGTGCGGTGCCGCACCGCAAGCCAAGCCGACGGTCGCCGGCTCCCGCGCCGCCGAACGTCCCCTCGACCGCAGCATCGTCGACCGGGTCCGGGCGACGCTGCGCCGTGCCCTCGACCGCGACGAGTTGCCCGACCTGCCGACCCTGTGCGCCGAAGAGGCCGACCGTGCGGCCTCGCCGTGGGGGCTACTGGCCGAGGACAACCAGGCCACGCTCGTCGCCGGCATCGAGATCGGGGTGGACCTGGCGCCGCTCGAGGTGAATCACCGGACGCGCTACCACCTTTCGGGCCAGATTCAGGCGCGGCTCCGCAAAGAGGCGTACGTGCTGCACGCCCGTCGCTATTTGACCGACGGCGGACCGGTGCACCCGCGGCAGCAGCAGGTGGTGGACGACCTCGGCGCGTTCGTCCGTCCCTATGTCTCGCGGCTGTGGGCCCGCCTGCACGGACGTGACGTCTGGCAGGAACCCTGTGACGACGCCGGCGAGGTGCGCGGACTGCTGGACGGGGTCGCCCGGTCGGTCAGTCTCGATCATCGCCAGCGCATCAAGGCGATGCTGGAATTGGAGGCGGCAGGATGAAACTCACTGTCGATTCCGGATTGTGGGCTTTGGGATCCGAGGTTGCGGCACCGCCGGAGGTGGCGGTGCTCGAGGTGAGCGGTGCGGTCCTCGCCTGGACGATCCACGATCCGGCGCAGGCGGTCCGGATCACGTTCACCGATCTGTCCGCGGCCGACTGGTTGTGGCGGCTGGTCGGCGAGGCCGGACACGTCGCGGTGGTCGCCGCCGCCGAGACTGCCGACGTGCTGCTGCTACCCGAACCCCTTGCCGCACTTCGCCGTCTGGCCGTCGGGCACTGGCTACGGCGGTGGTGGCCGGCCAGCGCCCGCGACGGCATCAACCCACTGGACCCCGCGGTGCTGGACGCCGAGGTGGCGCTGTCGACGGCGGCGCTGCAGGACTACTTCACCGAGGACACCCTGGATTCGGACATCGCCGGGCTGCTGGCGCCGCACCGACAGGCGTTGGCGAGTACGGCGGCATCCGGGGACCCCCGGATTCTCGGCCTCGTCCGCAGCTGTGTCGACCTCGCCGACGATGCCGGACTGGGGGACTGGTCGGAAGTCCTTGCGGCCCAGGGGCCACCGCGGCAGGACGACTATGCGCTCGCCGCCGGGCAACCCGGTGCCGTCGGCGACGGGGCCATCGCCGACGGCATCGCGTCGGTCTCGTGGACCGCAGTGCCACCGCGGACGTTCGACGCTGCCGAGCACACCATCGACTGGTCCGTGTGGGCCCGTGACGGTGCGGTGGTCGCCGACATCCGCGTGGCCACCATCGGTCCCGCGGACGGCATCCCGGTGCGGCTGGACTCGGGTTCGATCGGCGGCGGCGGCACGCTCGACATCGACGGAAACGCGACCGTGCCGCTGTCGGCCACCGAAAACCAAGCGTGGGGCCACGATTGGACGGACACCGCCGTGACGGTGGGTGCCGGGACCGGCGAGACGGCAGCGGTTCGGGACCGGGTCCGGCGCTACGTGCGGGCCCGGCTGGCGGCGCCCGGTGCCGACGCGTTCCTCGCCGAGATCCTGGCCGCCGAAGCCGACTACTAGGTCACCGGCGAGCGGCTTCGACCGGCATGGCGGGTGCCGTCGCGGCGGGCAAGGGCAGCCGCGGCACGCCCGGTGTCCCGAGCTGGCCGGCCAGCCACGGCAGCGCCGCGCTGAACGCCTGCGCCGCGAACGGCCAGTCGTGCTTGCCCGGCCGTTCGACGACCGCGCACCGGATGCCACGGGTGCTGCCGACGCCGCAGAGCGAGTGCGCCGCAACGGTTTGCGCGGGCAGCGGGCCGCGCGAGAGCTCCGGTCCGTTGATGTCGTACCAGGCCGCGATGTCGTCGTAGGTGTGACGGGACATCACCGTCATGGGGTCCCAGTCGGCGTATTTGGCGGTGCTGCCACCGAACAGTCGTTGCACGGTCTGCGGCCGGTCACCGGCGTTCGGCGCGATGTCCCCGGCGATGTCCTGGAACGCGCTGAACAGATCCGGATGCATCACCGTCAGGTCCACCGCGCAGGTGCCGCCCATGGACCAGCCGACGATGCCGCGGTGCCGGCGGTCGGTGCTCACGCCGTAGTTGGCGGTCATGAATGGCAGCACGTCCTTGATCAGATGGTCGGCGGAGTTGCCGCGCGGCCCGTTGACGCACTCGGTGTCGTTGTTGAAAGAACCGCCGGGGTCGACGAACACCAGCACCGGGGCGTTGCCCTGATGAGCGGCGGCGAAGGCGTCGACCGTCGTGATCGCGTTACCCGCCCGCAGCCAGTCGGCGGGCGTGTTGAATTCGCCGCCGATCATCATCACCATCGGCAGTCGCGGCGGCGGGTTGCTGGCGAACCAGGCCGGCGGCAGGTACACGTATTCGTCGCGGTGCTTGAATCCCGATGCGGCCGAGCCGGTTTGGATCTCCACGACACTGCCCTTGCTCGGTATCTGCCGTGCCTTCTGCATCGCGACCACGGTCTCGGGTCGCGTCTGGTTGGGCAGCGGCGCCGAGTTGACCTGTTCCCACGCGGTGTCGAGATTCGGGAAGTATCCGACCCAGGCGTTGAGCGTCAGCCCCGTGGACAGCACGCACAGCGGTACCGCCAGCATCGCCAGCCCGCGGCGCCACCAGCGGGTGGCCTGCCAGCCGACGATCAGCAGAACCACCGCGGCGCCGGTCACCGCGGTCCAGACCCACAGCCGGGTCGGCGCGGGTTCGTCGGACCAGCCCTGCGATGCCACGATCCAGCGGGCGGTGGCCGTCACCAGCAAGCCGGACGCGGCGGCGACGGGCAGCCAGACGGCGCGCCACCGGCTGTTACGCCAGCCGACCGCGAAGATCAGCACTGTCACCGCGAGGGCCTGGACGGTGCCGGGCAGCCAGCCGTGCGTCAACGAAACATGTTGCTCGCCATAGAGCCCGGCGTTCGTCGCCCCGATCGTCACGACGTCAGGGTGCCGCGCGAAGCTGGGAGGCTCCTGTGCTTACCGCGGCTTCGCGAGCGGGAATGGCAGCGTCTCGCGGATGCTGCGCCCGGTGATCAGCATGACCACGCGGTCGACGCCCATGCCGAGACCGCCGGTCGGCGGCATGGCGTATTCCATCGCCTGCAGGAAGTCCTCGTCCAGCTCCATGGCCTCGGGATCGCCGCCGGAGGCCAGTAGCGACTGTTCCTCGAGCCGCCGGCGCTGTTCCACCGGATCGGTCAGCTCGCTGTAGGCGGTGCCGAGCTCGACACCCCAGGCCACCAGGTCCCACCGTTCGGCAACGCCGGGGATGCTGCGGTGCGGCCGGGTCAGCGGCGACACGGAGGTCGGGAAGTCCTTGTAGAACGTCGGTGCCTCGGTGCGGTCTTCGACGAGGTGCTCGTACAGCTCCAGCACGATCGCGCCGGCGTCCCAGTGGGTCCGGTACGGGATCGTCGCGCCGTCGCACAGCTTGCGCAGCGTCGCCACATCGGTCTCCGGGGTGACGTGCTCGCCCAGCGCCTCGGACACCGCGTCGTGCACCGTCTTGACGGGCCAGTGGCCCGAGATGTCAACGGGCGTAAGGCTGCCGTCGGGTCCGGGGCGCATGACCACCTGCGCGCCGTTGGCGGCCGCCGCGGCGTTCTGGATGATCTCGCGGCAGCCGTCGATCCAGACGTTGTAGTCGGCGTGCGCCTGGTACGCCTCCAGCAGGGTGAACTCGGGGTTGTGGCTGAAGTCCACACCCTCGTTGCGGAACGCGCGGCCCAGCTCGAAGACGCGCTCGACACCGCCCACGCACAGCCGCTTCAGGTACAGCTCGGGCGCGATGCGCAGGTACAGGTCAAGGTCGTAGGCGTTGATGTGGGTCTCGAACGGCCGCGCGTTCGCGCCGCCGTGAATCTGCTGCAGGATGGGGGTCTCGACTTCCAGGAAACCCTTGCCCACCAACGTTTCCCGGATGGCGTGCAGCACCCGGCTGCGCGCGGTGATCAACTCCCGCGACTCGGTGTTGATCGCCAGGTCCAGGTACCTGGTGCGGACGCGGGCCTCGGGGTCGGTCAGGCCCTTCCACTTGTCGGGTAGCGGGCGCAGGCACTTGCCGATCAGGCGCCAGTTGTGCACCAGCACCGACACAGTGCCGTTGCGGCTGGTGCCCATGACGCCGGAGACCTCGATCAGGTCACCCAGGTCGATGGCGCCGGTGAATTCGGCCACGGTACTGCCGGTCAGCAGCGAATTGTCCAGTAGCAGTTGGACTTCGCCGGACCAGTCGCGCAGTTGGGCGAACAGCACGCCGCCGTAGTCGCGCAACCGCAGCACGCGGCCCGCGACGCAGACCGCGGTGTCGGCGGCCGACCCCAGCGCCTCGGCGACCGTGTGGCTGGGCGCCTGTCCCACCGGGTAGGCGTCGATGCCTTCCGCCTGCAACGCCTGCAGCTTGGCCATCCGGACCCGGACCTGGTCGGGCAGGCGCCGGGCCTCGGCGGTGTCGGATGCGCCGGCCGCCAGATCAGCGACATCGGGTGCGCTGCCGTCGGGATGCAGCCGTCCCGAATCGATCAGGTTCTTGGGGGCCGCGGTGTGGTGGCCGGTGTGGGGCTGTTCGTCGCGGCGGGAGAACGGCAGCACGAGGAAGCCCTCGGCGATCACCGACGCGACGCCCACACGCGGGATCAGGCGCGCGTCTTCGTAGCAGGCATAGCGCGGTACCCACTCGGGCAGGTACTTCATGTTGGAGCGGTACAGCGTCTCCAGCTGCCACCACCGCGAGAAGAAGATCAGCAGCGCGCGCCACAGCCGCAGGATCGGGCCCGCGCCCAGCTGCGAACCCTGCTCGAACGCCGAGCGGAACATCGCGAAGTTCAGCGAAATCCGGGTCACGCCAATCTCTTCCGAGCGCTGGCACAACTCGCTGACCATCAACTCGATGGTGCCGTTGGGGGAGGCGGGGGAGCGGCGCATCAGGTCCAGCGACACCCCGTTGTTGCCCCACGGCACCAGCGACAGCATCGCCACCACCTGGCCGTCACCCTGCACGGCCTCCACCAGCAGGCAGTCCCCGTCGGCGGCGTCGCCGAGCCGGCCCAGCGCCATCGAGAAGCCGCGTTCGGTCTCGGTGTCGCGCCAGGCGTCGGCATGCGCGATCACCTGAGCCATCTCGTCGGCGCTGATGTCGCGGTGCCGACGCATCCGTACCGTCAGCCCGGCGCGGCGGGCGCGGGTGACGGCCTGGCGGACGGCCCGCATGTCGGGGCCCGACAGCCGGAAGTTCTGCGGATGCAGGATGGCCTCGTCGCCGAGTTGCAGGGCGTTCAAACCACCCTGACGGTAAGCCTCCGCGCCGGTCGAGCTGGCGCCCATGACGCCCGGTGCCCAACCGTAGGTCTGGCACAGCGCCAGCCACGCGTCGATGGCCGCCGGCCAGGCCCGCGGGTCGCCGACGGGATCACCGCTGGCGAGGCACACGCCCACCTCGACCCGATAGGTGATGGCCGCACGGCCATTGGGTGCGAAGACCACGGCCTTGTCGCGGCGGGTGGCGAAGTAACCCAGCGAGTCGTTCTTGCCCCACAGCTCGAGCAGGCCGCGGATCGCGGACTCGTCCTCGCCGGTGAGGGCGTTCTCGGCGCGCTGGGACTGGAACAGCACGATCGCCGCCACGATCAGCGCCACGGCGCCGAACAGGCCGAACAGCGCGTTGAGGAACGCGTGCGGATGGCCGCCCTCGAACGCCTCCTTGCCGACCGCGGCGAAACCGCTGACCCGGTTCACCGCGTACGCCAGTCGGTAGTCGGGGTCCAGCGGCGGCCGGCCGGGGAACATCTCCAGCAGTCCCCAGGCCGCCAGGATGCCGACAGCCATGCCGGCGACCAGGGTCAGGGCCGCCTTGAGCAGCGCCCCGCGGCGGACCTTGGCCCAGAACTGATTCCGCGACAGCAGCAGGACGACGATGACGCCGATGTGGAACACGAGACCCAGCGCCTCGCCGAAGTCCTCCACGAAGGTCAGGTCGCCGTCGGGGAAGTTGTCGGACAGCAGTCCGTAGACGTTCCAGCCGATGTGGCCGACCATGTAGATCAGCAGGACCCACCAGGCGATCCGCTTACGTGCGGCGAGTGCCGCGGCCAGCAGGATCAGCACGAACGACCAGGCGAAGCTGGTGTCCGGGAAGTTGAACAGGTAGTCGTTGACGAACTCGCGGGGGATGTGGATCATCCACCGGATCAGCGGCGACAGACTGGCGAACAGCGACAGCGTCGCGACGACACCGACGGCCCAGCCGGCCGCGGCCGGAACCCACCCCAATGTCGTCGGGCGCTGCTGCTGTCTGCTCGGCGTCAACGTCATAAGTTCGGACAATATGCGGTGAAACCGGGAAGTGTCTGCAGGGCCCCTGAGCTACCAGACCGGGCCGGTGTACTTCTCGCCCGGACCGTGGCCGGGCTCGTCGGGCGCCGCGCTCGCCTCCCGGAACGCCAGCTGCAGGCTCTTGAGGCCGTCCCGGACCGGGCCGGCGTGCAGTCCCAGATACTCGGCCGAGGCCTGCACCAGGCCGGCCAGCGCGGTGATCAGGCGCCGGGCCTCGTCGAGGTCGCGGTGCGGGCTCTCGTCGGGGTCGGCGTCGGCCAGCCCGAGCTTCTCGGCGGCCGCGCTCATGAGCATGACGGCGGCGCGGGTGATCACCTCGACGGCGGGGATCTCGGCCAGCTCCCGTACCTGGGCTTCGTCGGCGTCACGCATTATGTTCGGGTCGGTCATGACTGCTAGAGTGTCATGCGCGACCGTCCTGGCTTACGTCAGGACAGCAAGTGGAGTCCCACCTCCCACCGTCGGCCTCACGGCTTGGCGGTCCGGTCACAGGCACATTGTGCCTGTTCTGCGTTGTGCGCAGGCGGCGTGAGCCGTGATCGGTCGGCAATGGGCCCTGCTATGTGCAGGGCTTTTCTGTTCATGCGAACAGATGGCTGAGCCGGGTGTGACCTCTACTGAACAAGTAATGGAACAACCCGGGAGGCCCCATCAGCACTGAGACACGCGTCAACGAGCGCATTCGAGTACCTGAAGTTCGGTTGATCGGACCGAACGGCGAGCAGGTAGGGATCGTGCGCATCGAAGATGCCCTCCGCGTCGCCCAGGACGCCGATCTCGACCTTGTCGAAGTTGCGCCAGGCGCAAAGCCGCCGGTCTGCAAGATCATGGACTACGGCAAGTACAAGTACGAGACGGCTCAGAAGGCACGTGAGTCTCGCAAGAACCAGCAGCAGACCGTCGTCAAGGAACAGAAGCTGCGTCCCAAGATCGACGACCACGACTACGAGACCAAGAAGGGTCACGTCGTCCGCTTCCTCGAAGCAGGGTCGAAGGTCAAGGTGACCATCATGTTCCGCGGACGTGAGCAGTCGCGGCCCGAACTGGGCTACCGACTCCTGCAGCGGCTGGGCGCCGACGTCGCCGAATACGGCTTCATCGAGACGTCCGCCAAGCAGGACGGCCGCAACATGACGATGGTGCTGGCTCCGCACCGCGGCGCGAAGACTCGCGCCAAGGCGGCGCACGACGCCGACGCGCCGGCCGGACGGCCGGCCCCCGCGGCACCTGAATCTGACGCAACCGCGTAACAGCAGTCGCGATTGCCCGCAGCGGTTCCAGCCGCCGCGAGCAACCGCATGGAAAGAAACTGAGGACACATGCCCAAGGCCAAGACCCACAGTGGCGCATCGAAGCGGTTCCGCAAGACCGGAACCGGCAAGATCGTGCGCCAGAAGGCCAACCGCCGCCACCTGATGGAGCACAAGGCCACCAAGCGCACCCGTCGTCTCGACGGTCGCGCCGTGGTTGCTGCCAACGACACCGCGCGTGTCGCCAAGATGCTGGCCGGCTAGTACCGCCCGCTCCCCTCTGAACACCGAAGGATAGGAAATCTCATGGCACGCGTGAAGCGCGCACTGAACGCTCAGAAGAAGCGGCGCACAGTACTGAAGGCCTCGAAGGGTTACCGCGGGCAGCGCTCGCGGCTCTACCGCAAGGCCAAGGAGCAGCAGCTCCACTCGTTGACCTACGCCTACCGCGACCGTCGTGCCCGCAAGGTTGACTTCCGGAAGCTGTGGATCACGCGTATCAACGCCGCCGCTCGCGAGAACGGCGTCACCTACAACCGCCTGATCCAGGGCTTGAAGCTGGCCGGCGTCGAGGTCGACCGTAAGAACCTGTCGGAGATCGCGATCAGCGACCCCGCCGCGTTCACCGCGCTGGTTGAGGTGGCCAAGGCCGCTCTGCCCGCCGACGTCAACGCCCCGTCCGGAGAGGCTGCCTGAGTCTGACTACAGACTCAGCGCTCACCGAGCGATCTGCCCGGGTGGTCGCTGCGGCCAAGCTGCAGCGCCACGTCGGGCGCAAACGCGCCGGGCGCTTCCTTGCCGAGGGACCCAACCTCGTCGAGGCGGCGCTTCGGCGCGGTCTTGTTTCCGAGGTCTTCGCGACCGCGGCCGCGCTGGAACGCTTCGGCGCGCTGCTCGACGGCGCCCCGGTCTCGGTGATCACCGACAAGGCTGCAAAGGCGTTGTCGGAGACCGTCACTCCCGTCGGGCTCATCGCGGTGTGCGCGCTGCCTTCGGTGACGCTCGACGATGTGCTGGCGTCCGGGCCGCGCTTGTTGGCGGTGCCGGTCGGCATGTCGGAGCCCGGCAACGCCGGCACCCTGATCCGCATCGCCGACGCCATGGGTGCCGACGCCGTGGTGTTCGCCGGACACAGCGTCGACCCCTACAACGGGAAATGCCTGCGGTCCTCGGCGGGCAGTATCTTCTCGCTGCCGGTCGTGGTGGATCCCGATGCGGCCGCGGTGGTTTCAGCGATTCGGGCCGGCGGCATCGAGGTGCTCGCGACGGCGCTGGACGCCTCCGTCGACATCCGCTCCGCCGACCTGTCGGCACGTACCGCGTGGCTGTTCGGACCCGAGGCGCACGGCCTGCCCGACGAGGTCATGGCGCTGGCATCGCAGCGGGTGCACATCCCGATGCGGGGGAGCGCCGAGAGCCTCAACGTGGCAGCCGCAGCGTCGATCTGCCTGTACGAGAGCTCCCGGGCCCACTCCTGATCCGGCCTCAGGCGAGCAGCCCCTTGGCGACGTGCGTGATCTGCACCTCGTTGCTGCCGGCGTAGATCATCAGCGACTTGGCGTCACGCGCCAGCTGCTCGACGCGGTACTCGGTCATGTAGCCGTTGCCACCGAACAACTGGATCGCGTCCATCGCGACGTCGGTGGCGGCCTGCGAGCAGTACCACTTCATCGCCGACGCCTCGGCCAGCGGAATCTGGCGGCCGGCCTGGCCGGACTCGATGACGCGGAACAGCATGTTGCGCACGTTCATTCGCGCCACCTCCATGCTGGCCAGCTTGAGCTGGATCAGCTGGAACTGCCCGATCTCCTTGCCCCACAACGTGCGGGTCTTGGCGTAGTCGATGCACAGCCGCAGACATTCCTCGATGATGCCCAGCGACATGGACACCACGCCGACGCGTTCGGCCGAGAAGCTCGACCGGGCGCTGTCGCGGCCGTCGCCGGCCTTGTTCTCCTCGGTCTCGCCGAGCAGCCGGTCGCGGCCCAGCCGCACGTTGTTGAAGAACAGCTCGCCGGTACGCGAGGAGTGAATACCCATCTTGCGGAACGGCTTCGACTGGACGAAGCCCTCCATGCCGCGGTCGAGCACGAAGGTCAGTACCTTGCGGTCGCGCTTGTCGGCCCCGTCACCCTCGTCCAGCTTGGCGTAGACGACGACGACGTCGGCGTCGGGACCGTTGGTGATGAAGGTCTTCTGGCCGTTGAGGATGTAGTCGTCGCCGTCACGCACGACGTAGGACTTCATGCCACCGAAAGCATCTGAGCCCGAATCGGGTTCGGTGATGGCCCAGGCGCCGACCTTCTCGTAGGTCACCAGTCCGGGCAGCCAACGCTCCTGCTGGGCCAACGTGCCGCGGCTCTGGATGGTGGGCACCGTCAGACCCAGGCTGACGCCCACGCCCGTCACCAGACCCGAACTGACCCGGCACAATTCGCTGATCAGCACCATGCCCATGCCGGCCTGGTCGGGTCCGCCGCCGAACATCCCGCCGGACGCCCGGGGCTTGCCGTCCGAGGCCTCACCGGACCGCAGCCGGGACAGCCGTCGCTCCAGCGCCTCCCGTGCCATGACGTCGATTCCGAAGGTGGCGAACAGTTTTCGGATGATCGGGTAGGGCTCCATGTCGCCGCCCTCGAGTTCGTCGAGGTGCGGCCGGATTTCCTTGTCCACGAACTCGCGAACGGCGTCGCGCACGGCAATATCGACGTCGGACCAATCAAGCATCTATTCAGGCAGCCTTTCCGGACACTGAACGGTTCCGCGCGGGACGCAGACCGGCCAACGAGAACGTGGTGTGCACCAGTGACCCGGCGCGCTCCATCAACGACTTGTGACGTGGGACATAATGCATCGGCAGGCCCCAGCGGTCTTTCGGCGGGGCCATGAATCCCGGCGCCTCGACCAGTGGCGCGTCGGCCGGCACGCGCCCGGCGGCCCGGCGATACGCCGCCAATGCTCTTGGGTGCAAACGGATTTCATCGGGGACGGCGAGGAAGGCGAGCTCGACGGCCTTGCCCAGCAGCCGCAGCACCACTTCATCGCCGGGTGTCCAGCGCATGCCGGCCCGTTCCCGGACGGCGGGGTCGAACACACCGGCCGCAACCCAGCGCTGCCCGGCCACGAGAGGCCTGAACATCTGGTCCCACACCGGGGTGGGCATCAGCACGAACCACGGCTTGGGGATTCGGATGGTGAAGATGTCGAGCGTGGCCCGGTTGATCTCCAGCTCTTCGGAACACTTGTGTTCCCAATAGGTTTGGAAGTCCTCCCAGGTCTCCGGGACCGGCCGCATGCTCATGCCGTACATGCGGTACCACTGCACGTGCTCGTCGAACAGCTGGCGTTTCTCGGCCTCGGTCAACCCGCCGCAGAAGTACTCGGCGGTCTTGAGGATCAGCATGAAGAACGTCGCGTGCGCCCAGTAGAACGTCTCGGGATTGAGCGCGTGGTAGCGGCGGCCGTCGTGGTCGACGCCCTTGATGGTCTCGTGATAGCCGCGGATCTGGGCGCCCGTGTCGGCGGCGCGGTCACCGTCGTAGACCACTCCCATGATCGGGTACACCGAGCGCGCGACCCGCTGCAACGGCTCCCGCAGCAGGATCGAATGATCCTCCACGCCGGCCCCCAGTTCGGGATACATATTCTGGATCGCGCCGATCCACACGCCGAGGATGCCGGTGCGCAAGTCGCCGAAGTACTTCCAGGTCAGCGAATCCGGCCCGAGGGGTTCGGCGGCGGGTGTCGTCCGTGGGGTCATGGTGTCCTCGCTCAACGTTGATACCGAGGGTTCTGTGTCGCCACGATAATCGTGACAACGTATGTTGTCCACGATTTGACGATGGTGTTGCCGGGACCGTTACAGAGCGTCCATCGGGTCGCCATAACTCAGTGACCAGCCAGTTTTCCGACGCGCGGCCACGGTCGTTGCCGGTGCCGCGGGCCGCCACCTAGGGTGGCGTCGTGGAAGTCGAATCGTTCGAAGAACGATCCGACGGTGTGGGAGAGATCGGCCCGGCGTCACACGCGGGGCCAGGATCAAGTGGACCGTTGGGGTGGTTGCAGAACACCAATCACAGTCCGGCTGTAATCGGATTCATCAGGCGGGCACGTCGTGCCCTGCCCGGCGACCCCGATTTCGGTGATCCGCTGTCGGTGGCCGGTGTCGGTGGCCCCAGCGCCGCGGCCCGCGCCGCCGATCGGCTTCTGCCACGCGGCGGGGCGTCCCACGAGGTGAGTCTCGCCGGCCTGCAGGTGTGGCAGGCCCTGACCGAACGTGTGTCGGGCCGGCCCGCGAACCCCGAGGTGACCATCGTCTTCACCGATCTCGTCGGCTTCTCCAAATGGTCGCTGAGCGTCGGCGACGAGACCACGCTCCGGCTGCTGCGTCGCGTGGCCCAGGTGTTCGAACCGCCGCTGCTGGAATCGGGCGGCCACATCGTCAAACGCATGGGCGACGGGTCCATGGCCGTGTTCAGCAATCCGGTGACCGCGCTGCGGTCGGTCATCCGCGCGCTCGATGCCCTGAAGGAAGTCGAGATCGACGGCTATCACCCCAAGATGCGGGCCGGCATTCACACCGGGCGGCCGCAGCGCATCGGGTCGGACCTGCTCGGTGTCGACGTCAACATCGCGGCGCGCGTCATGGAGCGGGCCACCAAGGGCGGGCTGATCATCTCGCAGTCCACGCTCGACCGGATCGACCAGCAGTACCTGGACGCCCTCGGCGTGACGCCCAAGAAGGTGCGCAAGCAGCTGTTCGGCCCGAAGACATCGGGCGTGCCCGAGGACCTCGCGATGTACTGGATCAGGCCGCGCAAGGACGCCGGAACCGAACCCGATGACGGGGAGCTCGCCGAAGCCTAGGGTCTGCCGGTCCCGGCGAGTGCGGTGGGCGCGACGCTCGTCGCTATGATCTCCGGGTGGCTGAGCAGGGTGAAGAACTATCGGAAGCAGCATTGACCGCGGCGGTCGAGGCCGCTCGTCTCGCCTTCGACCAGGCCGCTGACCTGGACGCTCTGGCTCGCGCCAAGACCGAGCACCTCGGCGACAAATCGCCCATCGCGCTGGCCCGTCAGGCACTGGGCAGTTTGGCCAAGGAGGACCGGGCCGACGCCGGCAAGCGCGTCAACGTCGCGCGCAGCGCCGCGCAGCAGGCGTACGACGACCGCATCGTGGTGCTGCGCGCCGAGCGCGATGCCGCCGCCCTGGTGGCCGAGCGCATCGACGTGACGCTGCCGACGACGCGGCAGCCCATCGGTGCCCGGCACCCCATCACGATCCTGGCCGAGAACGTCGCCGACACCTTCGTGGCGATGGGCTGGGAACTGGCCGAAGGTCCCGAGGTCGAGACCGAACAGTTCAACTTCGACGCGCTGAACTTCCCGCCGGACCACCCCGCGCGCAGCGAGCAGGACACCTTCCACATCGCGCCCGACGGCTCGCGACAGGTGCTGCGCACCCACACGTCGCCGGTGCAGATCCGGGCCCTGCTGGAACGCGAACTGCCCGTCTACATCGTGTCGATCGGCCGCACCTTCCGCACCGACGAACTCGACGCCACCCACACCCCGGTGTTCCACCAGGTCGAGGGGCTGGCCGTCGACAAGGGCCTGACCATGGCCAACCTGCGCGGGACCCTGGATGCCCTCGCGCGCGCCCAGTTCGGCCCCGAGGGCCGCACCCGGTTCCGTCCGCACTTCTTCCCGTTCACCGAGCCGTCGGCCGAGGTCGACGTCTGGTTCCCGGACAAGAAGGGCGGCCCCGGTTGGGTGGAGTGGGGCGGCTGCGGCATGGTCAACCCGAACGTGCTGCGGGCCTGCGGCATCGACCCCGACGAATACTCCGGATTCGCCTTCGGCATGGGATTGGAGCGAACCCTGCAGTTCCGCAACGGAATTCCCGACATGCGCGACATGGTGGAGGGCGACGTGCGCTTCTCCCTGCCGTTCGGGGTGGGTGCCTGATGCGTATTCCCTACAGCTGGCTGCGGGAAGCGGTCCAGGCCGGGGCTCCCGGCTGGGACGTGTCGCCGGAGGAACTGGAACAGGCCTTCATCCGGATCGGCCACGAGGTCGAGGACGTCATCGCCGCCGGGCCGGTCACCGGTCCGCTGACGGTCGGCCGCGTCGTCGAGATCGAGGAACTGACCGAGTTCAAGAAGCCCATCCGCGCCTGCAAGGTCGACGTGGGTGAAGCCGAGCCGCGCGACATCGTCTGCGGGGCACGGAACTTCGCTGTCGGCGACCTCGTGGTCGCGGCGCTCCCGGGCACCGTGCTGCCCGGTGACTTCAAGATCGCCACGCGCAAGACCTACGGCCGGGTGTCCGACGGCATGATCTGCTCGGCGGCCGAATTGAACTTCGGCTCCGACCATTCCGGCATCATCGTGCTGCCCCCGGGCACCGCCGAGCCCGGTGCGTCGGGCGCCGAGGTGCTGGGGCTGGACGACGTGGTGTTCGACCTCGCCATCACCCCGGACCGCGGCTACTGCCTCTCCATCCGCGGCATGGCACGCGAGATCGCCTGCGCCTTCGACCTGGATTTCGTCGACCCCGCCGACGTGCCGCCCCTGCCCGCCGAGGGCGAGGCCTGGCCGCTGACGGTCCAGCCGGGCACCGGCGTGCAGCGTTTCGGGCTGCGTCCGGTCGTCGGCATCGACCCGGCCGCGGTGTCGCCGTGGTGGCTGCAGCGCCGCCTGCTGCTGTCCGGCATCCGCGCCATCTCACCGGCCGTCGACGTCACCAACTACGTGATGCTCGAGCTCGGCCACCCGATGCACGCCCACGATCGCAAGCTGATCACCGGTGGCTTCGACGTGCGCTTCGCGAAGCCGGGGGAGACCGTCGTCACCCTCGATGATGTCGAGCGCAAACTGGATCCGGGCGACGTGCTGATCGTCGACGACGTGGCCACCGCGGCCATCGGCGGCGTGATGGGCGCCGGTACCACCGAGGTCCGCGACACCACCACCGACGTGCTGCTGGAAGCGGCGGTCTGGGACCCGGCCGCGGTGTCGCGCACCCAGCGCCGCCTGCACCTCGTGAGCGAGGCCAGCCGCCGCTACGAGCGCAGCGTCGACCCGGCGATCTCCCGCGCCGCGCTGGACCGTTGCGCCGCGCTGCTGGCCGAGATCGCCGGTGGCACCGTCGAACCCACGCTCACCGACTGGCGTGCCGAGCACACCGCGCCGGACTGGTCGCAGCCGCCGGTGACCATCTCCGTCGACCTGCCCGACCGCGTCGCCGGCGTCAGCTACCCGGACGGCACCACGGCCCGCCGCCTCATGCAGATCGGCGCGCACGTCACGGTGTCCGGCGCGACCGCCACCGTCGTGCCGCCGAGCTGGCGGCCCGATATGAAGCAGCCCGCCGATCTGGTCGAGGAGGTGCTGCGGCTCGAAGGGCTCGATGCCATCCCGTCGGTGCTGCCGCAGGCGCCCGCCGGCCGCGGTCTGACGGCGGCGCAGCAGCGCCGTCGTGCCATCGGTAAGTCGTTGGCGCTGGGCGGTTTCGTCGAGGTGTTGCCGACACCGTTCCTGCCCGCCGGCGTGCTGGACGCCTGGGGCCTGCCGGCCGACGACCCGCGCCGCGCCACCATCTCGGTGCTCAACCCGCTCGAGGCCGACCGGCCCGCGCTGGCCACCACGCTGCTGCCCGGCCTGCTGGAGGCGTTGGTACGCAACGTGTCTCGCGGTGCGGCCGACGTCGCCCTGTTCGGTATCGAGCAGGTCGTCCAGGCCACGCCGCACACCAAGGCGCTCGCGCCCATCCCGGTGGACCGGCGTCCGACCGACGCCGAACTGGCCGCGATCGACGAGGCGCTGCCGTACCAGCCGCTGCACGTCGCCGCCGTCCTGACGGGCCTGCGTGAGCCGGCGGGCCCGTGGGGCCCGGGTCGTGCGGTCGAGGCCACCGACGCCCTGGAGACCGTGCAGATCATCGCCCGGGCCTGCGGCGTCGAGCTGACGCTGCGCGCGGCTCAGGAACTGCCGTGGCATCCCGGCCGCTGCGCAGAGGTGCTTGTCGGCGACACCGTCGTGGGCCACGCCGGCCAGCTGCACCCGGCCGTCATCGAACGCACGGGCCTGCCGAAGGGCACCTGCGCCGTGGAGCTGAACCTGGACGCCATCCCGGTCATCGAGCGCGCCATCGTGCCGTCGGTGTCGCCGTACCCGGCGGTGTTCCAGGACGTCAGCCTCATTGTCGCCGACGACGTGGCGGCGCAGGCCGTGGTCGATGTCGTGCGCGAGGGCGCCGGCGATCTCCTCGATGACGCGCGGTTGTTCGACGTCTACACCGGCCCGCAGATCGGGGAGGGGCGCAAGTCCCTGACCGTGGCCCTGCGGTTCCGGGCGCCCGACCGGACGCTGACCGAGGACGAGGCCAGCGCGGCCCGCGACGCCGCGGTGGCCCTGGCCACCGAGCGCCTCGGCGCCGAGCACCGCCGCTAGTTCAACTTCCCGCGAGCGGGCGTGTTTGTACGCAGACACGCCGCCTGCGGCGTGCATTTTGGGGCCGCTCGCCGGAGCTGCGTGCGCATCGTAGGCATCTGTCAGATCATTGTTGTTGGCCCAACACGGTGTGCAGTTGATTGCGGTTGGTGATGCCGAGCTTGGGGAACATCTTGTAAAGGTGGGCCGCAACGGTTCGGTGTGAAACGTAGATGCGGTCGGCGATCTCCCTGTTGGTCAGCCCTGCGGCGGCCAACTGAGCGATCTGAAGTTCTTGGGAGGTCAGGTCGGAAGCCGGGCCCTGACGCGGAGTCCCGGCAGGGGTGGCCACGCCTGCCGCACGCAGCTCGGCGGCGGCCCGATCGACGAACGGTGCCGCGCCGGCGGCGTCGAATACGGCCAGCGCCGACGACAGATGGGTGCGCGCCTCGGTGATCCGGCGCTGTCTGCGCAGCCATTGCCCATATGCCAGATGCGTTCGGGCCGTTTCGAGTTCGGCGTCCGCGTCATCTCCGGCGGCCAGAGCTGCCAGAAAATGGTCCTGTGCCGCATCATCGGTCTGGGCCAACAGCGCGTGTGCCCGATGCGCGAGCATCAACTCCAGGCCGGTCCCCAGCTGTCGCGCCTGATCCTCGATCTCCGCGAGCAGCGGTCGCACCAGTTCGGCTCGGTCGCTGCCGGCCGCGGCCTCGGCGAGATCGGCGACGGCCCACCGCTGGGATGTCCTGTGGCCGGTCATTTTCAGCAGGTGTCCCAATGCCTCGGCCGGATCGGCGGTAAACAGTGACAACAGGCCCGCTGCCCAGTGCGCGTCGTCATGCCACAGGATCGCGGGATCGGGAGCCAGCAGTCGACGCGCGGTGGCTATGGTCTCGTGGGCCTGGTCGAACCGGCCCTGCCATACCTGCACCCGGGCCAGGGTGGCCGCCGCCGAGGCCGCGGTCATCGGTAGCTTGATGTCCCGGGCCAGCCGCAGCGCATTCTCGGCCGCGATGGCCGCGGCCTGGATTCGGCCCTCTTGCAACAGCAGGTGCGACGCGCCGCGCTGACTCTCGCATTCGTCGGCGGCTGACCCTGAGGTCCTGGACCTGCTCTGGACCAGCTTCCAGCACTGCATGGCATGCGTGCGGTCGGCGACCGCCTCGGCGGCGAACCCGAGCGCCATCAACAGCAAGGGGTCGTCGGCAACCTCGTTTACGAACCGGGGCAGACGGGTGCGTAGGGCCTGACCCGCGCCGGTGTCGTCCAGCAACGCCATTGCCATGCATACCGCCGGATCGTCCGCGCCGCGATCGAGGCGGCTGATGGCCGCGACGATGTCGCGACGGGGCTCCTCGGCGAGGCCGTGCATGCGGCACTCGATGGCTGCAGCCCACAGCAACCGACGCTGTGCGGCGTCGCCGTCCGTGAACTTGCCGGCGAGCGCCACGAGTTCGGTCGCCGACTGGCCCGATAGCGCAGCGGTCGCATTGAGGACGAATCGGGTGATGGCCAATTGCTCTGCGCTGCAATGCTTGGCACCGAGATTCTCGGCTTCGCCGAGAATGCTGATGGACTCGGCGGTCAGTCCGGAGCTGCGGGCGATCTCGGCCGCTTCGGTCAACCGGCGCACCCGAGAAGACGGTTCTGGGGACAGCACGGCCGCCCGGCGCAGGGCCGCGGCGGATTCGGCGCCGGCGCCGCGCGCATGGGCGTGCCGCGCGGCGCCTTCCAAAGCTGTGGCAACTTGCTCATCGGTGCCGAATGTGGCTTCCGCGCGGTGCCATGCCGCGCGGACCAGGTCCACCGTCGCGTCGGCGAGTGCCCGGTGGACGACTGTCCTCGTGGACAGCGGAGCTGCGCCATAGACCGTCGATCGGATCAACGGATGGCGGACGTGGATCCGGTCGCCGCCCGCCCTGATCAGGCCCGCCCGCTCCAGCGGGGCCAATTCATCGGTGAGTACCAGGCCGAGAAGATCAGCTGCGACGTCGATGTCACGTAGCTGGCCATCACTGGCCGAGATCAATAGCAGCAGCAGGCGGCCGTTGTCGGTCAGGTCGTCGAGCTGGGACAGGAAAGCTCGTTCGACCCGGCGGGTCGTGGGCAGCGGCTCACCGGAGAAGGTGGCGCTGCTGCCGCGCTCGCTCAGGGCGCCGGACAGTTCGATGACTGCCAGCGGGTTGCCGCCTGCCTGCTCGAGTACCCGTTGCTGGAGCAGGGCGTCTGCGTCCTGGGCGGTGGTGCTCAACAGTTGACGGGCATGTTCGGGAGCCAAGGGACCCAATGACAATCGAGGCAGACCGTCCAGATATGCGGTGGCGCCATCGAGCCCCGTACGTTCGGCGCACAACATCATCAGCGGTGCATTACTGAGCCGGCGCGCCACGAACGCCAGAACCTCCAGCGAAGACTGGTCCAGCCACTGGACGTCATCGATGATCAGGACGATTCGGCGTCGGCTCGCCGATTCTTCGAGGAGTCCGAGTACCGCCAGGCTGACCATCAGCCGATCTGGCGTCGGGCCTTCGGCCAGGCCAAAAGCGGTCAGCAGGGCCGTGCGCTGGCGGGGTGGTAATGCCGGGGTGTGGTCGAGCACCGGGTGGATGAGTTCGTGGATGCCGGCGAAACCCACTTCGCTCTGGCTCTGCAGGCCCGAACAGCCCAGCCTGCTGTAGCCGTTGGCCACCGCCCAGTCGGCGATCGCCGATAGCAACGTGGACTTGCCGATACCGGCCTCACCGTCGACGACAAGCGCTGCGCCACTTGTGGAGATCGCGGCGAGCGTGTCGGTGACGCTTGACAACTCGGTTGACCGACCGATTATCACCGTTGCCAAGCTAGCAGCCTGAATTGGCATTGCCAACCTAGGTATGGTGTGAGGATGCGCACCGACCCGTGGTCCGACGACGCCTGCCCGATAGCCCGCACGATGGCGGTGCTGGGGCAGCGGTGGGCCATCCTGATCGCCCGCGAGGCATTGCTGGGGCGGTCCCGGTTCTCCGAATTCCGCGAGCAGCTCGGGGTGGCCTCCGATGTACTCAGCGCGCGGCTGGCCGAGTTGGTGGCCGCCGGCATCCTGGAGGTCGAGGATTATCGGGAGCCCGGCGAGCGCACGCGCAGTCGCTACGTGCTCACCGACGCCGGACATGATCTGGTGACAGTGCTCGCCGCGATGGGGCAGTGGGGTCGCAAACACCGGGTCACCACCAAGCGCAGCGGCTACCGGTTCATCGAGAAATCCACCGGCGAGCATGCACTGGTGGTCTTCCGTCGGCACGACGGCATCGCTGTACCTACCCGTGGCGTGGCACTCATCGACTCGCTCAACTCCGAATGAAGTCCAGCAGATCGCGATTCAGCTGTTGCTGGTAGTCGCCGTGAATACCGTGGGGGGCGCCCGGATACACCCGTAGGGTGCCGTACCGCACCAGCTCGATCGATTTCGACGCCGCATCGTGGATCGGGACGATCTGATCGTCGTCGCCGTGGGCGATCAGGATCGGCGCTTCGAGGGCCCGCAGATCCGCGGTCAGGTCGGTTTCCGAGAACGCCTTGACGCAGTCGTACGCCGATGCGAGTCCCGCCTGCATGCCCTGGAGCCAGAAATGGTCGATCAGTCCCTGGGAGACGGTGGCACCGTCTCGGTTCAAACCGTAGAACGCCACCGCGAGTTCCCGCCAGTACCCGGATCGGTTGTCCAGTACGCGGGCCCGGATGTCGTCGAACACCGACAGCGGTGTGCCCTCGGGGTTTTCTGCTGATGCCACCATCACCGGTGGCACCGCGCCGACCGTGATCACCTTGCGCACCCGACCGGCGCCGTGGCGTGCCGCGTACCGCACCACCTCGCCACCTCCGGTGGAATGCCCCACAACGACGACGTCGGACAATCGGAGTCCGTTGATCAGCGCCGCCAGGTCTGCGGCGTAGGTGTCCATATCGTTGCCAGACCACGTCTGCTCGGACCGGCCGTGCCCCCGACGGTCGTGGGCGATGGCACGGAAACCGTTGTCGGCGAGGAGTTTCAGTTCCACATCCCACGCGTCGGCGCTGAGCGGCCAGCCATGACTGAAGACCACCGCCGGCCCGGATCCCCAGTCCTTGTAGTACAGCTGCGCCCCGTCGGAGCCCTCGATGAATGGCATGGGTGCCAGTCTGGCCTCAGCTGTCAGACGCGGCCATCAGTCAAACGACCATCGCGACACGCGGGCCCTCGTCCGCATACCCCCGTAGTCAATTGACGGATACCGGGAGCCGGGCCGAGAACGCAGGCTGGTGACAACGACGACAGCAGGGAGACACCACATGACGGAAGCCTCCACCGCGGTGGGCGCTGCGCACGCCGCCAACCTGGACATCGAGGTCGACGGTGAACGGTTCGCCTACCGGCGCTTCGGTGGTCCTTCGGCCACGGTGCCGCCACTGGTGCTGCTTCAGCATTTTCGCGGCAATCTCGATTACTGGGACCCAGCATTCCTGGACGTGCTCGCGGCCGACCGTGAGGTGATCACCGTCGACCTGCGCGGCGTCGGAGGCTCCACTGGCGCCACACCCGACAACATCGCGGACATGGCGCGCGACGCCCTCCGGTTCATCGACGCGCTCGGCCTGAAATCCGTTGATCTGCTCGGTTTTTCACTCGGCGGTCACATCGCCCAGGAGATCGCGCTGGTGCGTCCGCGATTGCCGCGCCGGCTGGTGCTCGCCGGCACGGCGCCGCAGGGTGCTCCCGATCTGCACAGGTGGTCCGAGGACGTCTACGCCTACGCCTGTGCCGACGAGATCACCGCCGAAGGATTCATCGCGCTCTTCTTTTCCGGCTCCGAGAAGAGCGTCCAGCGCGGTTGGGAGTACCTGGCGCGCACCCACGCTCGAGACACCGACCGTGACGCCGAAACCACTCTGGCCTGTCGTGACGCGCAGTACCAGGCGCTGATGACTTGGGGCATACCGGAATCGTCGAAGCTGGAACGGCTTTCGGCCATCACCCAACCGACGCTTGTCGCCAACGGCGACAACGACACCATGATGTCGACCAAGAACAGTTACTTGTTGGCCGAGAGGATCCGCGGCGCCCAACTGCGCATCTATCCCGATGCAGACCACGGATTCCTCGACCAGTATCCGGTCGAGTTCGGCCAGCACGTCCGCCAATTCCTCGGCCGCTAAGGAGAATTCATGACCGACCTGCTCACCTCTGTGCTGAATGCCTACGGCGGCGTCGACCGTTGGCGGGAGTTGACCTCGGTCACCGCGCGCAAACGGTTCGGGGGCGCCATCTGGGACATCAAGGCCGTACCCGGCATCGTCGACGACGGTGAGATCACGGTCTGGATCAAAGACCAACGCACCTCGCTGTCGCCTTTCACTGCGCCCGATTTGAAGACCGCCTACACGCCGCAACGGGTCGGTATCGAGACAACAGCCGGGGACATCGTCGAGATGCTCGACGATCCCAGAGCATCGTTCGCCGGGCATACTCTCGAAACACCTTGGAGCACATTGCAATTGGCGTACTTCACCGGGTACGCCATGTGGACCTACACGGCCGAGCCGTTCAATCTCACCTTTCCCGGTGTGCGTACCGCAGAGGGCGAATCCTGGACCGAGGACGGCCAGCAATGGCGCACCCTGCACGTCGACTACCCCGACGCGATCGCCACCCACAGTCCCCACCAGATCCTGTACATCGATTCCGACGGACTGATTCGACGTCGCGACTACCAGGTCGACATTGCCGGGGGATCCCCGGGCGCTCACTACGTTTCGGATTTCGATGAGATCGGCGGTCTGGTCATCCCACGCACCCGGATGATCTACGTCCGCGACGCCGACAACCACCCGCTACCGGAGCAACTCGTGGTGTCCATCGAACTGACCGATATCACCGTCAACTGAAGGGAATGCCCATGACATATTTGTCCGATCAAGCAGAGGATCGCTTCGTCGGGGGCCCTGACGGCGAACGTTTCCACTACCGCCGATTCGGGAGGACCGGCGGAGTCCCGTTGGTGCTGTGCATGCGCCTGCGCGGCACGGTCGACCACTGGGATCCACAACTGCTCGACGCGCTGGCCGCCGAACGCGAGGTGATCGTCTTCGACAATCGTGGGACCAGCCTCTCCAGCGGCGACGCGCCGACCACCATCGACGGCCTTGCCGACGGTGCCATCGCGTTCATCCGGGCGCTCGGACTGACCCAGGTCGACGTGCTCGGCTGGTCGCTGGGCGGCATTGTCGCCCAAGGTATTGCATTGCGTGCGCCGGAACTGGTGCGTCGACTGGTTGTCGCGGGTAGCACGCCGGCAGGCGTGCCGGACCAGCCGGCCCCGGGGCCCCGGGTCGGGGAGATTCTCGGCCACCCCGTCAACGACGATGAGGACTACCTGTACCTGTTCTTCCCGGAAACCGATCAGGGTCGTGCCGCCGGACTGGCTTCATTGCGGCGCTTGGACACTCGGTTGGTGCAGTCCCAGGCCGCGGTGCAGGGGGACACCTATCGGGCACAGTTGGGTGCCATCGCCGCATTCGGTGGTTACTACCGGCGGCTGGCGGAGCTGAAGCTGCCGGTGCTGGTCGTCAACGGTGCCCATGACGTGATGATCAATTCCTATGCGACCTACGCGATGTCGCAGCAACTGCCGGATGCCAAGGTGGTGCTCTACAGCGACGCCGGCCACGGATTCCTGTTCCAGCACATCGCGGATTTCGCGCACGACGTCAACCGGTTCCTGGGATGAGCGCCATGAGAGCTGTCAGCCAGGACGAACTCGGCGGGCCCGAGGTGCTACACGTGGTCGAGATCGACCGTCCTACACCAGGAATTGGGCAGATTCTGGTCCGGGTGCACGCCGCCGGTGTGAACCCGGTTGACGGGATGAACCGTCAGAGCGGGGTACTCGTCGGGGCGACACCGTTCGTCCTGGGCTGGGATGTGTCCGGCACTGTCGAAGCCGTGGGTTTCGGCGTCACCCTCTACCGGCCCGGTGACGAGGTGTTCGGCCTGTTGCCATTCCCTCTGGGGCACGGCGCCTATGCCGACTATGTCGTCGCTCCGACTCGGGTGTTCGTGCCGAAACCGGCGAACCTCGACCATGTTCAGGCCGCCGCGTTGCCGCTGGCCGGGTTGACGGCCTACCAGGCACTGGTGGACACCGCCGGCATCGGCGACGGCACCCGGGTGCTGATCACCGCCCCGGCCGGCGGGGTGGGACATCTGGCGGTGCAGATCGCCAAGGCATTCGGCGCGTATGTCATCGGACTGGCGTCACCCGATAACGTCGAGATAGTGACCGGCCTCGGCGCCGACGAGGTGATCGACTACACCACAACCGATTTCGCGACGGTGCTCAGCGATGTGGATGTGGTGTTCGACCTCGTTGGTAACGACTATCAGAGCAAGGCGCTGCAGGTGCTCAAACCCGGCGGCACGCTGGTCTCGTCGCTGCCGCAGTCTCTGCCGGAGGTCGTCGCCGACGCTGTCGCGCGAGGTATCCGGCCGGCCGGACTGTTCGTCGAGGCCGACCGGCTGGGCATGACTGCGCTGGCAGAGCTTGCCGGCCGCGGGGCGCTGGTCCCGACGATCGCGGCCACCTTCCCGCTGGAACAGGTCGGGCAGGCGCAGTCCTACCGCGTCAGGACCGGCAAGGTGGTGTTGACCCTGTGATGGCGAACGAAGCTGGAACCGACGTCGTGGAGAGCACGGCGATCGAAGCCGATCTGCTCGTCATCGGTTTCGGTAAGGGTGGCAAGACGCTGGCCGGTGACGTTGGCCGGACAGGCCAACGGGTGGTCCTGGTCGAGCAGGCGGCGCAGATGTTCGGCGGCACCTGCATCAACACCGGTTGCGTGCCGACGAAGTCGATGGTCCATCAGGGCGAGAAGAACGCCGCGACAAACCTCCCGGGTGAACTGGCTTATGCCGCAGCGGTTGCCGCAACGGAGCGGTTGACCGCGGGGCTTCGTGCGGCCAACCTCGCTGCACTGGAAAGTATTCCGTCGGTCACGGTGCTGATCGGCACCGCCATGTTCGTAGATGCCAACACGGTGCAGGTCAGTTGTGATGCAGGTGCCGTGACGGTGAGCGCTCGTCAGATCGTCATCGGAACCGGGGCGCGCGCCGGCACCGCGGACATACCCGGCCTGGCTGCTTGTCCGGTGGCCGTCACCAACGTCGAGCTGTTGCATCAGGCGGCTCGCCCGGAACGCCTCGTCGTTCTCGGTGGTGGATTCATCGGCCTCGAATTCGCGTCGATGTATGCCGCGTTCGGCTGCTCGGTCACGGTCCTCGAGAGGAATCCGGCAGTGCTCGCAAGCGAGGAGCCTGAGATCGCGGACATGGCGCGTTCACTGCTGGCCGCGCGCGGCGTAGATATCCAAACCGGCGCCGATGTCGTCGACGTGCAGACGATCCTCCGTCCCGGCGCCGCGCCGATGGCTCGTGTTCGGTACCTGAGCGATGGACGACCGGTCAGTGTCGACGCAGACTCTGTTCTCGTCGCGCTCGGGCGCATCCCGAACACGGCTGCATTGCGCCTCGACCGGGCGGGAGTCGAGACGACCGACAGGGGTGCAGTCGTCGTCGACGACTACCGTCGCACCAGCGTGCCACACATCTTTGCGGTCGGTGACGTCACCGGGGGACCCCAATTCACCTATATCTCACTCGATGACTACCGCATCGTCGCCGACCAGCTATCCGGGGTCGATGAACCTCGGCGGGCGTCGCAGCGAACGGCAGTACCTACGTGTCTCTTCCTCACCCCGCCGCTGGCCCGGGTGGGATTGACCGAGTCGCAGGCGCGCAATGCGGGTCACGACGTCCTCGTCGCCGCAAGTCCGGTCGCAAATCTCGCAACCGTGGCCCGTGCACGTATCGTCGAACAGACCGAAGGAATGATGAAGGTCGTCGTCGATGCCACCACCGGCAAGATTCTCGGCGCCACACTGTGGTGTCATGACGCCCACGAAGTGATCAACATCGTCGCACTGGCGATGCGGCACGGTATCACCGCGCGTGCACTGCGCGACGAGATCTACACGCACCCTTCGATGTCGGAGTGCTTCAACCAGCTACTGGGACTATTGGCCTGAGCGCATTGCCCGGTGCGGGCGGTGCCCGCGCAACCACGCGAGGCACCGCCGCTACCGACTACCCGGCGTCGGTCATCGTCAGGACCACCCGAAAGCGCGCTTCATTGCGCATCATCCGGTCGTAACCGGCGGCCGCATCCCGCAGCGGCATCGGTTCAACCCACGGCCGAATGCCATGCAGGGCAGCGAATTCCAGGGTGTCTTCGGTATCCGCTGCGGTACCGGCAGGATGCCCATGAATGGTGCCTGAGGCGTTGATCAGTTGTAGCGGAGTGATGTCGAGTGGTTCGGCGAGCACGGCAAGCGTGAGTACCTCACCGTGTGGCGCGAGGCCGTCGCCCGCAACGCTGATCGCGGTCCGATTGGTGGCCGTCGCCGCCACCACCCGCGCGCCACCGAGCTTGCGCAGTTCGGCGGCCACGTCGGCGGCGGTCGAATCGATGTAATGGTGAGCGCCCAATTGATAAGCCATATCGGCCTTTCCGGCGCCGCGTGCGATGGCCACGGTCCGGAATCCCATGCGTGCGGCGAACTGCACGCCCAGGTGACCCAGTCCGCCGATGCCCAAGACGGCGACCACGTCGCCTGGGCGTGCACCACTGTGGCGCAGCGAATTGAACATCGTCACTCCGGCGCACGCGAGTGGTGCGGCTTCGACGGCGGTGAGGGCGTCGGGGATCCGTGCCAGTCCGGACTGGTGCACGAGCAGCATCTCGGCATAGCCGCCCGGAAACCCGGCCCCGGTCACCTTCGAGCGCGTGCAGTGCACAAAATCACCGCGGCGACAGCGGGAACAGCTCCCGCAGTAATACCCGAACCAGCCGACCGCGACGCGGTCGCCGATCTGCCAGTCGAGCACTCCGGGCCCGACCGCCACGATGTGACCGGCGACCTCATGACCGGGCGTCACCGGAAAAACCGTGCCGGGCAGGTGGCCCGCGGCGATCTGAGAGTCCGAATGGCACACGCCGCAGGCTTCGACGCGGACCAACACCTCGCCGTCGCCGGGTTCGTGCACCGGCCGGTCCGTGAGTGTGATTGCACCACCGGGTTCGGTGACCTCGACGCTGCGGTATGTGGCGACCATGAATGTGACTCCTTTTGCGACAGAAACGGAT
Source organism: Mycobacterium sp. SMC-21 (assembly GCF_045310825.1). Taxonomy (NCBI): domain Bacteria; kingdom Bacillati; phylum Actinomycetota; class Actinomycetes; order Mycobacteriales; family Mycobacteriaceae; genus Mycobacterium; species Mycobacterium sp. SMC-21. The sequence continues at coordinate 24,711 of NZ_JBJIAO010000030.1, read as the reverse complement.
CAGGCGGGGGTGGCGACGTCGAGCACCACGCGGAACCGGGCGCGGCCGGACATCATCCGGTCATACGCACGGGGTGCTTCGGTGAAAGGCATGGGCTCCACGAGCGGCGCGATCTGGTGCGTGAGGCTGAACGCCAGGTTGTCTTCGTTGTCGATCGCAGAACCGGTCAGACTGCCGAGGATGCTGCGGCCCCCGAAGATCAGGTCGGATGTGTGAACAGGCAGCGGCTCGGGGGATGCCCCGACAACGACCAAACGTCCGCGGGGCCGCAGTCCGGCGACCAACCCGGCCATCGACGGTCCGCTCGACGCCGTCGCGATGACGGCGGCGGCACCGCCGAGTGCGTTGAGCGTCGATGCGACATGTTCGGTCGAGCTGTCGATGAAATGGTCGGCGCCCAATGTCTTTGCCAGCTCCTCCTTCCCGGTGCCGCGCGCGACGGCGGCGACCTGGAATCCCATCTTCTTTGCGTACTGGATGCCGAGATGGCCGAGCCCGCCGATGCCTTGGATCGCCACCAAGCTGTTCAGCGGTGGCCCAGCGGCGCGTATCGCGTTGAACACTGTGACACCCGCGCAGAGCAGCGGGGCTGCGGTGAGCGCGTCGAAACCGTCTGGGACACGGACCAATCCGGTGGACCGGGCGTACATGATCTCGGCATAGCCGCCGTCTGTGGTGGTACCCGGCTGTGGTTGATCACTGCAGTTGACGAAGTCTCCGCGGCGGCAGAAGTCGCACTGCCCGCACTGCCCGCCGAGAAACCCCACTCCGACGCGGTCACCGGCCTGCCAGCGTGGATCGACGCCGGTGCCGACAGCGTCGATGATGCCGATCACCTCATGTCCCGGCACCACCGGTTCCTGCGGGTCGGTTCGCTGCCCCTCCACGGCGAGCACGTCGCTGTGGCACACCCCGCAGGCCAACACGCGGATGCGGACCTGCCCATGGTCCGGCTCCCGAAGTTCCCGTTCCACGAGGGTGAATTGCCGCTGTCCGGTCACCTGATACGCCCGATATGCCGTCACCACGTCAGGACATCAACCCGGACCGAATCGCGGTATCCGCACGGTGACCGTCGTTTGGCGTGCGGCGGGCGTGACGGTCTTCCAAGTGATCTGGCCAGGTTGGCAAGCGTTGTCCGCCGCGGCCGGCAGTCAGATTACTTATGCCGCGCTTCGCGATGCACGGCGAGAATCACCGGCATGAACGAATTGTCGAGCGCTGAAATGGCATTGGCTGCGATTCTCCCGGTGCTGGCCGCCGCCGTCGGCGAGAGTGTGCGATTGCCGACGCCCTGCCCGGGATTCGATGTGGCCGCGCTGGCGGATCATCTGGCGGGAACTGTGACAATGGTGGGCGAGGCGGCTGGGGCGCAGGTTTTCGTCACGCAGAACGCGGGCATCGGGACACGCATCTCGCAGACCACGAATTCGGTGATCGACGCCTGGCGCGCTCGGGGCACGGAAGGCGACGCGATGTTCGCCGGCAGGGTCATGCCTGCGCACCTGGCGTTGGGAGTGCTGTCGGTCGAGTTGGTGGTGCACGGTTGGGACTTCGCGCAGGCACTGGCACGCCCGCTGGCTGTCGCCGCCGCACACGCCGACTTCGTGCTCTCGCTTGCACAGCGCATCATCACCCCGGACAGTCGGCGTACTGCGGGGTTCGACCCTCAGGTACCGGTAACCACCGATGCCGAGGCTCTTGATCGCTTGGTCGCTTTCACCGGGCGTCATCCGCGACAACACGTTGCGTGACTCCAGAAGGCGCAGTAATTGGTTTGCAAGTTGATGCATAAACATGCAGAATCGCTCGTATGACTTCTGTGGCGGTGGCCGGCGCCAGTGGGTATGCCGGCGGCGAGATTCTGCGGCTTCTGCTGGGCCATCCGGCCTATGCCGATGGTCGCCTCACCATCGGCGCGCTGACCGCCGCGGGCAATGCCGGCACCACGGTCGGTGACCACCACCCGCACCTGCTGCCGATCGCGCAGCAGGTGCTGCAGCCCACCGAGGTCGACGTCCTCGCCGGGCACGACGTCGTGTTCCTGGGCCTGCCGCACGGTCATTCGGCCGCGCTCGCACAGCAACTCGGCCCCGACACCCTGATCGTCGACTGTGGCGCCGACTTCCGGCTCACCGACGCCGCCGCGTGGGAGAAGTTCTACGGCTCCGAGCACGCCGGCAGCTGGCCCTACGGTCTGCCCGAGCTGCCCGGCGGCCGCGACAAGCTCCTGGGCACCAAACGCGTCGCGGTACCGGGCTGCTACCCGACGTCGGCGCTGCTGGCGCTCGTCCCCGCCGTCGCCGCTGGGCTCGTCGAGCCCAACGTCACCGTTGTCGCGGTGAGCGGTACCTCGGGCGCGGGCAAGTCGGGCAAGGTCGACCTGTCGGCCGCCGAGGTCATCGGCTCGGCCCGTGCCTACAACGTCGGCGGTGCGCACCGGCACACCCCGGAGATCGCCCAGGGCCTGCGGGCCGTCACCGACAAGGACGTGACGGTGTCGTTCACCCCGGTGCTGATCCCGACGTCGCGCGGCATCCTGGCGACCTGCACCGCACGCACCACCGCATCTGTCGAGGAAATCCGGGCGGCGTACGAAAAGGCCTACGCCAGTGAGCCGTTCATCCACCTGTTGCCGGAAGGTCAACTGCCCAAGACGGGTTCGGTGGTGGGCAGCAACGCCGCGCAGATCGCGGTCGCGGTCGACGAGGATGCCAAGACCCTGGTGGCGCTGTGCGTCATCGACAACCTGACCAAGGGCACCGGCGGCGCGGCAGTACAGTCCATGAACATCGCGCTCGGCTGGCCGGAAACCGAAGGACTATCCACCGTGGGAGTAGCACCGTGACCGACACCCCGTCCCTGCATCGCAACCAGGGCGTCACCGCGCCGGAAGGCTTCCGGGCCGCCGGAATCGCCGCCGGTATCAAGGCGTCCGGGAAACCGGACCTGGCGCTGGTGTTCAACGAGGGACCCGATCTGTCGGCCGCGGGCGTGTTCACCCGCAACAAGGTGCGGGCCGCTCCCGTGCAGTGGAGCGAGCAGGTACTCAAATCCGGCCGGCTGCGGACCGTGATCCTGAATTCCGGTGGCGCCAACGCATGTACCGGTCCGGGCGGATTCCAGGACACCCACCAGACCGCCGAGGCCGTCGCCGCCGCGCTGAGCGACTGGGGCACCGAGACCGGGGCCATCGAGGTCGCGGTGTGCTCGACGGGCCTGATCGGTGACCGGCTGCCGATGGACAAGGTGCTCGCCGGTGTCACCGAGATCGTGCACGAGATGGCCGGTGGCCTCTCCGGCGGTGACGAGGCCGCGCGGGCCATCATGACCACCGACACGGTGCCGAAACAGGTTGCGCTGCACCATCCGGGCAAGTGGACCGTCGGCGCCATGGCCAAGGGCGCCGGCATGATGGCGCCGTCACTCGCGACCATGCTGGTGGTCATCACCACCGACGCCGTCGCGGACGCCGAGGCCCTCAAGCTGGCGCTGAAGAACGCCGCCGGCAAGACGTTCGACCGGCTCGACATCGACGGCAGCTGCTCCACCAACGACACCGTCCTGCTGCTGAGCTCCGGCGCCAGCGAAATCCGGCCCAGCCAAAGCGAATTGGACGAGGCCGTCCTGGCCGTCTGCGACGACCTGTGCGCGCAACTGCAGGCCGACGCCGAAGGTGTCACCAAGCGCATCGCGATCACCGTCAAGGGCGCGGCCAGTGAGGACGACGCCCTCGTGGGCGCCCGGGCCCTGGCGCGCGACAGCCTCGTGAAGACCGCGCTGTTCGGGTCCGACCCCAACTGGGGCCGGGTCCTGGCCGCCATCGGCATCGCGCCCATCGAACTCGTGGCCGACCGGATCAGCGTGTCGTTCAACGGTTCTGCGGTGTGCATCGACGGTGCCGGCGCGCCGGGAGCCCGGGACGTCGACCTGTCGGGCGCCGACATCGAGGTCGTCGTCGATCTGCAGATCGGCGAACACGAGGCCACCATCCGGACCACCGACCTGTCGCACGCGTACGTCGAAGAGAACTCGGCGTACAGCTCATGAGCACGGCCGGGCTTTCGACCGCGGTGAAGGCGGCGGTCCTCGCCGAGGCGCTGCCGTGGCTCAAGCAGCTGCACGGCAAGATCGTCGTGGTCAAGTATGGCGGCAACGCCATGACCGACGACACCCTCAAGGCGGCTTTCGCCGCCGACATGGCGTTCCTGCGCAACTGCGGCATCCAGCCCGTGGTCGTGCACGGCGGTGGTCCGCAGATCAGCGCGATGCTCAAACGCCTTGGCATCGAAGGTGATTTCAAGGGCGGCTTCCGCGTCACCACGCCCGAGGTCCTCGACGTCGCGCGGATGGTGCTGTTCGGGCAGGTCGGCCGCGAGCTCGTCGGGCTGATCAACGCCCACGGCCCGTACGCGGTCGGCATCACCGGTGAGGACGCGCAGTTGTTCACCGCGGTGCGGCGCAGCGTGACGGTCGACGGTGTGCCCACCGACATCGGTCTGGTCGGCGACGTCGAACACGTCAACGCCGAAGCCATCCTGGATCTCATCGACGCGGGCCGGATTCCGGTGGTGTCCACCATCGCTCCCGACGCCGACGGTGTGGTGCACAACATCAACGCCGACACCGCCGCGGCCGCGGTCGCCGAGGCGCTCGGCGCCGAGAAGTTGTTGATGCTCACCGACGTCGAGGGCCTGTACACCGACTGGCCGGACCGCAACTCGCTGGTCACCGAAATCGATACGGCCGCATTGGCACAACTGTTGCCGAAGCTCGAATCCGGCATGGTGCCCAAGATCGAGGCCTGCCTGCGGGCCGTGGAGAACGGTGTCCCGAGCGCGCACGTCATCGACGGCCGGGTCGAACACTGTGTCCTCGTCGAGCTGTTCACCGACGAGGGCACCGGAACCAAGGTCGTGTCACCCGCATGAAGGGAACCGAAGCAATGCAAGCCCGTTGGCAAGCGGTGATGACCAACAACTACGGCACGCCGCCCGTCGCGCTGGTCAGCGGCGACGGCGCCGTGGTCACCGACGCCGACGGCAAGAACTACGTCGACTTCCTGGCCGGCATCGCGGTGAACGTGCTGGGACATCGTCATCCGGCGGTGATCGAGGCCGTCACCACTCAGCTGAACACGCTGGGCCACACCTCGAATCTGTATGCCACCGAACCGGGTATCGCGCTGGCCGAAGCCTTGGTGGCCCAGCTCGACGCGCCGGCGCGAGTCTTCTTCTGCAACTCCGGCGCCGAAGCCAACGAAGCCGCGTTCAAGATCGGCCGGCTCACCGGCCGCACCAAAATCGTTGCGGCCCAAGGGGCGTTCCACGGCCGCACCATGGGCTCGCTGGCCCTGACCGGCCAGCCCGGCAAGCAGGAGCCGTTCCTGCCGTTGCCCGGCGACGTCACCCACGTCCCCTACGGCGACGCCGACGCGCTCGAAGCGGCCGTGACCGACGAGACCGCGGCGGTGTTCCTCGAACCGATCATGGGCGAGGGCGGCGTCGTCACCCCGCCGGCCGGCTACCTCGTCAAGGCACGAGAGCTCACCGCGAAACACGGTGCGCTGCTGGTGCTCGACGAGGTGCAGACCGGCATCGGCCGCACGGGCGCGTTCTACGCGCATCAGCACGACGGCATCACCCCCGACGTCATCACGCTGGCCAAGGGCCTCGGCGGCGGGCTGCCCATCGGTGCCTGCATCGCCATCGGTGATGCTGCCGAACTGCTGCAGCCGGGCATGCACGGCAGCACTTTCGGCGGCAACCCGGTGTGCACCGCCGCGGGCCTGGCGGTCGTCAAGACCCTCGCCGATGACGACCTCGTGCACCGCGCCGACGCCGCCGGAAAGACGCTGGCACATGGCATCGAGGAGCTGAACCACCCGCTGGTCGACCACGTCCGTGGCCGCGGGCTGCTGCTCGGCGTCGTCCTGACCGCGCCGCAGGCCAAGGCCGTCGAAAACGCCGCGCGCGACGCGGGTTTCCTCGTCAACGCCGCGGCCGCGGACGTCGTGCGGCTCGCGCCGCCGCTGGTCATCACCGACGCGCAGATCGACGCGTTCCTGACCGCCCTACCCACCGTTCTCGACACCGCAGCAGGGGAGTCCCAGTGATCCGCCATTTTCTCCGTGACGACGATCTGACGCCTGAAGAGCAGGCCGAGGTCCTCGCGCTGGCCGCCGAACTCAAGAAGGCGCCGTTCAGCCGTCGTCCGCTCGAGGGCCCGCGGGGCATCGCCGTCATCTTCGAGAAGAACTCCACCCGCACCCGCTTCTCGTTCGAGATGGGCATCGCCCAGCTCGGCGGGCATGCGGTCGTCGTCGACGGTCGCAGCACGCAGCTGGGCCGCGAGGAGACCCTCGAGGACACCGGCGCCGTGCTGTCGCGCTACGTCGACGGCATCGTCTGGCGCACGTTCGCGCAGGAACGCCTGACGGCCATGGCGTCGGGCGCGACCGTCCCCATCGTCAACGCGCTGTCCGACGAGTTCCACCCCTGCCAGGTGCTGGCCGATCTGCAGACCATCGCCGAGCGCAAGGGCAAGCTCGCCGGGCTCAACATGAGCTACCTCGGCGACGGCGCCAACAACATGGCGCACTCGCTGATGGTCGGCGGCGTCACGGCCGGCCTCAACGTGACCATCGCCGCGCCGAAGGGCTTCGAACCCGACCCGCAGTTCGTCGAGGCCGCCAAGAAGCGCGCGGCGGAGACTGGCGCGACCGTCACCGTCACCACCGACCCGCAGGCCGCCGCCGACGGCGCCGACGTCCTCGTCACCGACACCTGGACCTCGATGGGCCAGGAGAACGACGGCCTGGACCGCGTGCGGCCGTTCCGTCCGTTCCAGATCAACACCGCGCTGCTCGGCCGGGCGGCAGCCGACGCCGTCGTGCTGCACTGCCTGCCGGCGCACCGTGGCGACGAGATCACCGACGAGGTGATCGACGGCCCGCAGAGCGCGGTGTTCGACGAGGCCGAGAACCGTCTGCACGCGCAGAAGGCGATGCTGGTCTGGCTGCTGGAGCGCAACGCGCGATGACAGCATCGACCCGGGCCGGACGGCAGTCGCGCATCGTGGCGCTGCTGTCGTCGAACCCGGTGCGCAGTCAGACCGAACTCGCGGCCCTGCTCGCCGCGGAAGGCATCGACGTCACCCAGGCCACGCTGTCGCGGGACCTGGAGGAACTCGGTGCGGTCAAGCTGCGCGGCGCCGACGGCGGCACCGGCGTCTACGTCGTCCCCGAGGACGGCAGCCCCGTCAAAGGCGTCTCGGGCGGCACCGAGCGGCTGTCCCGTCTGCTCGGCGAGCTGCTCGTGTCCACGGACGCCAGCGCCAACCTGGCGGTGTTACGTACGCCACCTGGGGCCGCGCAGTACCTGGCCAGTGCAATAGATCGGGCGGCTCTGCCTTATGTTGTGGGCACGATCGCCGGTGATGACACCCTTTTGGTTGTCGCCCGCGAACCGATGAGCGGCGCCGAGCTCGCCGCCACCTTCGAGAACCTGTAGCAGTACGAGAACAAGGAGATTGACACATGTCCGAGCGCGTCATCCTGGCGTATTCCGGCGGTCTGGACACTTCGGTCGCGATCAGCTGGATCGGCAAGGAGACCGGCAAAGAGGTCGTTGCCGTGGCCATCGACCTGGGCCAGGGCGGCGAGGACATGGAGGTGGTGCGTCAGCGTGCCATCGACTGCGGCGCCGTCGAGGCCGTCGTGGTCGACGCGCGTGACGAGTTCGCCGACGAGTACTGCCTGCCGACCATCAAGGCCAACGCGCTGTACATGGACCGGTACCCGCTGGTGTCGGCCATCTCGCGGCCGCTGATCGTCAAGCATCTCGTCGAGGCCGCCCGCAGCCACGGCGGCACTGTCGTCGCGCACGGCTGCACCGGCAAGGGCAATGACCAGGTCCGCTTCGAGGTCGGCTTCAACACCCTGGCGCCCGAGCTGGAGGTCATCGCCCCGGTCCGCGACTACGCCTGGACCCGCGAGAAGGCCATCGCCTTCGCGCAGGAGAACGACATCCCGATCAACGTCACCAAGAAGTCGCCGTTCTCCATCGACCAGAACGTGTGGGGCCGCGCCGTCGAGACCGGTTTCCTCGAGGACCTGTGGAACGCCCCGACCAAGGACGTCTACGACTACACCGAGGACCCGACGGTCCACTTCAACACCCCCGACGAGCTGATCATCAGCTTCGACAAGGGCCGCCCCGTCGCGATCGACGGCCGCCCGCTGAGCGTGCTGCAGATCATCCAGGAGCTGAACTCCCGCGCCGGTGCGCAGGGTGTCGGCCGCCTCGACGTCGTCGAGGACCGCCTCGTCGGCATCAAGTCCCGCGAGATCTACGAGGCCCCGGGCGCCATGGTGCTGATCACCGCACACACCGAGCTCGAGCACGTCACCCTGGAGCGCGAGCTGGGCCGCTACAAGCGCGGCGTCGACCGCAAGTGGGGCGAGCTGACCTACGACGGTCTCTGGTACAGCCCGCTGAAGGCCTCGCTGGAGGCGTTCGTCGAGCACACCCAGCAGCACGTCTCCGGCGACATCCGCCTGGTCCTGCACGGCGGTCACATCACCGTCAACGGCCGTCGCTCGGGTGAGTCGCTCTACGACTTCAACCTCGCCACGTACGACGAGGGCGACAGCTTCGACCAGAGCGCCGCCAAGGGCTTCGTCCAGCTGCACGGCCTGAGTTCCAAGATCTCCGCCAAGCGCGATCTGGGTTTGTAAATCTCCCGCGAGCGGCCGTGTTTGTACATCGACACACCGTGTTCAGCTGTACAAAAGCGGCCGCTCGCACTCGACGAGGGGCACGTTAATGAGCACCGGTGGGACCAACGAGGGTTCGCTGTGGGGTGGCCGGTTCGCCTCCGGCCCGTCTGATGCGCTTGCCGCACTGAGCAAGTCGACGCACTTCGACTGGGCGCTGGCGCCATATGACGTCACCGCGTCCAAGGCGCACGCCCGCGTGCTGCACAACGCCGGGTTGCTCACCGACGAGCAGCGCGACGGGCTGCTGGCCGGGCTGGACAGCCTCGGGAACGACGTCGCAGACGGTTCCTTCGGGCCGCTGCCGACGGACGAGGACGTGCACGGCGCGCTGGAGCGCGGCCTGATCGACCGCGTCGGTGAGGACCTCGGTGGCCGGCTGCGCGCCGGCCGGTCCCGCAACGACCAGGTGGCGACGCTGTTCCGCATGTGGCTGCGCGACGCCATCAAGACCGTCGGCAACGGCGTGCTCGACGTGGCGGCCGCGCTGGCCGGCCAGGCCGAGGCGCACCCCACGGCGATCATGCCCGGCAAGACGCATCTGCAATCGGCGCAGCCCGTGCTGTTGGCCCACCACCTTCTCGCGCACGCGCACCCACTGCTGCGCGACGCCGACCGGCTGCTCGATCTGGACAAGCGGGCGGCGGTGTCGCCCTACGGTTCCGGTGCGCTCGCCGGTAGCTCGCTCGGCCTTAGCCCCGACGCCATCGCGGCGGATCTGGGATTCAATGCGGCTGCGGACAATTCGATCGACGCCACTTCTTCGCGCGACTTCGCCGCCGAGGCGGCTTTCGTGTTCGCCATGATCGCCGTGGATCTGTCCCGCCTGTCCGAGGACATCATCCTCTGGAGCACAACGGAATTCGGCTACGTCAAGCTGCACGACTCCTGGTCGACCGGCAGCTCGATCATGCCGCAGAAGAAGAACCCCGACATCGCCGAACTGGCCCGTGGCAAGTCCGGCCGCCTCATCGGCAACCTGGCCGGTCTACTGGCGACGCTCAAGGCGCAGCCGCTGGCCTACAACCGGGATCTGCAGGAGGACAAGGAGCCGGTCTTCGACTCCGTCGCTCAGCTCGAGCTGCTGCTGCCCGCGATGGCCGGCCTGGTCGGCACCCTGACCTTCGACACCGACCGGATGGCCGCGCTGGCGCCGCTCGGCTACACCCTTGCCACCGACATCGCGGAATGGATGGTGCGCCAAGGTATTCCGTTCCGCGTCGCGCACGAGGCAGCAGGTGCGGCGGTCAAGGCCGCAGAGGCCAGGGGAGTCGGGCTGGAAGAACTCGCCGCCGACGAGCTGGCCGGTATCCACCCGGGACTCACCGAGGAAGTGCGCGACGTCCTGACCATCGCCGGTTCGGTCAAGTCGCGTGATGCCCGCGGCGGCACGTCGCCGGCGAGGGTTGCCGAGCAGCTCACCATCGTGCGGGATCGGGCGGCGCAACTGCGGTCACAGCTGGGGTAGGCGCCGGTGGACGTCGAGGCGGTGGTGCTGCGAGCCCAACTGCTCGGCGACGTCGGCCAGTGGCAAGCCGCCGCGGACCTGCTGTCGTCCGCCCTTGCCGAGCACCCGCACGGGGGACAGCTGCTCGAAGCATTCGCCGTCGCGGTCTACAACGTCGGAGATCTGGACCGTGCGCGCGCCGCCGCAGATGCGGCGATAGCGCAAGACGGCACGTCGCTGTTGGCGTTGCAGGTGCTGGCGCGCGTCAGCCTTTCGGCGAGCCGCACCGCAGACGCGGTCCGATATGCCCGTAAGGCTGTAGAAGCGAATCCCCATGACGCCGACGCGCACATGCTCCTCGCAACCTGCCTGGCGGAGGTGCCGGATCGACGTGCCGCGAGGACGGCCCTGGATCGGGCGTTGGAACTCGAATCCCATGACGCTGAGCTGTTTTTGGCCGCAGCACGCGTGGCCCGCCGGTGTGGCGACGACCGCGCTGCGCAATTCATCGCCACCGGATTGAGCCTCGATCCATCAAGTGCTGATCTACAGACCGAGGCCGCCGCGGCTCGGCCTTTCGCCGGAGGGCGCGTGGCGGGTCTGTCCGCGGTTCTCGTCGACGAACCCACCCACGGCGCAGCACGGCACACTCTCGCGCAGACCGTGTGGGGCACCATCGCTCGGCTTGCCGGCGGCGTCTGGATCTACACGTTGGCGGTGGTCCTCTTCTCCGCGTGGGTGCCGCCGTCGGTGTTGCGTCATCTGGCCCCGGTGTTGATGGCGCCGCTGCTGGTGCACTGGATTCGCACCTTCTCTCGAGTGCGCAAGCAGCTTCCGCGCGGTTACCTGGCCCGGCGGCTGTGGCGCGGTCCGATTGCGTTGGCCGGCATCGGGTTGGCCGCATTGGCCGCATTCATCGCCACGGTCGCACCTGTGCTGATCATCGTTGGATGGAGCCCAAATGGTGTACGCCTCGGGTATCAGGCACTGATCGTCGCGTGCCTGCTGGCCGGTCTCGCTCACGTCATGGTGACCATCGGGCGCCTTCGCAGCGACCGCGACGTGAGCTTGGGCGACCATCTGACCGAGCAATCGGGCTACTGGTTGGTGTGGCTGCTCGGCTTGGGACTGCCGGTCGGCCTGGGATGGGCGTGCTACCGATTGGCGGCGCAGCCCGGCGCGCTGTGGTTTGCACTGATGGTGCTGCCGATCGTGTTCGGGGTCCGCTGTGTGGAGTACGTCGTGGCCCTGGCCGGCCGGGGTCTGCGATGGTCGGGGTATGTCATGGCGGCGCTGTTCCTCGCCGGTTGTGCGTGGCTCGTGCTGTTGTGTGGTCACCGGGCAGCGAGTGTCGATTTCACGTATCAGCCGGGGCCGTTGTCACCCGGCAACATTCAGGTGCCGACGTTCAGCCCATTGCCACCCATACCGACCTTCACGGTGCCGGCGCCCAGCCGCTGAAGCAGCCGACACCGCCGGCCGTCTGCGGGCCCGCCTGCAGGGCTGAGGCCGTCGGCGGCCGTAGGCTCGGGCGGTGCCAGCTCGCAGCCGCGCCGCGGTCTACGCCAGACGACGCAAACGTCGGATGGCGAAGGTCGAGCATGACCTGACGACGCAGCAGTGGGCTGTCCTGCAAGAGATCTGGGGCGGCTGCGCCTACTGCGGCGCCGACGACGCCGACCTGCAGAAGGATTGCGTGCAGCCCATCTCCCGCGGCGGGCGGTACACGCTCGACAATGTGGTGCCGGCGTGCCGGTCGTGCAACGCCAGCAAGTGCAATGCCGAAGTCACCGGCTGGTTGCGCCGAAAGAAGTTGGACGAGGGCGGGTTTCTGCTCCGGAAGGCCACCATCGCCAGGGAACTGGCGCAATACTGAGCCGATGGCCGGTACCCAGACGCCCGAAGTGCGCCTGGCGGAGCTCATCGCCTCGCTCTCGCTGGCCACCGATCTCGGTCTGGGACAGCCGCAGGAGCATGTTTTGCGCCAGACGGTCCTCGCGACGCGCCTGGCCGCCGCCGCGGGCATGGCGCCCGAGCATCAGGCCGCTGCCTTCTACGTGTCGCTACTGGCCTGGATGGGATGTGTTGCCGACTCGCACGAGCTGGCGCACTGGTTCGGTGACGACCTGCAGATGCGGGCCGACAGCTACCAGGTGGACAAGGCCGGACCCGGCATGGCCCGCTTTCTGCTGGGACACCTCGCGCAAGGGCAGCCGGCGTTGCAGCGCATCACCATGGTCGGCCGGTTCCTGGCCCAGGGCGTCGCCGATATGCCGAAACTGTTTGTCAGCCACTGTCAGACGGCCAGCGACATCGCGGACCGCTTGGACCTGCCGCCCGAGGTGCGCGACGCACTGCTCGACGCCTTCGAGCGCTGGGACGGCAAGGGTGTGCCGGGCCGGGCCCAGGGTACGCAGATCCAGCCGGTGATGCGCGTCGTGCACATCGCCGACGACGCCGAGGTGCACCACCGCAGCGGCGGCGTCGACGGCGCGCTGGCGATGCTGCGCAGCCGCCAGGGGACCGAGTTCGACCCCGAGCTGGTGGACGTGTGCTGTGCCCGGTCCGACGAGATTTTCGGGGGACTCGACACCGTCGACGCCTGGGGCTCGGTGATCGGGGGCTGTGCGTCGCTCGATTGCACCATCCCCGACGCCGAATTGACCGCGGTGCTGCGGGTCTTCGCCGACTACGCCGACCTGAAATCGCCTTGGTTCCTGGGCTATTCACGCCGCGTCGCCGAACTCGCCACGGCAGCGGCCACAGTTGCCGGACTCAGTACCGACGACGTCGCTCTCGCCGAGCGCGCGGCGTTGGTACACCGGATCGGGGCCATCGGTGTCTCGACGGGCATCTGGAACAAGCCGGGTCCCTTGACCATTGCCGAACGCGAGCGCGTTCGCACCGTCCCGTATCTCACCGAACGGGTGCTGTGCCGGCAGCCGCGGCTGTGCGAGATCGGCGCGGTCGCCGCGGCCGGCCACGAACGCATGGACGGCAGCGGGTACCCACGCGGGCTCACCGGCACGGCGATCCCGGCGCCGGCCCGGCTGCTGGCTGCCGCGGCGGTCTACCAGGCACTCGGCGAGGATCGCCCGCACCGGACCGCGTTGGCACTCGCCGACCGCGCCGAGGCCCTGCGCGCGGAGGTCACCGCAGGGCGGCTCGACGGCGCCGCGGTCGGAGCGGTGCTGACCGCCGCGGGCTGCCGGCCCGGCCGCCGTACCCCACTCGTCGCCGGCCTGACCGGCCGCGAACTCGAAGTCCTCGAGCTACTGGTCCGTGGTTCGTCCAATCGGCAGATCGCCCAACATCTTTCGATCACCCCACGCACCGTCGGCACCCATGTCGAACACATCTACACCAAGATCGGGGTGTCGACCCGCGGCGCCGCCGCGATGTTCGCCATGCGCCACGGGCTGGTCAGCGCGGCCGAATAGATCGGGTATTCACCCGATGTGCCCGGGTGTCGGCGGGCCGTAGAACCGATACATGAACAACGACACCGGCACAGGATGGGCGGTGGCGGGCGCCTTCCTGGAGGCCTTCGCCGGCCAGGATTTCACCGCGCTGGCCGAATGCCTTGATCCCGACGTACATTTCCGCGCCCTGATTCCGCCCGGCCTCGTCGACGTGACCGGGGCCGGCGACACCGTCGGCCGCTTCCGGCACTGGTTCGGTGCCGGAACCTTCGAACTGGTCGACGCTTCCGTCGGCCGCGTCGGCGACCGCATCGCGCTGAGCTGGCGGGTCCTTACGTCGCCGCCCGGAGACCCGACCGCCGTCAAGATCGTCGAGCAACGCATGTTCGCCGCCGCCGATGACCGCATCCATTCAATCGACTTGCTGTGCTCAGGATTTCAGTCCGAATCGAAGGAGAACCGCTCATGAGCTCGAAAGTGGCGATCAGCCTCACCACCGGTCTCGAGGACGCCGAGAAGGTCACCATCGCCCTGCTGATGGCGGTCGGCGCGGCCGAACAGGGACACCCGACCATGATGTTCCTGGCGAAGGAAGCCGTGCGGCTGGGCCAGCCCGGATTCGCGCTCGGCGTCGCCTGCGACGGCTGCCCGCCGCTGCCGGATCTCATGGCCCGTTACGAAGCCGCCGGCGGCAGGTTCCTCATCTGCCCGATCTGCTTCAACGCCAAAGCCCTTGACGCAGAGAATATTCTGACCAACGCCGACCTCGGCGGCACCGTCCCGCTGTGGCAGTGGATCGGCGACGAGCCGGCCACCACGTTCAGCTACTGAACTTCCTCGGAGAGTTCCATCCAGCGTTCCTCCAGCTCGGTCACTTCGCCTTCGAGCTCGCGCAGCGAGCCGGTAAGACGTTGCAGCCCTTCGTAGTCGCCCTGGTCGTGCTCGGCCAGACGCTGGTGTGCGGTGTCGATCTGGCCGGCGAGCTTCTCCAGCCGCCGTTCGATGGCGGACAGTTCCTTCTGCGCCGCGCGCAGCTCGGCACCGGACAGCCCCTCAGGCGCCGCCGCGGCCGGTTTGGCTGCGGCGGTACCGGTTTGGGCCGCGTGCGTCGCTCGCAGGCGCAGGTACTCGTCGACCCCGCCGGGCAGGTGCCGCAACCGGCCACCGAGGATGCCGAACTGCTGATCGGTGACGCGCTCGAGGAAGTACCGGTCGTGGCTGACGACGATCAGCGTGCCGGGCCACGAGTCCAGCAGGTCCTCCATGGCCGCCAGCATGTCGGTGTCCAGGTCGTTGGTCGGCTCGTCGAGGATCAGCACGTTGGGCTGTTCGAGCAGGATCAGGAGCAGCTGCAGCCGGCGCTGCTGCCCACCGGACAGATCCTGCACCGGCGTGGACAGCTGCGCGCTGGCGAAGCCGAGGCGCTCCAGCAGCTGACTCGGGCTGAGTTCCTGTGCCTTGGAACCGGATCCGAAGGTGTACGTCGTGGCCAGCCGACTGAGCACCACACGTACGGGTTCGTCGAGATGCTCGGCCAGCTTGTCCACACCCTGGGTCAGCGTGGCGATCTGCACCGTCTTGCCGTGCTTGACCCGGCCCTCGGTCGGCTCGACCGAGCCGTCGATCAATCCGAGCAGCGTCGACTTGCCGGCGCCGTTGACGCCGAGGATGCCCGTGCGCTCGCCGGGGGCGATCCGCCACTCGACGTCCTGCAGCACCTGCCGGTCGCCGTAGGTCACCGACGCGTCCAGGATGTCGACGACCTGCTTGCCCAGCCGGGTCACCGCCAGCGACTGCAGCGCCACCTTGTCGCGGATCTCGGGCACGTCGGCGATCAGCGCGTTGGCGGCGTCGATGCGGAACTTCGGCTTCGACGTCCGCGCGGGTGCACCGCGGCGCAGCCACGCGAGCTCCTTGCGGGCCAGGTTCTGCCGCCGTGCCTCACTGGCGGCCGCCTGCCGGTCCCGTTCGACGCGCTGCAGGATGTACGCCGCGTAGCCGCCCTCGAACGGCTCGACGATGCGGTCGTGCACCTCCCACGTCGCCGTGCAGACCTCGTCGAGGAACCACCGGTCGTGGGTGACGACGAGCAGGCCGCCGGCGTTGGCGGCCCACCGCTTCTTCAGATGCGCCGCCAGCCACGTGATCGCCTCGACGTCGAGGTGGTTGGTCGGCTCGTCGAGGATCAGGACGTCGTGGTCGCCGGCGAGCAGACGGGCCAGGGCCACGCGGCGGCGCTGTCCGCCCGACAGCGTGCCGATCACCGCATTCCAGTCGAGGTCGCCGAGCAACCCGGCGATGACGTCGCGGCCGCGGGGATCACCCGCCCACTCGTGCTCGGGAACGTCGCCGACGACGGCGTGCCCGACGGTGTCGGTGTGGTCGAGGGTGTCGGCCTGGTCGAGCATCCCGATCCGGACGCCGCCGCGTACCGTCACCCGCCCGGAGTCGGGCTTGAGCCGGCCGCCCAGCATTGCCAGCAAACTGGATTTGCCGTCGCCGTTACGGCCGACGATGCCGATTCGGTCGCCCTCCTCGATCCCGACCGTCAGCGAATCGAAAACCACACGGGTCGGAAATTCCAGATGCAGGGCTTCGGCCCCCAATAGATGCGCCATCAGGCGCAGATTCTAGGCGTCGGTCGCGGGTGCCCCTGCCACGCCGTAACCACGAGGTAACCAGCGCGTTGTGCCATGATGGCGTCGTAATCAGGGGGATTTGTACTTATTTGACCAAAAGGGAGTACCCGGTGGTGGATTTTTCGGTGATCACCGGGCCGGTGGAGCGGTTGGTAGCTACCGCGCAAAACGGCCTGGAAGTGCTGCGCTACGGCGGGCTGGAGACCGGCGCCGTGCCGTCGCCGTTCCAGATCGTCGAGAGCGTGCCGATGTACCGCCTGCGGCGCTACTTCCCGCCCGACGCCCGTCCGGGTGCGGCGCCGGCCGGCTCGCCGGTACTGATGGTGCATCCGATGATGATGTCCGCCGACATGTGGGACGTGACGCGCGACGACGGCGCGGTCGGCATCCTGCACGCCGCGGGCCTGGACCCGTGGGTCATCGACTTCGGCTCGCCGGATCAGGTCGAGGGTGGCATGGACCGCAACCTCGCCGACCACGTGGTGGGGCTCAGCGCGGCCATCGACACCGTCAAGGCGACCACGGGCAAAGACGTCCATCTGGCCGGCTATTCGCAGGGCGGCATGTTCGCCTACCAGACCGCCGCGTACCGGCAGTCCCGTGATCTGGCCAGCATCATCGCGTTCGGGTCTCCCGTGGACACCCTGGCCGCACTGCCGATGAACATGCCGGCCAACCTGGCATCCGGCGTCGCCGACTTCATGGCCGACCATGTCTTCAGCCGACTGAACATCCCGGGGTGGTTGGCGCGCAACGGTTTCCAGATGCTGGACCCGATCAAGACCGCGCAGTCGCGCCTCGACTTCCTGCGCCAGCTGCATGATCGTGAAGCGCTGTTGCCGCGCGAGCAGCAGCGCCGGTTCCTGGCCAGCGAGGGCTGGATCGCCTGGTCCGGCCCGGCCATCGCAGAGCTGCTCAAGCAGTTCATCGCGCACAACCGCATGATGACCGGCGGGTTCGCCATCCACGGCAATCTGGTGACGCTGTCCGACATCACCTGCCCGGTCCTCGCCGTGGTCGGCGAGGTCGACGACATCGGTCAGCCCGCCGCGGTGCGCGGCATCAAGCGCGCCGCACCGGAGGCCGACGTCTACGAATACCTCATCCGTGTCGGGCATTTCGGTCTCGTCGTGGGTTCCAAGGCCGCCAGCCAGAGCTGGCCGACGGTCGCGTCGTGGGTCAAGTGGCTCGACGCCGGCGGACCGATGCCGGCCGACGTGGTCCCGATGCCGTTGCAGTCCGAGCTGCCGCGCGAGTCGGTGCCGTTGGCCATCCGCGTGGCCCACGGGGCCGCCGCCGCGACGGAGATGGCATTCAGCCTGGCCAACACCGCGGCCGACGCCGTGGTGACGGCCGGCAAGTCGACGCGCGCGCTGGCCATCGAGACCGTCCGGACCCTGCCGCGGCTGGCCCGTCTCGGCCAGATCAACGACCACACGCGAATCTCGTTGGGCCGCATCATCTGCGAGCAGGCCCAAGGCGCGCCGGACGGTGAGTTCCTGCTGTTCGACGGCCGCGTGCACACCTATGAGGCCGTGGACCGCCGCATCAACAACGTCGTGCGCGGTCTGATCGAAGTCGGTGTCCGACAAGGCGTTCGGGTCGGCGTGCTGATGGAGACCCGCCCCAGCGCGCTCGTCGCCATCGCGGCGCTGTCGCGCCTCGGCGCAGTGGCCGTGCTGATGCCGCCCGACGCCGACCTGGCCGTCGCGGCCCGCCTCGGCGGCGTCACCGACATCATCTCCGACCCGGCCAACCTGGATGCCGCGCGACAGCTGCGGACCCGCGTCCTGGTGCTCGGCGGCGGCGAGAACCGTGACCTGCACGTGTCCGACGACGCCGACGTCATCGACATGGAGCAGATCGACCCCGACGTCGTCGAGCTGCCCGGCTGGTACCGGCCCAACCCGGGTTACGCGCAGGACCTCGCCTACGTCGCGTTCGCCAACGTCGGCGGCGAGCTGGTGGCCCGGCAGATCACCAACTTCCGCTGGGCGCTCTCGGCATTCGGCACCGCATCGGCAGCGAACCTGGGCCGCGGCGACACCGTCTACTGCCTCACCCCGCTGCACCACCAGTCGGGCCTGCTGGTCTCGCTCGGCGGCGCGGTCGTCGGCGGTGCGCGCATCGCGCTGTCCCGGGGTCTGCGGCCCGAGCGCTTCGTGCACGAACTGCGGCAGTACGGCGTCACCGTGGTGTCCTACACCTGGGCGATGCTGCGCGACGTCATCGATGACCCGTCGTTCGTGATCAACGGAACGCACCCCGTGCGCCTGTTCATCGGCTCGGGTATGCCGGCCGGGTTGTGGCGCCGCGTGGAAGAGGCGTTCCAGCCCGCACACGTCCTGGAGTTCTTCACCACCACCGACGGTCAGGCCGTGCTGGCCAACGTGTCTGGCGCCAAGATCGGCAGCGAGGGCCGGCCACTGCCGGGTGGCGGTCAGATCGCGTTGGCCGCCTACGACGTCGACGACGACCTGATCCTCGAGGGCGACGACGGTTTCGTGGTGCGCGCCGAACCCAACGAGGTGGGCGTCCTGCTGGCCAAGCCGCGTGGACCCGTCGACCCGACTGCCGCCGTCAAGCGCGGTGTCTTCGCGCCGGGGGACACCTGGGTGTCCACCGAGTTCCTGTTCCGCCGGGACGACGACGGCGACTACTGGATGGTCGACAACCGCCGTTCGGTCATCCGCACCCCGCGCGGCGCCGTGTTCGGCAAGGAGGTCGGCAATGCGCTGGGCCGCCTCGACGCCGTCGACATCGCCGTCACCTACCGGGTGCCGGTCGGTGATCGGGAGCTGGCGGTGACGGCCTTGAGCCTGCGTCCGGGTGGCAGTGTCCTGCCGGCCGAACTCCGTGAGGCGTTGGCCGATCTGCCGGTCGGGGTGGAGCCGGACCTCATCCATGTGGTGCCGGAGCTGAAGCTGAACGCCTCGTACCGGCCGGTGCTCGCCGAGTTGCGTGCCGCCGGCGTGCCGGAATCGACGGACAACTCGTGGCAGTTCGACGTCGACAGCGACGCGTTTGTGCCGTTCACCGAGGCTGCCCATGCCGAGCTGACCGGAGCGAGCAGTCTGTCGTGACAGCCTGCCGGTACCGGTCGTCGCTGTTAGGCTGCAGTTTGTCAGTCGGGGTTCACGCCGTCGGGCGCAGATATCGAATGGAGAACGCATGACGTCACACACCAGCCGCGGGCGGCGTGGTGTTGCCGGCGCGATTCTGGCGGGAGCCGTGGCTGCCGGGATGCTGCTCACTCCTGCCGCGGCACACGCCGACATCCTCGACGACCTCGACGCCGAGTACGACATCGGCGCCAGTGGCGGCGACCTCGCGAAGCTGCTGCACACGTCGCTCAAGCTGCGTGCCCAGGGCTTCGGGCCGTCGCGGGGCAACCTCGCCGATATCGAGGCGGCGCTCGACCAGCGTCCCAACCAGGTGCCGCTGATCCACGCGCTGCAGGACACGGTGAAGTTCCAGAAGCGCAATCAGGCCCGCGCCGCCGGCGCGAAGCCGCAGAACCCCATCGTCATCGGTGGCCCGGGTGGCCTGCCGCCCGGCCTGGTGCCGGGTACCGGTGGCTCGCAGATTCCGTTGGGTGGCTGACGCGCGGTGATCGACGAGGCATTGCGCGCGATTTTGGTGTGCCCGCAGGACCGCGGTGAGTTGCTGCTGGTCGGAGACGAATGCCTGTACAACCCGCGGTTGCGCAGGGCGTACCGCATCGACGGCGGGGTACCGGTGCTGCTCATCGACGAGGCAGTTGACGTCACTGACGACGCCGAGCACCAGCGACTGCTCGCCGCCGCCCAGCGTTAGTCCAGCGCCGGCAGCTCGCCGGTGAGGTAGCGCTGCAGGTTCGGCGCGATCGTCTCCGCGATCTGGTGCACCGGAAGCGATCTGAACGGTTCCAGCTGCAGGATGTAGCGGGCCATCACGACGCCGATCAACTGGGAAGCGACGAACTGCACGCGGATTCGTCCCGTGCCGGGTGGATTGTCAACGCGCGCACCGACTTCGGCGGTGATGACGTCTTCCAGGAAGATGCGGATCAGGTTGACATCGTCGCCCGCGAGCATCGAGCGCAGCGCCGCGATGAACCCGACGCCGAGCTCGGAGTCCCAGATCGGGAACAACAGCGACGGCAAGGTGCGGCCGAGTTCGTCGACAGGGGTGTCCCGCAACGGACCGAGCACCATCTGCGGGTCGATGGGAATGTGCACCGCCGCGGCGAAGAGCTGCTGCTTCGTTCCGAAATAGTGATGCACCAGCGCCGCGTCGACACCGGCGGCGGACGCGATCGCCCGCACCGATGTGTTGTTGAAACCGTTGCGGGCGAACAGGTCCCGCGCACACGCCAGGATCGTCTCCTTGGTGTCCGACGTTCCGCTGGGCCGGCCTGGCGGCTTGCGGCGCGGCCGCGGCTGTGTCGCGGTCATGGGGTCCGGCGGCGCAGGGTCGCGGCGGCCAGGCACATGGTGACGACTGCGAACGCGATCACGATGACGATGTCGCGCATCGTGGTGCTGGTGATGTCGGCGTGGTCGGCCACCTGTTGGAGGGCCTCGAGCGCGTAGGTCGCGGGCAGTGCGTCACTGATCCACCGTAACCAGTCGGGCAGCATTTCGCGGGGAACGATGATGCCGCACAACAGCAACTGCGGGACGATCACCACCGGCATGAACTGCACGGCCTGGAACTCGGTGCGTGCGAAGGCACTGCACAGCAGACCCAGACCGACGCCCAGCACCGCGTTGATGATCGCGATCAGGAAGACCAGGGCGGGGCTGCCCGCGGTGTCGAACCCGAGGAACCAGAACGACACCAGGCAGGCCAGCGTCGCCTGGGCGGCGGCGGCCACCGAGAATGCCGATCCGTAGGCGGCCAGCAGATCCAGCCGGCGCAGGGGAGTGGTGAGGATCCGTTCCAATGTGCCCGAAACCCTTTCGCGCTGCATGGTTATCGAGGTGATCAGGAACATCACGATCAGCGGGAAGACGCCGAGCAGGATCAGACAGGCGTTGTTGAACGGCGACAGCGTGCCAGGACGGTGCGGCAGATCGTCGAACATGAAGTACATCAAGGTGATGACGGCGCTCGGCACCACCAGGATCATCGCCATGCTGCGATGATCGGCGGCGAGCTGACGCAGGATGCGGGCCGTCGTGGCCAGGTAGGGCTGCAGCGTCAACCGGCTCTGGCCGCGGTGCTGCGCCGGATGATGGTCAGGAACGCTTCCTCCAGCGATGAACATCCGGTGTCCTCTCGTAGTTGGGTGGGCGTGGTGTGAGCGAGCAAGCGGCCGTCGCGCATCAGCAGCAGTTCGCCGCAGTGATCGGCCTCGTCCATCACGTGGCTGGACACCAGCAGGGTGGTGCCGCCGCGGGCCAGTCGGTCGAACTGGTCCCAGAGGTCGACCCGCAGGACCGGGTCCAGGCCGACCGTCGGTTCGTCGAGCACCAGCAGGTCAGGTTTGGACACCAATGCGCAGGCCAGTGAGGCGCGCGTCCGCTGCCCGCCGGACATGTTGCCGCACAACGCCGTTCGATGATCTTGCAGGCCGACGGCAGCGATCGCCTCGTCGGCCGCGGTCTTGCTCGAGCCTGTCAGCGCCGCGAAATACCGCACGTTGTCGATGACGCGCAGATCGTTGTACACCGTCGGCTCCTGGGTCACATATCCCACGCGCCGACGCAGATCTGCCGATCCGCCCGGCTTCCCGAGGACCGTGACCGTGCCGCTCGTGATGATCTGGGTGCCGACGATGGCACGCATCAGGGTGGTCTTGCCGCAGCCGGACGGACCGAGCAATCCCGTGATGCTGCCGCGCCGAACCTGCAGGGATACGTCGTCGATCGCGCGCCGATTACCGCGGACGACGGTCAGGTTCTCGATCCGAATCGCCACGTCAGAGCGCTGATCGAGTAATTCACCATTCGATGAACTCATCATATGGTGAATAATCCGCTCGTGGCGTGGGCATGTCAATGGCCGGCGCCGGACGGGGCAGAATGGCAGGCCATGAGCGCCGAGTCACTCGCCGTCGATCCGGTCACCGCGGCTCGGCGGCTGCTCGGTGCCACGTTGTACGGCCGGGACGTGGTCGCCACCGTGGTGGAAGTCGAGGCCTATGGCGGCCCGCCGTCGGGGCCCTGGCCGGATGCGGCTGCGCACTCGTACCGCGGGCCGACGCCCCGGAGTGCGGTGATGTTCGGGCCGGCCGGGTACTTGTACACGTACCGCAGTCACGGAATCCATGTGTGCGCCAACGTCGTGTGTTGCACCGACGGGGTGGCGGGTGCCGTGTTGCTCCGTGCGGCCCGCGTGGTCGACGGTTGTGGTGTCGCCGCGGGCCGGCGGCGCGCCGGCATCATGCCCCTCGCATACGCCCGGGGCCCGGGCAACCTGTGCGAGGCGCTCGGAATCACGTTGGCGGACATCGGTATTGACCTGTTTGATCGGCAATCGCCGGTCCGGATCGAACTCAACCCGCCACAGGAGGGCAGCGCCGGGCCGCGCGTGGGGGTTAGTCAGGCCGCCGACCGGGCCTGGCGATTCTGGTTGCCGGGTACCCCCGAGGTGTCGAACTACCGGCGCAGTCCCCGGGCGCCCGCACCGGGGGAGAGCGACTGATGACGGTCGGTGACCTGCGATAGGGGAAGATCGACGTCGTGAGTACTGGCATTCTCGATGAACTGGACTGGCGCGGCCTGATCGCGCAATCGACCGACCGCGAAGCGCTCGCCGCCGCGACCACCGATGGACCGCTCACTCTCTATGCCGGCTTCGACCCGACCGCACCCAGCCTGCACGCGGGACACCTGGTTCCGCTGCTCACGCTGCGGCGATTCCAGCAGGCCGGACACCGGCCGATCGTGCTGGCCGGTGGTGCCACCGGCATGATCGGCGATCCCCGCGACAACGGTGAGCGGACGATGAACACCGCCGACACCGTGGCGGACTGGGCCGAACGTATCCGCGGCCAGCTCGAGCGGTTCGTCGAGTTCAACGATTCGGGCAATGGTGCGATCGTCGAGAACAACCTGTCCTGGACCGGGCCGATGTCGGCCATCGAATTCCTTCGTGACCTGGGCAAACACTTCTCGGTCAACGTCATGCTCGATCGCGACACCATCAAGCGGCGCCTCGAAGGCGACGGGATCTCGTACACCGAGTTCAGCTACATGCTCCTGCAGGCCAATGACTTCGTGGAGCTGTACAAGAAGCACGGCTGCAGCCTGCAGGTCGGTGGTTCTGACCAGTGGGGGAACATCATCGCGGGCGTCCGGCTGGTGCGCCAGAAACTGGGTGCGACCGCGCATGCGCTGACGGTTCCGCTGGTCACCTCGGCCGACGGCAAGAAGTTCGGCAAGTCGACCGGCGGCGGCAATCTGTGGCTCGACCCCGAGCTGACCAGCCCCTATGCCTGGTACCAGTACTTCGTGAACGCGGCCGACGCCGATGTCGTGGGCTACCTGCGCTGGTTCACCTTCCTGTCCGCCGATGAGCTCGGTGAACTCGCGACCGCCACCGCGGAGCGGCCCCACGAGCGCGCGGCGCAACGCCGGCTGGCCCGGGAATTGACCACGTTGGTGCACGGCCAGGCGGCGACCGACGCCGTCGAACTGGCCAGTCAGGCGCTGTTCGGACGCGCCGAGCTCGCGGATCTCGACGAGTCGACGCTCTCGGCAGCGCTGACCGAGGCCAGCAATGGCCAGGTCGCCGAGCTGACGCCAGGTGGTCCCGATGGGATCACCGACCTGTTGGTTGCGACGGGGCTGTCCAAGAGTCGTGGGGAAGCGCGCCGGACGGTGGCAGAAGGCGGCGTCTACGTGAACAACGCGCGCGTCGAAAGCGACGAGTGGGTACCACAGCCGACGGACTTTCTCGGTGAACGCTGGCTGGTGTTGCGGCGTGGCAAGCGCCACATCGCCGGGGTACGGCGGGTTGGCGGGTCCGGCCAAGGATGACGGCCCCTCTGACCAGGGGAAACGCTCCGCTGACCTGGCGATTTGACTCGCTGTTAGCCCTGCCGTAACTTATTCCAGGTCAGAGCGACACGGACAAGCGCCGGAGAGCGAAGACCAAATCCGAGAGTAACACCCATTAAGTTGGGAGTTCCTCACTGCCCGCACTACGGACCGCGGCTTTTAGCCGCGGGTTTGTTGCGCGGTCAGGCCGGGCGTGTTGTTTGAGAACTCAATAGTGTGTTTGGTGGTTTTTGTTTGTTGTTTTTGACCATGCCTCGTGTTTTCCCGTTTGTGGGGTGTGGTTGTTTTTTTGATGCCAGTTTTTGGTGTCTTTTGTTTAGGTCAGATTGTTCTGAACTGGATTCTGTCGGGTTTGTCCCGAGGTTTTTGTTTGGAGAGTTTGATCCTGGCTCAGGACGAACGCTGGCGGCGTGCTTAACACATGCAAGTCGAACGGAAA